>DASXVK010000694.1:0-9247 GCA_036504295.1 Polyangia bacterium
CGCGCTCCTGGCGTTGCTGCCCGCGGGCGGCCTCGCCACCGCGTGGCCGTGCTCCTCGCCTTGCAGCTCGCGCACGAGCGCAGCCCGGGGTGCCTCGCCGGCCTGATCCCCGCGCTCGTCGCGCTGCTCGGCGGCGCCGACGCACGGCTGCGCGGGGACGTGGCCGACCTGCTCGGCGTCCTCGGGGACGCGCGGGCGCGGGCGCCGCTCGCCGCGCTCCGCGGTGACCCGGACGCCGACGTCGCCGAGGCCGTGGCCGAGGCGCTGGCGCGGCTGGGAGCCTAGCGCTTGCCGCGCTACGGGATCAGCGGCTTCGGGTACCAGAAGTGGTCGACGGCCGCGAGGTCGTCGCCGGCGAACAGGGTGACGCCGGCGAGCCGGAGGTCCTTCGCCTGCGGGTCGGAGCGACGGGCCACGGGGCCGAAGCGCAGGACGAAGGCGTTCGCGCCGGTCTCGAGCGCGTGCGCGTCGGCCGCCTCGGCGAGGGGATTGCCGGCGCCGTCCTCGAGCCGGCCGTACACGGCGCCGCGGCCGGGCCGCGTGCCGTTCACCATCACGGTCACGGTGATGCCCGCGTCGGTCCAGGCGACGTCGGGCGGCGGCCGGAGCCGCGCGAGCGGCTCGCCGCCGACGTGGACCGAGGTGGCGAGCACGCCGACCTCGCCGGGCGCGCCCGGGAGCCCGGTCTCGTGCACCATCACCTGCACGTCCACATCGTGCTCGTCGGTGACCCCGCGGCGCTCGATGTAGGCGCCGTAGTGGCCCGGCGCGTTCGGGTCCTCGACGAGCTGGGCCTTCTGCGGCGGATCCGTCGCGTCGCGGCGCCGCCACACGACCTCGGTGCCCCCGTGGCCGCCCACGGGGGTGCCGCGCCCGCTCGTCAGGTCCAGCTGGAGCTGCAGCACGTCGCTCAGCCCAAAGCGCGACCGCAGCGCGTGCAGGCTCGCCCGCAGGCCGTTCTTGAACACCTTCTCGCTCGACATGGCGATCCGGGCCGCCGCGGCGCGCGCCCCGAGGGCGCGCGCCTCGACCGCCGGCGCCGACGACGGCGCGGTCGCCGGCGCGCTCGGGGCGGGCCGCGCGCGGGCGGCGGCGGCGACGCCCTCCGACCCCGGCGGCGCGGCCACCGGCGCGGGCGGCGGCGCCGCGCGCGTGCGCCACAGGAGCAGCCCGCCGACGGCGACGGCGAGCCCGAGGAGGCCAAGGACGACGAGGCGGCGCGGGGAGGCGGGCGCGGGCATGGGAGGATCGAGTATGGGCCGGGCGGCGCGGCGCGACCAGGATCAGCGCGACGAAGGGGGGCCCGGGTCGATGAGGATCGGGCAGTTCGTGCCGCAGTCGGCGCAACAGCTGCTCGCCGTCTCGCCGGGGCTGCAGATGCCGTCGCCGCAGACGTTGGTGAAGACCTTGCAGGTCGGTGGGTAGGCCGGGCAGTCCTGCGGGCAGAGGCAGTACTCGAGCTCGTCCTTGTCGCAGAACCCGTCGCCGCACGAGGCGCCATAGCGCGGGTCGTCGTCGATGATGCCGTCGCCGTCGTCGTCGACGCCGGGCTGGCCGCCGATCTCGCTCGAGGGCTGGCGGCAGTTCGCCGCGGGCGCGATGGTGGCGAGGTTGATGCTCGCGTCCGCGTCCTTCATGCCGCGCTGCTTGTAGGGGTGGTAGCAGAGCGGCGCGGTCTTCTTGCCGACCATCATCTCGTCGACCCAGGCCGCGATCATGCTGGCGGCGCCGGTCGGCAACGGCCCGAGGTGCGGCTGGGTGTAGATGCCGCTCCACGCGTAGTCCGAGTGCATGTTCATGCCGTTGTTCCAGCCCTGGTTGTACGGGTCGGTCATGGTCGAGGTGTTGTAGTAGGGCTCGTACTCGAGCGACGACTTGCTGCGGATGAACGTCGGCAGCCGCGAGGAGGTGATGCGGATGTCGTAGTCGACCGTACCGATGAGCCAGTTGCCGGTGTCGACGGTGCCCGAGAGGCCGTTGAGCGAGAGCAGGTTGTTCATCGACGAGCCGGCGCCCATGTCGTCGGCCATGCCGGCGGTGTTCAGCTCGAGCCAGTGGTCGCCGATGAAGATGTTGTGGATGTGCGTCTGCATGAAGGTGTCGCCGGGGTTGCGCCACTCGCCCCGGTCCCAGAACGGCCAGTCGCCGTGGCTGCTGACGACGCTCGGGATGAGCACGCCGGCGCGCTTCGGCTTGGGGAGGTTCGCGCCCACCCAGTTCCAGAACGCGGTGCCGTGCCAGCTCCCCTGGCCGCACCACTGCGTGAAGCTCGACTCCGAGGACGCGCAGCCGTCCTGATCGACGCAGTTGGTGTTGCACACGACCGTCGGGAGGTTGCCCGGCGCGTTGTAGAACGTGCCGGTGTTGACCCAGTTCCACACCATCTCCGCCGCCGCGTTGTTACCCACCTTCCAGCAGTGGCCGCCGCTCATGACGTTCTGGTCGCAGATGTAGCGGGCGAGCGCGGGCGGGACGTTGGCGCCACCGAGCGGGGCGTCGGCCGCGGCCCACAGCCGGACGTTGGGGCAATCCTGCTCGAGGCCGAACTGGGGGCCGAGGGCCGCGTAGCCCGAGGCGGCCCAGTTGGTGCGCCAGGCGCCGCCGCACCACTTCTCCAGGCCGACCTTGGCGAGGAGGCCGCCCATGGAGAAGCCGGCGACCACGAGCGGCTGGTTGTAGTGGCCGAAGTTCTTGCCGCCCTGGTAGGCCGGGACCTGGTTCTTGACGATGTCGCGGATGAGCTTCATCGCCTGGTAGGTCTGGCCCTGGAAGTTGGGGATGAGCACCTGCTGGCCCGCCGTGTTCGTGAGCACGCGATCGTCGCCGCGCAGCCCGCCGAGCGACGAGTTGCCGTTCGCGAGGATCCACAGCGAGTAGTTGGGCCCGGTCGCGAAGTCGAAGAAGGAGACCGGCTTCTGCACGCCGCTGACGGTCTTGTAGCCGATGATGGTGGCGCGCAGCAGCTCGAGGATGCCGTCGCAGCGCATCACGCTCGCCGGCGAGCTGGTGTCGCTCGAGGGCACCGAGCCCGAGGGGCACGAGCGCCGCTCGGTCTTGACCGTGTCGCCCGGGTCGAAGCCCTCGATGAAGAAGATCGGCTTCGACCCGGTGCCGAACCGCCGCGCCCAGAAGGTGCCGTCCTGGCTGTAGGCCTCGGGCACCCGCGCCGGGCTCACGGTGTAGGTCGCCGGGATGTCGTAGTAGGACCCATAGCGGTAGCCGCTGTCCCACAGGCCCCAGGCCTCGCTGCCCCACGGGATCATGGTGACCGCCCAGAAGGGCGGGATGGTCGTGATCCCGGCGCGGCAGGGGTACATGCGCGTCGCGGGGATGGCCGAGGACGGCAGCGTGCCGGTGTCGAAGTTGCCGCTCGCGTCGCTCGAGAAGGTGCCGCTGCCCGAGTACGAGACGCACGGGCCGCCGGGGTAGGTCGCGCCGAACCACGAGGTGCTCCACGTGAGCTGCCGGTTGGCGACCCGCGGCCCCCACTCGAAGAAGCTGCCGTCGGCGCTCGGCGTCGGGCTCCAGGTCGACAGGGCGCCCGTGATGTGCACCGCGCCGGCCTCCGCCGCGAGGCCGAGGATGAGGACCACGGCGGCGCAGGCGAGCGTCGACCTCCCGGTCTGGCGGGAGCGGCCATGGGCGAGGGACGACGGGTGCGGGCGAGCGGCCATGCGATCCTCCTCGTGTCAGGCCACTATCGTCCCATCGGAATATGCAACGCAAGCAACCAAAGTTTCTAATGATGTAAGTCATCGCCAGTCGGTCAGTTTTACGCGTCGACGCCATCTTGACAGCGATAAACAAACGCTTGTTAATGTGGCGATGAGCCGCCCCCCGGGCACCAAGGCGACCACGACCCGGCAGCGCATCCTCGACGCCGCGCTGGGGCTCTTCGCGACCCACGGCTTCGACGGGGCCACCGTGCGCGCCATCGGCGCGGCCGCGGGCGTGACCGTCGCGACGATCGCGCTCCACTTCCACCACAAGCAAGGCCTGCACGACGCGTGCGTGGCCGAGGTGTATCGCCGCCTGCTCGCGGGCGCGCAGTCCGTGCTGCCGCCCCTCGCCGCGCACGATCACCGCGGCGTGCTCGAGCGCGCCTACGACGTCGCGTACCAGGAGCGCGACGGCGTCCGCATCCTCCTGCGGCAGGTGCTCGATCACGGGCGCTTCACGCCGTCGACCGAGCAACACCATTTTCTGCCCGGCATCGAAAGACTGGCTCAGGTCATCGCCGAAGAGCTGTCACTCACGACTCGCGCCGCCCGCACCACCGCGGTGAGCCTGACCTTCCTCCTGGCGCGCTTCGCGGTGCAGCAGCGCGAGTCTCTCGCCGTCGATCTCGGCGTGGCCTCCCCCGAGGAGGCGCGCGGGGCCGTCATCGACGCGCTGCTGGCGGTGCTCGAGGGCAGCCGTGGGGTCGGGGATGGACGGGACGATCGCTAGGACGGTCCTGGAGAGCCTGAGTCAGGGCATCCTGCTCGTGGACGGCGCGCGCCGGGTGCGCTACCTCAACGCCGCGGCGCGCGCGGTGCTCGCCAGCCGCCCCGCGGCCGACCGGCTGGCCGCGGAGGTGGACGCGGGCTGGCACGGCCGCGCGCAGGGCGAGCTGCGGCTCGGGGACCGCGTCGTGCGCTGGCGCGCCGAGGTGATCCGCGCCGAGGCCGGCGACCTCTTGCTGGTCGAGCTGAGCCAGAAGGTCGCGCGGCAGCGGGACCTCATCGAGGCGCTCGCGGCCCGGTTCGTCCTCACCCACGTGGAGGCGCGGCTGCTCATCGAGCTCGCGCGCAGCCGCGGCAACCGCGAGCTCGCCGGCACGCGGGGCATCAGCGTCGCCGCGCTCAAGTCGCGCCTGCACCGGGTCTATCGCAAGCTCGGCGTGACGACCCGGGTGGGCGCGCTCGCCGCGCTCGCGCACCTCGAGCGTGAGCTCGGCGGCGCGGCCACGCTCGAGGGCGAAGGCGCCGCGTGACCCGCCGCGGGGAGGCGCCCGCGGACGCTACGCCAGCTCGTCCGCGGGGCGCAGCGCGTCGGCGGCCACGATGCAGCCGGCCGCGGTGGCCGTGCCGAGCACCGCGCCCGCGACCACGTCGAACGGGTAGTGCACGCCGAGCACCACGCGCGACGCCGAGACCGCCGCGGCCCAGGTGCAGACGAGCGGGGCCGCGCGCGGCGCGACCGCCGAGACCGTGACGGCGATCGCCCACGCGATCGTGGCGTGCCCGGATGGCAGCGAGAACTCATCCGGCGCCGCGAGCAGCGCCGCCGTCGGCCGCGCCCGGCCGAAGAGTCGCTTGGCGGCCGAGAAGAGCCCGAACGCGAGGGAGGTCGCGGCGGCCACGAGCACGGACGCGCGGCCCGGCCTGAGCAGGATGCCCCCCGCGAGCGCCCCGACGACGAGGGGCGGGTCCCCGGTCCGCGTCACCATGCGCATGGCGCGGACCGCCCACGGCGGCCGTCGCCGCGCGACCCACCCCAGGGCACGGCCGTCGAGCAGGTGCAGGCGCGCGACGCGGCGCGCCATCCAGGACTCGGGAGCCTCCGACTGGACCAGATCCATCGCCCCGATCGGTCTCGCGCGGCGGGCGTGACGTTTCACCGTCGCCGCGCGACGCCGGGCCGCCGCTCGCGTCATGGCGCATGGCACGAGGGTTGCTACACTGCCCCGCATGCCGATCTACGAGTACGAGTGCGCCGCGTGCGGCCACGTGATGGAGGTGATCCTCGGGGGCGCGCCCACGGCCTGCGAGCGCTGCGGCGGCCCGGCCCCGGTGCGCATCCTGTCCGCCCACACCGTCTCGTCGGCAGCGCCGGCGGCCGAGCCCCTGTGCTGCGGCCGCGGCGAGCGCCCGCAGTCGTGCGTGCCCGGCTCCTGCTGCGGCGGCGGCCACGGGGGACCGCACTGATCCGACCTCAGCGGCGGGCCGCCGCGCCCGTCGCTCAGCCGCAGCCGCCCGCGATCTTCTTGCGCGCGCCGCCCGCGGGTTTGGCCTTGCCGCCCGTCTTGAGCAGCGCGGGCTGGTAGCCGGCCTTCGCCAGCGTCTGCAGCGCGGCGACCGCCGGGCCGCGCGCGGCGGCGTCGGGGCGGTTCAGCCAGGCCTTCAACGTGGCGAGCGCCTGGTCGTAGCCGCGCGGCGGGCCCGCCTCGGCGAAGAGCGGCACCGGCAGCTCGAGGGCGAGGTACCACGCCCGCGGCCCGTCGACGAGATAGAAGACCCGCGCGGACTTGTCCTCGCTCCGCAAGGTGCCGGCGAGGCGCTGCGCGGCGTCGTCCCGGGCCGCCATGAGGATCACCGCCCGGCGTCCCAGGAGCGGGCGGACGGCGGCCGGCCCCGCCGCCGGCATGCTGACGGCGCCCGGGGCGTGCCAGCGGGCGTGCTCGTCGGGCGTCCGCACGTCGACGAGCGCCGCGCCGTCGAGCAGCAGGTTCACGGCCTGCCAGACGTCGAGCCCGGCCTCCCCGGCCGCGGCGCTGAGGTCCGGCGGCGGCTCGGCCCGCGCGCTGCGGCCGCTCGCGAGCGAGCCGATCATGTAGCCGAGCCCGAGCACCGCGAGGACGGCGGCGCCGATCCTGGGGTCGAGCCGGGTCATCGGGCCGCCCTCCCTCGGTTCACGAGCGCCTCGATGCGGCCGACGGCGGCGAAGCAGCCGACGGCGAAGAGCACCACGCTGAAGACCATCACGCCCGAGGGCAACCGGAGGTACTCGTGCAGGAGCACCCGGCCCATCGCCGTCTTCAGGTGGAAGGGCCGCAGCACGTCGTAGCCGAGCGTGAAGATGGCCGAGCCGCCGAGCAGGCCGACCATGAACATGAGCCCGTCGAGCTTGCCGCTCATGGTCGCCACGAGGGACGTCCCGGGACAGTACCCGCCGATGATGAAGCCCGCCCCGAGCACGAGGCCGCCGACGAACTCCGGCAGCACGTACGTGTCGAGGAGGCCGATGCTGCCGAGCGGCATGAGGCCCGCGAGGTCGCAGAAGTAGAGGCCCAGCATGCCCGTGACGATCGCGGTGAACATCACGCGCATGACGCGGAAGTCGCGGCCGTAGAAGATGGCCGCGAGGTTGTCGGCGCGGCCGAAGCGGTACGATGACGAGCGCCCAGAGCAGGCCCCATACGGCGTGGAGGCGCAGCAGCGGCGCGACGCCGCCGAGGTGCGCGGCCAGCCAGCGCGGGAACCCCTGGCCGAAGATGGCGAAGCTGCGCGCCGACAAGAGGGCCGTGCCCGTGAGCAGCAGCAGCACCCAGCTCAGCGCGTTGAACCAGTGCAGGAAGCGCATGCCGGCGCGGTGGCGCGGCAGCTCCGCGGGCAGCGCGGCCAGCGCCGCGGCCGCCTCCTCCGCGTGCACCGGCGCGCGGCGCCGCCGCGACACGAGGTTCACGAGCAGGCCCGCGCCGACGGCGGTCGCGGCGACCGCCGGCACGACGTAGCGGGCGAAGGGCAGCGTGAGGCCGGCCCAGGCGCCGGTGAGCCAGCTCGTCCGCGGCGGCGCGACCACGCCCTGCGCGAGGATGATCTCGCGCTGCCGCTCGCCGGCGAAGGTGACCTTGGGCCCGACGTTCACCGTCGCGGTGACGAGCGGCTTCGCCTGCTTCTCCTGCACGAGCTTCGTGATCGCCGCCTGCGGATCGTCGAGATCGCCGAAGACGCGGCACTCGGCGAGGCAGGTGGCGACGCAGGCGGGCGGCTCGCCGCGCGCGACGTACGGCTGGCACAGGTTGCACTTCTCGACGATCTGCTTCGCCGGGTCGTAGTGGCGCGCGCCGTACGGGCAGTTCGAGATGCAGTTGCCGCAGCCGATGCAGGCGTCCGGGTCGACGACCACCACGCCCTGCGCGTTCATGAAGGTCGCGCCGGTCGGGCAGTCGGTCGTGCAGGGGTGCTCGGCGCACTGCATGCACAGGCCCGGGTAGAAGGTGAGCGCGAGGTCCTGGCCGCGCGCGCCGGTCTCGTAGGTGTGCACCCAGTCGCGCGCCGCCCCGGGCCCGCTGTCCCACTGCTCCTTGCACGCCGAGACGCAGGCGCGGCAGCCCACGCACTTCGTGAGATCGACCATCATCGCGTGGCGCACGGGCTAGCGCCTCCCCGCGGCCGCGCGCTCGACGGTCACGAACTCGGTGCGCATGCCCGTCGCCCCGCTCATCGCGTCGACGGCGTAGCCGCGGATGAGCGCGGTGTCGTCGCCGCCGCGGCCGTGCGTCCGGGTGAGCCCCGGGGCGCGGTGGCCGAAGCCGTGCACCATGTAGACGGCGTCCTCCGACATGCGCTCGGTCAGCTTCGCCGGGAGCGGGCCGGTGGCGTCGCCGTGGGCGTTGCGGACCAGCACCGGATCGCCGTCCTTGAGGCCGAGGGCGGCCGCGCGCTGCGGGTGGATCCAGAGCACGTTGCCGGGCTCGAGGTCGAAGAGGATCGGGTTATTCTGCGTGCGGCCGAACGTGTGCAGGGGGCTACGGCCGTAGAGCAGGCGGAAGCTCCCGGCCGGCGGCGCCGGCTGCGGCCGGTAGACGGGCAGCGCTTAGCGCTCGAGGTACAGGTCCTCGGGCAGCAGCACGTCGGCCCACCGCGTGATCTCGGTCGGCTGGACGTCGCAGACGACGAGCAGGTCGAGCGCGTTGATGGCCGCGATGGTCTCCTCGCGGTTCGGCATGGCCTGCATGAGGTTCGTCCCGTGCACGAGCCAGCCCTTGATCGGGTAGGGCTGCCCCGTGCGCGTGGCCTCGCGGATGCCGTTGGTCGTGACCTCCTGGGCGAAGGGGAAGCGGCCCGCGGCCCGGTCGACGTCCTTCGGCAGCACCGGGTGGTCGGGGCCGGGGAAGTCGGGCACCGCGGGCGCCTCCGGCCGGTAGATGCCGCCGGGCGCCCACCACGCGCCGAGGAGCGCGGTGAGGATCGCCTGCCCGCGGGCGCGCTGCGTGTCGGCGTCGCCGTACCAGCTCACGTGGCGCCCGGGGTGGACGAGCACCGCCGGCCGCGCCGCCTTGATGAGGTCGTAGGCGCGGCGGATGGCGGCCTCCTCGACGCCGGCCTCGCGCGCGGCCCAGGCCGGCGTCGTCGTCGCGACGTGCGCCTTCAGCTCGTCGAAGCCGAGGCAGCGCTCCGCCACGAACGCCCGGTCGTACGCGTCGTCCGCGACGAGCAGGTGCAGCCACGCGAGGATGACGGCGAGGTCCGCGCCCGGCTTCACCGGCAGCCACACGTCGGCCATGCCGGCGACGGTCGAGCGGCGCTGGTCGAGGACGACG
>DASXVK010000695.1:0-3092 GCA_036504295.1 Polyangia bacterium
CCCGCGCCCGCGCCCGCCGTCGCCGCCCCCGCCGCCGCCGCGCCCAGCCCGCCCACCGCCGCGCCCGCGCCCGCGCCCGCGACGCCCGCGCGCCGCCGGGTCGCCGAGTCCCCGCGCGACGTCCGCCGGGTGATGGAGCCGCTGCGGAAGCAGGTCGTCGCGTGCTTCCGCAACTTCAACCTCACGAAGGGCACGGTCACGCTGTCCGTCACCCTGGCGCCGACGGGCCGCATCACCCGCGCCGCCACGCTCGGCCGCTACGGCCAGACCCCCGCCGGGCGCTGCGCGGCCGCCGCCGCGAAGCAGGTCGTGTTCCCGCCGCCGCAGGGCAAGCGGGCCACGGTCACCTACGCGTACCGCCTCCGCTGACCGACCGCCGCGGCGTCAGACGCGCAGGTAGACGTAGACCGCGAAGGCCACCGCGATCAACCCGGCGGCCGCGGCCAGCGACCAGAGCAGGTTCCGGTTGCGGGCCGCGAGCGCGAAGGTCGCGACGATGACGCCGAGCTGCGCGCCCAGCATGCCAAAGAAGAACTGCTGGCTGCGACGGTGGTGGCGCTCGGCCGAGAAGTTGCTCCGGCGCACCTCCAGCTCGTGCATGTTCGCGATCACCTGGTTGAGCCGCGCCTCCGTCTCGTAGCGCAGGGCCGCGTACCGCAGCCGCACCGCGGTGAAGTCGCGGCTCAGCTCGCGCAGCGTCGGCGCCCGCTCGGGCGCGCCGGCGGCGCCCGCCGGCGCCGCGGCGGGCACCACCGCGCCGGCCGCGGCCCCGTCGGTGCCGGGGCGCGCGCCGCGCTCCTGCGCCAGGGCGGTCAGCCGCCCCAGCAGCTCCTCGATGCGATCGATCGCCTGATTCACCGGCCGGGTCGCCGCGTCGAAGGCCTGCGCCCGGTCCCGCGCCGCCGTGAGCGCCTGGGCGACCATGGCGTCATCGACCTGCGCCAGCAGCGGCACCAGCTCGGCGTCGGGCTTGAAGGTCTCCAGCGCCGCGAGCGCCACCTTCACCCGCGGGTCCGGCGCGGTCTCGCCGGCGGTCGGCGGCACGGCCCCGGACTGCAGCAGCCCGAGCGCCTGCTGTCCCGCCGGCGACGCCAGCACCGCCGCCAGCTCGCGCTGGATCGCCTCGGCGCCGGGCCGCGCCGGCACGCCCGCCGCCGCGCCGCGCAGCGCCGCCGGGTCCAGCGGGCGCACCTCGGTCGTGGTCGCGAGCAGATCCGCCGTGTGCTCCTGCAAGGCGCCGCGCAGCCGCTTCGCCTGGAAGAAGCTCCACTGATCGCCCGCCTTCGACTGCTGCTGCGCCCCCAGCGAGCGGTCGTACTGCGCGCGCGTCATCTCGCTCGACGCCAGCCCCGCCAGCATCGTCGACACCACCGCCATCACGACCGGCGTCGCGGCGAGGACCTTGCCGAAGGTGGTGGCCGGGACGTCCGCCTTGAGCGCGTCGGGGATCTTGATCTCCATGGCCGGGACTGTGCCACACCCGGCCCGGAGCGCGCCACCGCCCGCGGCCCGGCCGGCGCCGTCAGGCGCCGCGGGTCAGCGCTTGCCCTTCGCGACGAGCTCGATGCGGGCGAGCACGGCCTCGTCGAGGTCGAGCACCCGGCGCAGCCGCTCGAGGAACCCCTCCTCCTCGGGCGTCACCTTGCGGTCGAGCCGCACGATGTCCAGCGCCGCGCGGTACACCCCCTCGCGGGCCTCGGGGCGCAGCGCGCGCACCTCGTCCACGTCCACGGCCGTCGGCCCGTCGAGCAGGCGGAACGCCTCTCTTCGCGCGTCGGCCGAGAGGTCGTCGCTCGCCTCGATGAATCGCCGCAACGCCGCCGCCTCGGCCGGGTGCAGCTCGCCATCGGCCCAGGCCGCCGCGGCCCACAGGCGGAGGATGCGCAGGCTGTCCATGCCGTTCTCGTATCACGGAACGGCGGTCGAACGCCAGCGGCCGGCGACGGGGCGCCGCCGCTACTTCAGCGCGATCGCGTTGCCCTTGTGGGTGAGCGCGAGCTTCCCCATCTCCGCCGGCAGCACCTGCTCCCAGCCGGTGAACTGCGCGGTGACCATGCGGCTCACGTACACCTTGTCGCGGCCGAGGACGAGGTAGCCCATGGCGCGCATCGGCGAGTGGTTGACGGCGCTGATCTGGCGGATGGCGAAGACCGGCTGCTTCCCGGCCGTCCCCGCGCGCCCCGCCGCCGGCCGCCGCGCCCGGCGGTGCTATCATCACTGGCGATGACGCGCACCCCCCCGCCGAGCGATGACCCCATCCGCACCGCCGCGGCCGCCCCGGAGGCGAGCGAGCCTGCGCCGCCGCCGCGCACCACGCGCCGGCGCGTGCTCAAGGGGGTGCTGACCGGCGTCGGCTGCATCCTCGGCGCGGGGGTGACGGGCGTGGGTGGGCTGATCCTCGTCGATCGCCACCAGCGCTTCGCCCGCGGCCCCGCGCGCCACATCGCCGATCACCGCATCGAGCTCCCGGCCGCGACGCCACGGATGGTCATCGCCCGCGGCCCCGAGCCGGCGCGCAACGTGCGGGCGGCCGTGGAGCGGCTCGGGGGCATGGCGCAGTTCGTCACCCCGGCGGACGTCGTGGTGATCAAGCCCAACATCGGCTGGGACCGCTCCGCGGAGCAGGGCGCGAACACCCACCCCGATGTCGTGGCCGCGGTCGTCCGCCTCTGCCGCGAGGCCAACGCACGGCGCGTGATCGTGAGCGACTGCCCGGTGCGCAGGTCGCGCGCGGCGCTCGAGCGCTCCGGCATCCTCGCCGCGGCGCGGGCCGCGGGCGCGGAGGTCATCGCCCCCGAGGACAGCCGCTACCACCCCGTGTTCGTCTCGCCGCGGCTCGGCATCTGGGACATCCTCGAGCCGTTCGTGGTCGCGACGAAGGTGATCAACGTGCCGGTCGCCAAGCACCACCCCCTGACCGGGGTCACCTGCGGCCTCAAGAACTGGTTCGGCATCACCGGCCGGCTGCGCATGACGCTGCACCAGGACGTCCAGCGCTCCATCGCCGAGCTCGCCGCGCTCATGCGCCCCACCCTCACCATCGTCGACGCCTCGCGCGTGCTGATGGAGAACGGGCCGCAGGGCGGCAACCC
>DASXVK010000696.1:0-20652 GCA_036504295.1 Polyangia bacterium
GCACCGGTGCACATCACCGTACATCGCGACCGGCATCGAAGCGCGGACGAATCGCTTGCGCGCGGCGTGGCTCAGACCGGGCAGACGCCGGCGCGCACCGGCCGCAACTCGGAGAGGAGAACAACCATGCGCCAGGTCAAATACGGGTTTCGCAAGGAGCTCAAGGGTGTCGGGATGGAGGAGGCGTACCGGCGCGCGGTCGAGGCGCTCAAGACCGAGGGGTTCGGGATCCTGACCGAGATCGACGTGCAGGCCACGATGAAGGCGAAGCTCGGGATCGACCGGCCCGCCTACAAGATCCTGGGCGCCTGCAACCCGCAGCTCGCGCACCGGGCGCTGTCGGCGGAGCCGGAGATCGGTCTGCTGCTCCCGTGTAACGTCGTCGTCGCGGCGACGGACGACGGCAGTGAGGTTCAGTTCGCCGACCCCAAGGAGATGTTCAAGATCGTGGAGAACCACGATCTGGCGCCGCTGGCCGACGAGGTCGGCGGCAAGCTGCGGCGCGCCCTCGAGCGCATCTAGTCCAGGTGCGCGGCGGCGACGCCGCGCGGGAGAAGGAGAGCGATACGTGAGCGACAAGGTCGTGCATGCAACCGACGCGAGCTTCGAGCAGGAGGTCTTGGCCTACCCGGGCGCCGTCCTGGTGGACTTCTGGGCCCCGTGGTGCGGCCCCTGCCGCGCCGTCGGGCCGATCCTCGAGCAGATCGCCGAGGAGTACGGCGGGCGCGTGAAGGTCGTGAAGGTGAACACCGACGAGAACCCGGCGATCGCGACGCGCTACAACGTGCGGTCGATCCCGACGATCCTCCTGATCCGCGGCGGGAAGGTCACGCAGACCCTGATCGGCTCGCGCCCCAAGGCCCAGTTCACCGCGATCCTCAACCAGGAGCTCGGCGCCGCGCCGAGCGCCTGAGATGGACTGGCTCGTCGGTCTCCTGCTGATCGTCGGCTGGCTGGTGCTCCAGACGTGGGTCCTGCCGCGGCTCGGGGTGCCTACCTGAAGCGTGCCCAACCCCGCCGGTCGGCGGGGTAGCTGCGGTCAGCCGGCAGAGGAAGACAAGGACAAGGACAAGGACTTGAACCGCCAAGACGCCAGGTAGTTGACGCTGTCTTGGCGTCTTGGCGGTTGCCTTCCGCCCTCTCCTACGCCGCCGCGCTCGCGCGCCGCACCAGCGCGAGCGCCTCGTCGGCCACGTCCCGCGCGTTGCGCACGCAGTCGTTGAACGAGATGCCGCGGTAGGCGTTGCCCGTGAGGAGCAGCGGCCCGAGCTTCACGGCGCGGGCCGCGAGCTCCTCGATGCGCGCCGCGTGCCCCGGCGTGTACTGCGGGATCGCGGCCTCGTGGCGGTAGATGCGCTCGAAGACCGGCGCCGCCGTGATGCCGGCGGTGGTCGCGAGATCGGCGCGCACCGCGGCGAGCAGCCCCGCGTCGTCGAGCGCGGCGACCTCCGGGTTGGTCGCGCCGCCGATCATGGCCCGTACGAGCACGTGCCCGGCGGGCGCGCGCCCGGCGAAGAGGGTCGACTCGAAGAGGGCGCCGAGGAGCGTCACGCCCTCGCGCCGCGGGATGAGGTAGCCGAAGCCGTCGAGCGGGTGCGCGACCTCGTCCCGGCGGTAGCCGAGGCAGAGCACGGCCAGCGTCGGGTAGGGCACCTGGCCGAGCAGGTCGGCGGCGGCCGCGTCGAGCGGCGCGAGCAGGCGGCGCTGCACGTAGGCCGGCACCGCGAGCACGACCGCGTCGGCGCGGAGCGGCGCGGCGTCGCCCGCCAGGCGCACGGTCCAGCCGGCGCCGTCGCGGGCGAGGCCGGCGACCGCGTGCCCGAGGCGCACCGCCTCGCCGAGCTCGCGGGCGAGGGCGAGGCACGGCGTCGCCATGCCGTCGTCGAAGCTGGTGAGGACGCCGGCCGGCCCCGCCGACGCCGGGCCGCCGCGCGCCTTCTTCAGCGCGATCATGCCGCGGATGAGGCTGCCGTGCTTCTGCTCGAGCACGGCGACCTTGGGGAAGGCGCTCTTGACCGAGAGGTTGGTCGGGTCGCCGGCGAAGATGCCCGAGACCATCGGCCCGATCAGCACCTCCAGCGCCTCGCGCCCGAGCCGGCGCCGCGCGAACTCGGCGAGGGTCTCGTCGACGCCGTCCTTGCGGCGGCCGATGAACGGCTCGCAGGCCATGCGCAGCTTGCCGCGCCACGAGACGAGGCGGGACTTGAGGAACGCGGGCGGGCTCTCGGGCAGCGGCCGCAGCGCTCCGCGGCTGTAGATCCAGCGCTTCTTCGCCTCGGGCGACGCGCGACGGAGCACCGGGTCGAGGCCGAGGTCGTGGGCGAGCTCGAGGGTGGGCGGCGAGTTGTCGAGGAACGCCTGCACGCCCCACTCGCAGAGGTAGCCCTCCTCGCGCCTGGTGCGCACCTTGCCGCCGACGAGGGCGTCCTCCTCGAGGACGGTGAGCTCGACGGGCGTGCCGGCCGCGGCGGCGCGGCGGCGGATCTCGAAGGCGGTGGCGAGGCCGGAGATGCCGGCCCCGACGATGACGATGCGGCTCATGCGGCTCCCAGGGTCGCGCGCGCGCCCGAGCCGGGCGCGGCGGGCGGCGCCGCGGGCCCGCCGTGGGCCCGGGCGTCGCCGGTCTCGAGGTGGCGCTGCACGAGCCCGGCGAGGGCGGTGATGAAGGCCGGGTCGTCGTTGAGCGCCGGGGCGCGGCTGAAGGCGGTGATGCCGACCTCGCGCGCGAGGTCACGGTAGAGCAGGTCGATCTCCTGCAGCGTCTCGAGGTGGTCCGAGACGAAGGCGACGGGCACGCAGACGAGCGCGGTGGCGCCGCCCGCGCCGAGCGCGCGGATGACGGTGTCGGTCGCCGGCTCGAGCCACTTGATGGGGCCGACGCGGCTCTGGAACCCGAGCCGGAAGCGGCCCTCGAGGCCGAGGCGGGCCACGACCCCGGCGACGGTCGCGTTGACCTCGCGCTCGTAGGGGTCGCCGCGGTCGACGTAGCGCTGCGGCAGCCCGTGCGCGGAGAAGAGCACCGGGGCGTCCCCCGGCACGGCGGCCAGCGCCCGGCTGACCGTGCCGGCGACGGCGTCGAGGTACGCCGGGTCGTCGAAGTACCGGTCGATCTCGGTGTAGAGGAAGCCGCCGCCCGCCACCTCGAGCGCGCGGCGCAGGCCGCGCAGCGCCGAGCCGGTGGTCGCGCGCGAGTACTGCGGGTACAGCGTGAGCCCGACGACGCGCGTGATGCCGCTCTGCCGGAGCTGCGCCGCCGCGTGGGCCGCGAAGGGCGCCGAGTAGGACATCGCGACCACGCAGCGGCACTCGTGGCCGCGGCGGGTGAGCTCGGCCTCGAGGGCCGCGGCCTGGCGCGCGGTCAGCTCGCCCAGCGGCGAGCGGCCGCCGATGCTGCGGTACAGCTCGCGCACCCGCGGCGCCCGCCGGCGCGCCACCAGCTTCGCGAAGGCCTTCTGCCACAGGAAGCCGAGCGGGAGCTGGATGAGCGCCGGATCGCTGAAGAGCTGGCGCAGGAACGGCTCGACGCCGTCGAGCGAGTCGGGGCCGCCCATGTTGCAGAGGACGATGCCGGTCGGTGCTGCCACTAGCCGCTCGCGGCCGCCCCGCGGACCGCCGCGATCATCGCCTCGACGCCGGCGATGGGCGTCTCCGGCAGGATCCCGTGGCCCAGGTTGAAGACGTGGCCGCGGCCGCCGCCCGCCGCGAGGATGGCGCCCACGTGCGCGGCGATCACCGCGGGCGGCGCGAAGAGCAGCACCGGGTCGAGGTTGCCCTGCACCGCGACCTCGGGGCCGAGCAGCGCCCGCGCGGCGCCGAGGTCCACGCGCCAGTCGAGGCCGATGACGTCGGCGCCGGTGCGGCGCATCGGGTCGAGCAGCGGCCCGCCGCCGTTGATGAAGTAGATCACGGGGACGCTCGCGCGCAGCTCGGTCACGATCCGGGTGACGTAGGGCAGCACCAGCTCCTCGTAGTCGGCGGGCGCGAGGACGCCCGCCCACGTGTCGAAGAGCTGCACCACCTGCGCGCCCGCGGCCACCTGCGCCCGCAGGTACGCGGTGATGGTCTGCGTGAGCTTCTCCATCAGCGCGCGCGCCGCGGCGGTGTCGCCCCAGAGGAGCTTCTTGAGCTCGACGAAGTTGCGGCTGCCCCCGCCCTCGACCATGTAGGCCGCGAGCGTGAGGGGCGCGCCGGCGAAGCCGATGAGCGGCGTGTCCGGCAGCGCGCGGCGGATGCGGCGCACCGCCTCGGGGACGAAGCCCATCGTCTCGTCGGGGTCGGGGACACGCAGCGCGTCGATCTGGGCGCGCGTGCGCAGCGGGTCGTGGAGCACCGGCCCCTTGTCCTCGAGGAACTCGAGGTTCATGCCCATCGCCTCGACGGGGATGAGGATGTCCGAGAAGAGGATCGCGGCGTCGAGGCCGAAGCGCCGCACCGGCTGCACCGTCACCTCGCAGGCCAGGTCGGGCGTCTTGCACAGCTCGAGGAACGAGACCTTCTCGCGCACCGCCCGGTACTCGGGCAGGTAGCGGCCGGCCTGGCGCATGAACCAGACCGGGGGACGGTCGACGGGCTGCCGCCGGCACGCGGCGAGGAAGCGGGGCAGAGTTGGCATCGGATGCTCCGGGATCGAAACGGCAGAGTATAGCAGCGGTCTCAACGCCGGCGCAGCTCGGCGTCACCCCGCTTTGCTTGGATGCTCAGGCGCGGGCCGCCGCCGCCGAGGCGGCCGTCCACCACCGCCCCGCTCGGGGCGCGGGGCAGCTCGAAATCGTCCTTCACGGCGCCGCCGGTGGCGGCGAGGTCGACGGTGCCGCTGAAGGCGGCCGGCACGATCACGACCGCGTCGCCGCGCCGCACCCGGACGCTGCTCTCCTCGGTGAGCCGCCCGGCGGTCGTCGTGATGCGGGCCGCGCCCGCGGCCTGGACCGTGAGGGCGGTGATGGCGCCGGCCGCCTCGACCGCGCCGGCCTTGCGCGTCGTGACCGTCACCGCGCCGGCGACGTCGCGCAGCGTCACGTCGCCCTCGAGGCACTCGACCTGCACGCCGCCGGTGATGCCGCGCACCTCGACGACGCCCATGGCGCGGGTCTGGATCGACAGCCGCGCGTCGGCGGGCACCTGGATCTCGAGGTCGGCGCTCGCCCCGAGCGCCTTGCCCCGGTTGGGGCGGGCCTCGATGGCGACCGTGCCGTCGGCCGCCGTGGTCAGGTGCACCGGGATGCCGCGGGCGAGCGCCGCCGCCTCTTCGCGGAACGGCCCGCGCCCCACGCCGGTGCCGCTCACGCGGACGGTGCCGGCGGGCCCGGCCGTGACGCGCACCGAGCCGCCCTGGTTGAGGATCTGCACCTTCGGCGCCGCGCCAACGGCGAGCGTGCGGGGCGGCAGCGGCACCTTGTCGCTGTGGGCGGCCGGCGACCGGCGGCCACAGCCGCGGCCGCACCCCGCGGCGAGCACGGCGCCGGCGACGAGGATCACGGCCGCGCGGGCCGGGGTGACGATGGTCACGGTTGGGGCCTCCCGCGCGCATTATAGCGGCGTCGCGCGCCGCGTCGCGGCCGGCTCGTGCTTGCGCGCGGGCGTTTCATCCGCAAAGGTTACAGCGATGCGAGTCCGGGTCCTCTTCCACGACAACTGCTTCGACGGCGCCGCCTCGGCGGCCCTCTTCACGCGCTTCCACGCGGCGCGGGTGGCGCCCGGCGCCGACTACGTCTACCGCGGCCTGACGCACCACCCCGGGCAGGTGTTCCCGAACGGCGCCTTCGACGGCGACGAGAACGCCGTGGTCGACTTCCGCTACCACCGCTCGGAGCGCCTCACCTGGTGGTTCGACCACCACGTGAGCGCCTTCTCGTCGCCCGCGGACGAGGCCCACTTCCGCGCCGACACCAGCGGCCGCAAGTTCTTCGACCCGACCTCGCCGTCGTGCACGCAGGTCATCGGCCGCGTCGCCGCGGAGCGGTTCGGCTTCGACCTCGCGCCGTACGGCGAGCTCCTCGAGTGGGCCCGCATCATCGACGGGGCGCAGTTCGACAGCGCGCGCACGGCGGTCGCCCTCGAGCAACCGGCGCTCAAGCTGATGACCTGGGTGGAGGCGAACCGCGACCCGGCGCTGACCGAGCGCTTCATCCGGGCGCTCGGCACGACGCCCCTGGACGCCATCGCGGCGGAGCCGTGGGTGCAGGAGCCGCTCGTACCGCTGCTCGCGCAGCACCAGCGGTCGATCGCGGTGCTCCAGCGCCGCGCCCGCCTCGAGCACGGGGTCGTCTCCTTCGACGTCGGCGACGACGAGATCGAGGCCTGGAACAAGTTCATCATCTACGATCTCTTCCCCGACTCCCGCTACAGCGTGGGCGTGAGCCACTCGCGGACCCGCGCCAAGGTCTCCGTCGGCACGAACCCGTGGGCGCGGGAGCAGCGCACCCACAACATCGCCACCATCTGCGCCCGCTACGGCGGCGGCGGCCACCCGGTGGTCGGCGCCGTCAGCCTCGGCCAGGGCGAGCTCGAGCGGGCGCGGCAGATCGCCCGCGAGATCGTCGCCGAGCTCCAGGGGCCGCCGCACCCGGAGTACGCCACCCCCGGCGCTTGAGCGCGCGCGGCGCTCCCCTACTCGAGCTCGGTGCCGACGCGGAGGTCGTCGAGATACCGCGCGTAGCTGAACGTGCGGTCGCGCTTGCGGCCGCTCGTCTCGGCGAGGACCCCGACCTCCTCGAGGAGCGCGATGGCCTTCGCGGCGGTCGGCTTCGTCGTCTCGAGGAGCTTCACCGCGCCGGTGATGGTCACCACCGGATGGCGCGGCAGCTCCTCGAAGAGCCGCGCGGCGACGACCGACGCCTTGCCGGCAGCGAGCACGCGCGCGCGGTCGCGGCCGACCAGCGCGAACAGCGCGCGCGCGCTCTGGACCGCCTCCTCGGCGATGGTCGCGACACCCTCGAGGAAGAACGTGGTCCAGCCCGCCCAGTCGCCGTCGGTACGGACCCGGCTGAGGACGCGGTAGTAGTCCTGGCGACGACGCTTGAAGTAGAGGCTCAGGTAGAGGAGCGGCTGCGAGAGCAGCTTCCACTCCTCGAGAATCAGGGTGACGAGGAGTCGGCCGAGGCGCCCGTTGCCGTCGAGGTACGGGTGAATGGTCTCGAACTGGACATGGGCGAGCCCGGCGCGGACCAAGGCGGGCAGCGAGTCCTCGGCGTGGAGGTACTTCTCGAGCGCTCCGAGGAGGCGGGGCACGTCCTGGGGCGGCGGGGGCACGTAGACGGCGTTGCCCGGGCGGGTGCCGCCGATCCAGTTCTGGCTACGGCAGATCTCGCCGGGCGCCTTCTCGGCACCGCGAACGCCCCGCATCAGCCGGCGGTGAGTCTCGTTCAGGAGGCGGACCGAGAGGGGCAACCCGTCCTTGCGGCGGAGTTGCCTGCGGGCGAAGGCGAGCGCCTCGAGATAGTTGCACACCTCCTGAACCTCGACCTCGCGCTGCGGCTCGGGCCGCGCGCCGGCCTCGAAGTTGAGCAGGTCCACCAGGGTGGCCTGCGTGCCTTCGATCTGGGACGAGAGGACCGCCTCCTTGCGGACGAAGGCGTAGATGAACCACTCCACGGAGGGCACCATCTCCCCGGCAAGCTCGAGCCGCGACAGCGCGTGCTCGGCGGCGCCGAGCAACTCGCGCGCGCGTGCGTCGAGCTCGAGCGGAGGATCGGCGGGGGGAAGCGGGTGCGGGAGGAAGGCCGCGACCTCCTCGCCACCCACGTTCTTCCGGTCATACCTCCCCGTGATCCTCGCCATGCCGTTGGTAAAGGATTCTTGCCCGGCTCGGCGAGAAAGTAAAGTCTGCTTTACCAGCGATGGAGGGTCTAGCCGCGTGGTATCGCGAGCAGCCGGAGCAGGTTACCGCCCAGGATCCCGCGCACCTCGTCGTCGGAGAAGTGGGGGCGCAGCGCCGCCGTGAGGCGGGGCAGGGCGGCGACGTCGGGGAGGCCGGCGGGGGTCATCCACATGCCGTCGAAGTCGGAGCCGAGGCCGACGTGGGCGGGGCCGGCCACCGCGGCCAGGTGTCGCAGGTGCTGGACCAGGCGCGCGAGCGGCACCTCGGGGAGGGCGCGCGTCGCGGCGCAGGCGCGGCGGCGCGCGGCGGCGTGGCCCCGGGGGCCGGCCGCGCGGGGCGCCGGGTCCGCCGCGGCCGCCGCCTTGAGCCGGTTCAGGCGCTCGAAGGTGGGCGCGTCGAGGAAGCCGGGGAAGTAGTTCGCGCACACGACGCCGCCGCCGGCGGCGATGGCGCGGATGAGGTCGTCGGGCAGGTTGCGCGACACGCCGCACAGGGCGCGCGCGTTCGAGTGCGAGGCGAGGATCGGCCGGCGCGCGACGGCGAGGAGGTCGCGCACGGCGGCGTCGCTCGCGTGGGAGACGTCGACGAGGATGCCGCGCCGCTCGAGGTCCCGCACCACGCGCCGCCCGAGCGCGGTGAGCCCGACGCCGTCGGCGGCGGTGGCGGCGCCCGCGAGGGCGTTCGAGTTGTTCCAGGTCAGGCCGAAGCAGCGCAGCCCGCGCGCGGCGAGCTCGCCGACGCGCCTCAGCACGAGCGCCGGGTCGTCGGTGCCGAGGCCGTGGGCGCCCTCGAGCGCGAGGATCGCGGCCACGCGGCCCGCGGCATGGTGCGCCCGCACCTCGGCGGCGCTCGTCGCCGGCGCGAGGCGCCCCGGGTGGGCCGCGGCGGCGCGCTCGACCGCGCCGAGGAGCGCGAGGGTGCGGGCCCAGGCGCCCTCGCCGTGGTAGGCGTCGGGCTCCACCCACAGCGCGAAGAACTGGGCCGCGAGGCCGCCCTGCGCGGCCCGGGGCAGATCGAAGTGCGTGCTGCGGAGCCGCCGGCCGATGTCGCGCCGCTCGTCGAGCATCACCTGCGCGACGTCGCAGTGGGCGTCGACGACGAGGGCGCTCGCGTGCAGGGCGGCGGGCGGCAGCGGGGCGGCGACGGCGGCGGGCACGACGGGAGCGTCGCATGACGCGGCGAGCGGGGCAAGGAGGCGCGAAGAGCGCTTCAGACCGGCGGACCATCCCGGTCGTCCCGCGGCCGACTCGATGGGGCAGGGCTGCTCGCAGGGCGTGAGGGGGCTACCAGGGGACACCAGTAGTACGGCGTCGTGACTGCGCCCTGCTGCCGCAATCGACGCTCCATCTCACGCCGACCTTCGATGCTGCGCGCAGGAGTCTCCAGCACGTACTCCCCGCCCGGCGGATTGGCCCGGACGATCTTCGCGCCGAGCGCCCGAGCCACGGCCTCGACGCGTTTAGGTGGGGGGGGCTCCCCAGTACCGAAGCTGACATCGAGCCAGTTGATGGAGTAGTAGCACCCCACATCCGTCCATTCCCGCGCGCTAGCGCGAACCCTCGCAGGCCCGCCGCCTCATCTCACTTGCGCGGCGGCATGGCGGACGATCACAAAACCCCCCACCCCCCCACCGTCGAGGTGACGGACGCCGAGGCGCGGCGGCTCGGCCGGCGCGAGCTGCTCAAGCTCGCGCCGCTCGCCGCCGTCGGCGCCCTCGCGCTGCCGGGGGTGCGCCGGGCGCTGCTACGGGGCGGCCTCGCCCTGAGCGACGCGGCCGCCGGGGCCGTGTTCCGGGGCGCGCGCCGCGCGCCGACGTTCCGCGACGCCGACGTCGTACCCTTCGAGCGCTTCCCGTACAACGGCTACGACGTCCTCGACCCCGGCGTGGACCTCGCGCGCTGGAGCCTCACCGTCCAGGGGCTGGTGCAGCGGCCCGGCGCGTACCCGCTCGCGCGCATCCAGGCGCTGCCCAAGGTGACGCAGAACACGCGCCACGTCTGCGTCGAGGGCTGGGACGCGGTCGGCAACTTCGCCGGGGCGCGCGCGGCCGACTTCCTGCGCCTGGTCGGCGCCGATCCGACCGCGCGCTTCGTCGAGGTCGAGTGCGCCGACCACTACTACGAGTCGGTGGACATGGCCACCCTGCTCCAGCCGCAGTCGCTGCTCTGCTACGAGATGTACGGCCGGCCGCTCGCGCGCGGCCACGGCGCGCCGCTGCGGCTGCAGTTGCCGACGAAGCTCGGCTACAAGCAGGCCAAGTACCTCGTCAGCCTGCGCGTCACGAACGTGCTCTCGCGGGGCCGCCGGGGCTACTGGGAGGACCAGGGCTACTCCTGGTTCGCCGGGCTGTGAGGCGGCGATGACCGACCCGGACTCCACCGCGCCCGGGTCCGCCGCCGGGGCGCGCGGGCCGCTCGCCTACGAGCACCCGCTGATCGTGCGGCTCGCGCACTGGCTCAACGCCGTGGCCCTCGTCGTGATGGTGGGCAGCGGGCTGCGCATCTTCATCGCCTTCCCCAGCTTCGGCCCGAAGATCCCGCAGCGGAACCTCCTCAGCGTCCCGCCGGCCCTCACGCTCGGCGGCTGGCTCGGGGGCGCGCTGCAGTGGCACTTCACCTTCGCCTGGCTCTTCCTCGCCACCGGCCTCGGCTACCTCGTCTACCAGATCGCGACCGGCCACTTGCGCCAGGTGCTCTTCCGGCCGCGCGACGTGCGCGGCGTCTGGCCGATGGCGCGCCACTACTTCTTCTTCGGCCCGCGCCCGCCCCTGACGGAGCCGTACAACGCCCTGCAGAAGCTCGCCTACACCGTGACCATCCTCTGCGGCGCCGCCTCGGCGCTGACGGGCCTCACGCTCTACCACCCGGTGCAGCTCCGGTGGCTGGCGTGGCTCCTCGGCGGGTTCCACCTCACGCGTGTCTGGCACTTCGCGGCGATGTGCGGCTTCGTCGCCTTCCTGCCCGGCCACCTCATCATGGTGGCGCTGCACGGCTGGAACAACTTCCGCTCGATGCTCACCGGCTGGAAGTGCGACCCGGAGTACCTGCCGTGACGTGGCGGGTCTACGCGCTGAGCGCGCTGGTCACGCTCGCGCTCGCCGTCACGGTCGTGCTGCTGCGGGGCCAGATCCCGCTGCGGTCGCAGCACAGCCGGCCGGCGCGGGTGGTGTGGCCGGCGGAGGTGGTCGTCGACGCCGCCGGCAACACCTTCCACCGGCCGACCTGCCCGTTCCGGCTCGGCCACGCCCCGCGGCAGCTGCCGATGCCCGCGGCGGCGCGGGAAGGCTACGTGCCGTGCATCTACTGCTTGCCCGCGGCCTACGGCGACGCCGAGTAGGCGCTCTCCCGTTGACCTTGACGTAGACGTAGGCGTGGTCGTGGACTTTGACGGCGACGTGGACCTGGACGTGGTCAGCGAACGTTGACGCCTCGGCGTGGGGCGTCGTCAACGGTGGCGACCCCGTTCACGTCCAGGTCGCCGTCAAGGTCCACGTCAAAGTCCACGTCCATGTCAACGCCCACGTCGACGGTACCGGGACCCGCGCGCCCTCACCGCGGCAGCCCCGGGCGGCGCGAGACGTGCGGGTTGCCGGGGATGAAGAAGCGCCACGGGCGCGCGGCCCACTCCCCGGCGTAGGCCACGCCGGCGCGCGCCGAGACGCCGACCGCGGGTGGTGGCTCGCCGCGGTCCTCGACGAAGAGCGCGGCGCCCCGCGCGCACACGTCGAGGCCGTTGTGGGTGAGGTCGACGCCCAGCGCGCGGCACAGCAACCCGGGGCCGTTCGCCGGGCCGGCGACCCCCTCGGCCGGCTCGATCGCGCGCAGCAGCACCGCCGCGGGGCAGCCGGCCGGCTCGGTGACCAGGTTGAGGCAGTGGTTGCGGCCGTAGACGAGGTAGACGTACGCGTGGCCCGGCGGCCCGAACATGAGGCGCGCCCGCGGCGTCGGGCCGAAGCGGGCGTGCGAGGCCTGGTCGTCGGGCCCGCAGTAGGCCTCGGTCTCGACGATGCGGCCGGCCCGCGCCGCGCCGGCCCGCGGCGCGTGCACGACGTAGGCGCCGAGGAGGGCCCGCGCCACCGCGACGGTCGGTCCGGCGAAGAAGTCGCGCCCGAGGCGGCGCGGCGCGCCCATCGCCGTCACGCGCCTCAGTCCCGGAGCAGCAGGCGCTTGCGGTCGGTGCGCTCGAGGAGCCCGTCGAGGCGGTGCTCCTCGTCGGCCTGCAGCCGCTCGAAGAGCGCCGTCGCCGCCCGCTGGTAGGCCGCCCGATCGAGGTGCCCGGAGACGAGCCGGTAGCGCAAGTAGAGGAAGGCCGTCTGCGCGACGTCGGAGAGGCAGTAGTTGCGGATGGCGTCGATCTGGCCGGCGTTGAAGAGCCCCTGCACCTGGCTGCCGTCGACGCCGCCGGACTTGCCGGGCAGGCCGATGAGGTGGGCCGCCGCGTCGAGCGACAGGCCGCGGGTGGCGCTGTGCTCGGAGAGGAAATCGGCCAGGTCGAGGTGGCCGGCCTCGCTGTAGCGGTAGCGGTAGTCGCGCACCCGGTAGAACCACCGGAGCGGCACGCCGTGCCGCAGGCAGCGCAGCGCGATCACCGGCAGGTCGAAGGCGCGCCCGTTCCAGGTCACGAGCGTCGGCTTGTTCTTCTCCATGAACTGCGAGAAGTCGTCGAGCATCGCGGCCTCGTCGTCGTGGTGGCCGACGACGCCCAGGCGCACGAACTCGAGCGCGGCGTCCAGCCAGAGGACCCCGATGACGATCGGCCGGTGCACGTAGGGCGGCGGGAACGGCCGCTCCTCGCCGGCCCGCATCTCGGGCGGCACGTACAGCTCCGGGTCCGGGACCGTCTCGATGTCGAGCACGAGCACGGTATCGCGCATGCCCCCACGTTAGCAGAATTCCACGGCGTGCACTTCGGTTGCCGGGCCGCTCGGGAATGACTAGAATTATTCCATGAAGAATAATTCTGCGGAGTTCTGGGATAGGCAGGCCGAGCTCGACGCGCTGCGAAGCTGGCGCGCCCACGACGCTCGCCTGGCGGTCATCCATGGCCGCAGGCGCCTGGGCAAGACGGCCCTCGTGCGCCGCTGGCTCGCGGGTGACGATGGCTGGTACGTGCAGGCCACGGAGGGAACGCCGTCCGCCCAGCGGGCCGCCCTCGCCGAGGACCTCCAGGCGGCCGTGCCGGGTCTCGCCGACGTCACGTATCCGTCGTGGCGCGCCCTGCTCGAGGCGCTCAGGCGCGGGTGGCCGGCGCGCGCTCCGGTGCTGGTGCTCGACGAGTTCCCGTACCTCGCCCAGGCGGCGCCGGAGCTCGCCTCCACGGTCCAGGCGATGATCGACCGGCCTGGCAGATCCCTGCCACTCGTCTTGTGCGGATCGAGCCAGAGGATGATGCAGGGGCTGGTGCTCGACGCCGCGGCGCCGCTCTTTGGCCGGGCGCAGCTCATCCTGCGGGTCGAACCGCTGCCCTGCGCCGAGATTCAGCAGGCCCTGCGGCTCCCCGACGCCGTCACGGCCGTCGAGGCCTATGCGAGCTTCGGTGGCGTTCCCAGGTACTGGGACCTCTGGCGCGAGGGCGGCTGCGCTCGCGCCAGCGACGCGGTGTCGAGGCTGGTGCTGTCTCCTCGTGGCGTGCTCCACGACGAGGCCGACCGCGCCCTGCGCGACGAGGACGCCGCGACGCTGGAGCGCGCCATCTGCGAGCTGATCGGCCGCGGCGCGCGGCGTCCCTCGGAGATCGCGGCGCGTCTGGGCGTCAAGGAGACGGTCCTGAGCAAGCCGCTCAAGCACCTCACGGAGCTGGGACTGGTCGAGAGGCAAGCCCCGTACGACCTGCGGGACGGGCGCCCCGAGCAGGGTGGGCGGCGGTCCTTCTACCGGCTCGCCGACCCCTTCCTCGCCATGTGGTACTCGTGCGTGCGCCCGCACCTGAGCGGGCTCAACGTGGAGGCGCGTACGTCCCGCGAGCGCGCGATGACCGCCTGGACCCACCACGTGGCGGCCACGTGGGAGAGCCTGTGTCGGCAGCAGTGGCATCGGCTCGGTCACGGGGGGATCGA
Organism: Polyangia bacterium; assembly: GCA_036504295.1. Taxonomy (GTDB): domain Bacteria; phylum Myxococcota_A; class Polyangia; order JACRCY01; family JACRCY01; genus DASXVK01. The sequence goes on from DASXVK010000696.1 coordinate 13,872, forward strand.
CTGGGAACCCGCGGGTCGCTACTGGGAGGGACGCGATCCCGACCGCGGCGAATGGGACGTGGTGTCGGTGTCGGGCGATCGTCGCCACGTGTTCCTGGGTGAGGCCAAGTGGATGCACGACTCCGCCCGAGGCAGGGTCGAGGAGGCGCTGCGCCTGATCGAGCTGCGTCCGGCGCCGCCGGTGCCGCCCGGAGCGATGCTTCACCGCGGCCTGTTCGTTCCCGCTCGTCGTGGGCTACGGTCCGAGGTGCGGGGCATCGCCGTGCTGGACGCGGACGCCGTCATGGGCGGTGCGCAGGGCTGACCTGCATCAGAACCCCGCCCTGTGTCATGATACCCGCCATGCCCCGCTGGCCGCGCTGGGTCGAGCAGGTGCGCGCGTGGAACGACCGGGCCGCGGCCCGGCGCACCCCGGGCGCCTCGCTCGCCTTCGCGGTGCTCTTCCTCGGGGCCGCCCTCGTCTGGGCGCGGCTGCCGAGCGCGCGGCCGCTGGCGCGGCACGTCTGGACCGCGCTCCTGCTCATCCTCGCGCTGCGCGACTGCGCCACCGGGATGCGGGCGCTCGCGCGCCGGCACGGCTGGCCGCCGTGGGCCTGGGCCGCCGCGACCGCGCTCTTCGGCGCCGTCGGCGTCGCGGCGGCGGCCGCGGTCGCGCTCGCGCGCTAGTCACGCCGCGCCGCGCCCAGCCACTTGCGACGCTGGCGCCGCGCGCTCCGCTCCGCGCCGCTAGGCCCGCAGCGTCTGCAGCGCGCGCCGGGCGACGTCGTAGTCCGGCCGCAGCTCGAGGGCGCGCTCGAGGCAGCGGGCGGCCTGATCGCGCCGGCCGAGCTCGAGGTAGGCGGCCCCGAGGCTGCCCCAGGTGGGGTAGTGGCTGGGGACGAGCGTGAGCACCCGCTCGAGCTCCCGCACGGCGTCCGCGGCCCGGCCCGCGCGCAGGGCGTGCTGCGCCTCGACGAAGAGCTCCTCGCCCTGCGCCAGCCGCACCGGGTCGAGGTCGCGGTACTCCTCGCGCACGGTGCGCTCGTACTGCCGCACGTAGCCCTCCGCCTCCTCGCGGCGGTCGGCCTCGTTGAGGCCGGCGCTCTGGAGGTAGGCCCGCAGGGCGAGGTAGCAGCGCGCGAGCCGGCCGGAGTGCTGGGCCGCGGCCGCGAGGTTCCAGTGGTGCAGCGGCTCGCCGGGCTCCGCGGCGGCGCAGAAGATGAGGTGCGGCAGCGCGCGCTCGGGCAGGCCGCGCCGGGTGAGGCACACGCCGAGCGTCGAGCGGCCCTCGATGTCCTCGGGGTTTGCGTGCACGAACCGGGTCAGCAGCTTCTCGGCCGCGGCGAAGCGGCGCTGCTCGAAGAGCGCGATGCCTCGCTCCAGGTCCTCCTCGTGAGGCCGCGTCGCCGCCGGCGCGGGCGGGGCGCCGCCGGCCAGCGCCCGCAGCTCGTCGCGGGCCTCGTCGCCCATCTCGCCGCAGTCGACGAGCGCGCGCAGCAGCGGCAGCGCGCGGTCGCCGGCATGGCGCAGCGTCGCCCGGCCGAACTCGATGAGCTCGTCGTCGGGCACCTGCGTGAGGATCAGGTGCGCGGCGTCGGTGTAGTCGGCGCGGCCGCGCAGGGTCTGGAGCAGCTGATCGACGGCGTTCGCGAGCACCCGGTCGGGGTGGCTGAGCGCCACGTGCGCCGGCGCCGGCACCCCGAGGTCGGCCAGGAGCGCGAGGCCGAGGACCTTCGCGCTGTCGTCCGCGCGGCCGTCGGCGAGCAGCCGCGTGGCCGCGGCCACCACCCGGGGAGACCGCAGCCGCGCGAGCAGGTAGCGGGCGAAGCTCGCCCGGGGCTCGCGGGCGGTGCCGAGCTGGCGCATGAGGTAGGGCACGGCCACGTCCCCCAGGCGCCGGGTCGCGGTCGCGGCCCGCCGCCGAGCTCCCGCCATCCAGACCGGCGTCGGGCTCTCGCGTCCCTCGACCGCCGCGAACGTCTTCTCCAACGCTCGCAAATCCTTGAAAGCATAAGAGATATTCGGAAGCTTCCGCGTAACTGGCAAAGCTGCCCCCAGGCAGGTCGCGCCTGTACGCTACGCTACATGTATGGCAATTCGACGTCAAGCGGCAACTTCGCGGGAGGCGCCGGTTGCCCCCCGCTGTCTCCGGTCGCGAGCCCCGTCCCGCTCGGCCTACCGCCCGGCTCCGGTGCTACAGCCGAGCGCGTGACTGTGTCTCCCGTATGAAAGCCACAGATCTTCGCGGGCCTCGCCCGGAGCTCGAATGCACGATCACTCAGCCGAAATCGCGGCCCTGGCGCCGCCCGAGGACCCCGTCGCGGAGCTGCCGATGAGCATCTTGACCTCCGACTGCCCCTCGCTGGTCGCCGCCCTGCGGCTCCGGTTCCAGCGCTGGACGACGACGCAGGTGCGCGTCGCGTCGACGGCGCGGGACCTGGTCGAGGCCGCCGCGGAGCACCGGCCCGCGGTCGTCATCCTCGCCGTCCCGGACCGCGACGCTGCGGCCGAGCACGGGGTCATCAGCGCGCTGCGCCGGACCCTCGCGCGCCGCGCCCGGATCTTCCTGGGCGTCCCGCGGGCGCGGATCGGCCTGCTCCACCGCATCAGCGCGGTCGACGGCCTCGTCGCCGTGGACGATCCGGAGCACGACCTGGCCTACCTCATCGACCGTGGCGCGACCGAGCCGCCGGCCGGCCCCACGGCGATCCCCGCGCTGCTCGTCGACGGTGCCGCGTCCACCCGCGCCCTCTGCACCCGGCTCGGGCCGACGGCGGCGCAGCTCCTGGTCGCCTCCGCGCCGGCCCTGCACGCGAATCGTGAGGTCGTGCTCTACCGCTCCGACGGCCGCCGCGCGACGGTGCAGGCGAAGGTGACCTCCGCGGACGTGGTCGAGGGCGAGTGCGGCCGCGCCACGCTGCGCTTCACCGCCGCGAGCGTGGAGGGGCTGCGCCTGATCCGTGACCTCGCGCTGTGGCAGCTCGAGCAGGCTGCGCCGGTCGTACACCTGCACGGGCCCCTCTGCGACGCCACGGACTTCAGGTGCCTCCTCCGCGCGCTGGCCCGGCAGGACTCCGCGACGGTGACCCTCGACTTCGCCGGCGTGACGGGGATCGATGCGCGCGGCCTGGTGCGCTGGGCTCAGCTCCTCCACGAGATGCCGCCCGGCCTCAGCCTGCGTCTGCAGCGGCTCCCGCCCGCGGTCGCCGGGCGCGTGGCCCAGGTGCCCGCGATGGCGCGCCGCTGCGTGGTCGCCTCGCTGCGACTGCCCTGAGCGCCGCGGCGAGCGGCGGCGCCAGGCGCGCTCGCCCGCCCCTGTGCGAGAGCGCCACGTGCGTGCCGCGGACCTGCAGCCCGCCGTGCGCCTGCGGCGCGACCTGCGTGGGCGGCGCGTGCCAGCCGCTCTGCGGCGCGGGCACGACCCTGTGCGGCTGCAGCTCCTGCTGCGGGGCCGGCACCCACTGCGACGTGATGTCGGGGACCTGTCAGCCGGGGATCGGCTGAGCGCTCGCCCCGCTACCGCGGCAGCGGCTGATGCCCGTCCGGTTCCTGACGGCTGTCCAGATCCCCCCACCCGCCCCGCCGCAGGGTGGCGTATTCTCAGCGGGGTGGTGCTGGCACGTATGTTGATGGGGACTCGATCCATGCGCTCACGACCCGTCTCGCTGACGCCGGCCGGCCGGCACCTCGCCCGGCTGCTCCTCGTGCCCGCGCTGTGCGCGTCGCTCGTCACGGGCTGCTACGCCAACACCGTCGTCACGAGCGACCTCGCGGGCCTGCGGCAGGGGAACCGCACGCGGGAGCTCGTGCTGCAGACGAGCGCCGGGGACCGCACGCGCATCGGGCCGAACAGCGAGGTGCGGTTCCTGCGCACCGACGGCCAGTGGACCGCGTGGGTGCAGGCGAACGAGCTGTGCGTCTCGGGCGACGCCGTCGCGCTGTGCCAGGCCCCGGCCGGCCGCCCGGCGCGGCTGCGGTGGCGCTACGTCCAGGGCGTCGAGGTCAAGAACCTCGACGGGGCGGCCACCTACGGCGCGGTGCTCGGCACCACCGTGCTCGTCGCCGCGGTCGTCGTCCTGGTGGCGCTCTCGGCCAAGGGGGGCGGCGGCGGCGGCGGGAACCTGCTGAGCGGCATGGGCCACGGCGCCAAGGCCGGCGGCCACGCCGTGCGCGCGGGTGGGCACGCCGGGGCGCACGCCCTGGGGACCGCGGCGCGCGTCACGGCCAACCTCACCTATCACGTGCTCGAGGCCACGGCGCGCGGCTGGGCGTGGTACGGCCCGGAGCTCCAGGTCGTCGAGGTGGCGCCGGCGCCGTACTACCCGTCCGGCCTGATCGCGGCGTCGCCCGTCGCGGCGCCGCCGCCCGTCGTCGAGGGCGCGCCGCTGCCGCCCGTCGCGACGGGCGGGCGCGACCGCGCGCCGCTCTTCTCGCCCGAAGCGCGGCGGCGCGGCGCCGTGCGGTTCGTCGGCGCCGTCGAGGGTGGCACGGACTTCAGCCTGGGCGCGGGCGGCACCGCCGCGGCCCTCGCCGGTATCCGCGTCTTCGACGCCCTCGAGCTGGCGGGAGGCGTGCGCCTGATCGCGATCCCCGACGAACCGGGGGTGTCCGGCTCGCCGGTGCGCTCCCGCTGGCTCGCCTTCGGGCGGCTGCTGGCGCACTGCGATCTCGACTCCGAGCGCCGGGTCGCGCTCCCCATCGGCCTCGACGTCGGCGGCGGGCAGGCCGAGCTGCACCTGCGCGCCGTCCTCGGTCTGCGCCTCCGCTTCTGGGAGGGCGTGTCGCTGGGGGTCTATCCGTACAACCCGACCTTCACCTCGTTCGCCGACGGCCGCGGCGAGCGGCGCAGCGCCGGCTGGTTCACGTTCCCGACGACCACCGAGCTCTCGTTCACGTTCTGAAGGGCGCTGGTCGATGCTGCTTCCGACGGAGGGAGGCATCCCACGGTTGGAACTGTCAGTCAGGAGTACCAGCGATGGGTCAACGATCAGCGTTGGTTTCGAGCTGCGCCGTGGGCGCCCTGGTGGTGCTGCTCGCCCCCGCGCAGCGCGCCGTCGCAGGCGGCGGCACCCCGCAGGGGCGCCGCCGCTCTCGTGACTCAGCCGTGGGCGTGACTACGGGAGCCTAGAAATCGCCCCCGAAGTCGTCGCCGCCCATGCCGCCCATACCGCCCATGCCGCCCATACCGCCCATGCCGCCCATGCCGCCCATGCCGCCGCCGCCGCCGCCGCCGCCGGCCGCCTTCTTCTTCGGCCGCTCGGCGATGAGCGCCTCGGTGGTGATCATGAGGGAGGAGACGGACGCGGCGTTCTGCAGCGCGGTGCGCACGACCTTGGTCGGGTCCATGACGCCGGCCTTGACCAGGTCCTCGTAGACCTCGGTCTGGGCGTTGAAGCCGTACGAGCCCTTGCCGTTCTTCACCTTCTCGACGACGATGCTGCCCTCGAGACCGGCGTTGAACGAGATCTGGCGCAGGGGCTCCTCGAGCGCGCGGCGGATGATGTTGATGCCGTACTGCTTGTCGCCCTCGGCCGTGAGCTTGTCGAGCGCCGGGATGCAGCGCAGCAGCGCGACGCCGCCGCCGGGGACGATGCCCTCCTCGACGGCCGCGCGGGTCGCGTGCAGGGCGTCCTCGACGCGCGCCTTCTTCTCCTTCATCTCGGTCTCGGTCGCGGCCCCGACCTTCACGACCGCGACGCCGCCGACGAGCTTCGCCAGCCGCTCCTGCAGCTTCTCGCGGTCGTAGTCCGAGGTGCTCTCCTCGGCCTGGGCGCGGATCTGCTTGACGCGGGCCTGGATCTCCGCGGTCTTGCCGGCGCCCTCGACGATCGTGGTGTTGTCCTTGTCGACGGTGATGCGCTTGGCCCGGCCGAGGTCCTTGAGGCCCACGCCCTCGAGCTTGAGGCCGAGGTCCTCGGTGATGGCCTGCCCGCCGGTGAGGACGGCGATGTCCTTGAGCATCTCCTTGCGGCGGTCGCCGAAGCCCGGCGCCTTGACCGCGCACACCTTGAGCGTGCCGCGCAGCTTGTTGACGACCAGCGTCGCCAGGGCCTCGCCGTCGACGTCCTCGGAGATGATGAGGAGCGGCTTGCCGCCCTTCGCCACCTGCTCGAGGATCGGCAGCAGGTCCTTCATGTTCGAGATCTTCTTCTCGCTGATGAGCACGTAGGCGTCCTCGAGGACGACTTCCATGCGCTCGGCGTCGGTGACGAAGTAGGGCGAGAGGTAGCCGCGGTCGAACTGCATGCCCTCGACGACGTCGAGGGTGGTCTCCATCGACTTGGCCTCCTCGACGGTGATGACGCCCTCCTTGCCGACCTTCTCCATCGCCTCGGCGATGATGTCGCCGATCATCTTGTCGCCGTTGGCGCTGATGGTGCCGACCTGGGCGATCTCGGTCTTGCCCTTGGTCGGCTTCGACATGGCCTTGAGCTCGGCGGAGACGGCCGCGACGGCCTCGTCGATGCCGCGCTTGACGTCCATCGGGTTGGCGCCGGCGGTGACGAGCTTGGCGCCCTCGAGGTAGATGGACTGGGCGAGCAGCGTGGCGGTGGTGGTGCCGTCGCCGGCGATGTCGGAGGTCTTGGAGGCGACCTCCTTCACCATCTGCGCGCCCATGTTCTGGAGCTTGTCCTCGAGCTCGATCTCCTTGGCGACGGTGACGCCGTCCTTGGTGACCGTCGGGGCGCCCCACGACTTCTCGATGACGACGTTGCGGCCGCGCGGGCCGAGCGTGACCTTGACGACGTTCGCGAGCTGGTTGAGCCCGAACGCGATCTGCTGCCGGGCGTTGGTGCTGAAG
>DASXVK010000697.1:0-8612 GCA_036504295.1 Polyangia bacterium
CTCGCTTCGACCATGTGATCCGCGTCGTGCGCCTCGTCGAACGCTTGGGCGAGAGCCGCGCCGGCCTCCCCCTCCGTGCGATCGCCGACGATCTCGAGGTCTGCGACCGGACCGCCCGCCGCTACCTCAAGGCGCTCGATGCGGGCGGCTTCTGCGTCGAGAGCGGCGGGGGTCGGTATCGGCTGGCGCGGTCCGCCGAGCGCGGCGCGCGCCTCTCTCCCCACGAGCAACGCCAGCTCCTGATGGCGGCCCTGGCCGCGTTTCCGCTCGGCGGGACGCCGCTGCTGCCGGACATGAAGGCCATCGTGGAGCGCTTCTCGCAACCCAGCCCGCGGCAGCAGGAGCTCTTCTCGCGCCTGCGGCTGCCGCTGTCGACACCCAGCCGACTGGCCATCGACTACCGCCAGCACGACGCGCTGCTCGCGACCTTGCTGAAGGCGCTCGACGAGCGGCAGGTGGTGCACACCACGTACTATGTCCCCGGCCGCCGCGAGGAGACACGGCGCGATCTCGACCCGTACGCGTTCTACTACGAGCCCATTCTCGAGGCGCTGTATCTGTTCGCCTACTGCCACCTGCGCCAGCAGATGCGGACGTTCGCCGTGCACCGGTTCCGGAAGGCCAGTCTCACCAGACGCGTCTTCCGGGTGGCCGCGGACTTCTCGGTGCAGGGCCACCTCGGCGGTGCGTTCCGCGTCTACCGTGGCAAGCAGACCTCCGAGGTCGTCGTGCGGTTCGCGGCGACGGTCGCCCCACGCCTCGCCGAGCGGAGCCTGCACGCCTCGCAGCGGCTGGTCCATCGGCCCGACGGGGCGCTCGATCTTCACCTGACGATCGATGGATTCGAGGAGCTGGAGTCGTTCGTGCTCTCCTTCGGCGCCGACGCGCTGGTGATCACGCCGCGGGAGTTGATGGAGCGGGTCGCCTGGGCCCACGCGGAAGCAGCCGGGCAGTACGCCGCGGCGCGGACGGGCAAGGCCGACCGTGGGCACGAGGACCTCGGTGGCCGGGTGGGCCGCCAGGAGCGATGATGGTCCATGAGGTCCGTTTGCGAGACGAGCCCGAAGCCTGCGAAACATTGGGCGAACACCAAGGTCGAGGCGGTTGTCGCCTTGGCCACACGCTGACCACCTGACCACAACGTCGCAAGGAGGCACCGCATGCCGGCTTCCCTCACCCTCGATGCCCTGAAGAAGCTCGTGGCCGGCGATGCCGTCGCCATCCGCGGTACAGCCACGCTCCAGCCCGCCGGTGGGGCAGGCGACAAGGTCTTTCCGCCCTCGCACTCGGTCGACAAGAACGCGCGGGAGGCGGGCGCGAAGTACGCCTTCGAGACTCGCCGCGTCGACGGCCGGGACGAGGCCTGCGTGCTGCTCGATTCCGTGCAGAGCCAGGCCAACCGCATGGAGGAGGCGCTCCAGGCGTTGTGGGGCGACAAGCTCATCGCGTTGCCCGTCATCGCAGTGGACTTCTCCAAGGTGGCGGCGGATGTGGGCATTGTGACCTCCCTCTCGGCGCCACACCGGATCGCCGACGCGCTGCTCCGCGACAGCCTGAACGAGGGCACGCTCTTCCGTCTGTCGACTGTCGGTAAGTCGTTCACCGATGCCACGCCGAGGAACGCCGCCCCGCTGTTCAAGGTCTGCCCCACCGGACTGCTCTTCGGTCTCTGGGATAGCACCGGGCCAAAGGGCGGGCTCGGGTCCAAGTTCGCCCGGGTCCTCGTTTCAGAAATCGTGGGCATGGGCGCCGTCGCCGGCGCCAAGACGTCGAGCCGCATCGATCCCGCCGGTATCGTCACCAGGGCAGCGGAGATTCTCGCGGCCGCCGATCCCAGCGAACGATGGACGCATGACCCCGCAATGGCCCGGCAGGAGAGGGGGAAGCCGGTGAAGCTTGGGGACGGCAAGGTCTCCGAGGTCAACCACAGCAACATCCCGCCGACCATCGACACCCTCGCCGGGGGTGTGACCATCGATCGCGCCTCGCACACAGTAGTGCTCTCACTGGCCGCGCTGCGGCGGCTCAGCTTCAGCAAGGACCACGCGGGGGACTTGGAGGCCCGCACGGTGATCGCAGCCCTGGGGCTGCTGGCCGTGCTGGCCGCCGAGAGCCGCGGTCACGACCTCCGCTCGCGGTGCCTGCTGGTCCCGATGGAGGGACACGCTCTCAGCCTCGAATCGATGCGGGGGGATGGCACGAGGGAGGCGCTGAGCCTCGATCTAGCCCAGGCGGTGGCGCTCTTCAATGCGGCCGTCGCCGCCCTGCCCGAGGCGCTGCGCTTCACGAGGACAGAGGGCGACCGGACCGTCCCCCTCGAGCCGGGGGTGCCGCTCGCCACCCTCACCCCCTCGCCCAAGCTCGCCCATCTGGTGCAGAAGAGCCGCGAGCTCGCTGCCCTGGGAGCCGACGTCGAGGCGGAGTGATGCTGACCTTCGAGGTCGAGCTGATGGGTGGCCGCTATGCGGCCACCGCGCACAACGATCGTAGTCGTGCCGAGTGGCCCCCGCATCCTGCACGTTTCTTCTCGGCGCTCGTCAGCGCCCTTCATGATGCCGAGCCCGTTGACCCGGACGAGCGCGAGGCTCTGCTGTGGCTGGAGCAGCAGGCGCCCCCCGCACTCGATGTGACCGATGAGGTCGGTCGACGACGAGTCCTCGACGTCTTCGTGCCCGTGAACGACGTATCACTGGTGGGCGACATCGAGCTTCCCCTGCGGGAAGCGCGGGCCGCCGTCGTCGGCCTCACCGCGACCCCGAAGACACCCATGCGGGAGCGGGAGCTGAAGAAGGCGCAGAAGGCTGTCGCGAAGCAGGAGCAAAAGCTCGTAGCCTTGGTCGCGGCGCAGCAGGCTGTCGATCCGGCCCCCGCCAGGAGCGCGCTCGAGACGGCCACCGCGCTCTTGCCCGACCGGCGCACCCGCCAGGCGCGTACGTTTCCAGTTGTGGTGCCGGCGCGCCCGACCTTCGCGTTCACGTGGTCGGCGCCGGTGCCGGCACAGTGGCGAGCGCCGCTTGGCCGCCTGTGCGAGCGCGTCACGCGCCTCGGCCATTCCTCGTCGCTGGTGCGGTGCGCGCTGGTCGAGCGGACGATCACGCCGACGCTGGTCCCCGATGACGATGGCGACGTGGTGCTGCGCACCGTAGGGCCGGGTCAGCTCGAGCGCCTGGAGGCAGAGTTCGCCCGCCACCAGGGCGTCGAGAGCCGGATCCTCCCGGCGCGCCCCCAGCGCTACGGCCCGCCCCAAGGCGGAGGTGGCGCGGCTTTGGTCCACTCCAGCTTCGCCAGCGAGGACTGGGTCGTCTTCGAGCGCGTGGGGGGCGCGCGACCGCTCTCCTCGCGGGGCACCGACCTGACGCGTGCCTTGCGCGGCGCGCTCCTCGAACAGCATGGTGCCGAGACCCTGCCCGACTGGCTCTCTGGTCACCGGGAGGATGGCGCCCCCGCCGATCGGCCCCATGTGGCCTTCGTGGCTCTCCCTTTCGTGGGCCACGACCACGCCGACGCCTCGGTGCAGGGGTGCGCCATCGTGATGCCCCGGGCCCTCGACAACTCGGCCCGCGCGGAGTTGTTTCGCCTCGTATCAGCCTGGGAGCGCGATCACGCCATCGCCGACGATGGCACGGTGGAGCTCGCTGGCGCAGGCTTGCCGCCGGTGCGGGTCCAGCGGGTCGAGCTCTCGGCGAAGATGTCGCTCCGCCCGCGGACCTGGTGCCGCCCGGCACGCCGTTTCATCACCGCCACCCCCATCGCCCTCGACCGGAATCCGGGCAACCTGCGGAGCAACCAGGAGGGGGCGGCCCACCGCGCCGCAGTCGAGGCCCAGCGGTCGATCGCCAACGCCTGCCAGCGCATCGGCCTTCCGCGTCCCACCAGCGTCGAGGTTTCCCTCGCGCCGCTGCTCACCGGTGCTCAGCCCGCGCGGTCATTCCTCCCCTGGCCAGGGCAGCCCGGGCGCACACCACGAGTGCGCGTCCACGCCGAGATCCGCTTCGCCGAGCCGGTGGGTGGACCGGTGCTGATCGGCGCCGGGCGCTACTTTGGCCTTGGCCTCTGCGTGCCAGTGCCTGACGAGGTGTCCCGGTGAGCCTGTCCGTCCATGATTTCGCTGCCTTTCATGCGGCGGTGCACGGCCGGCCCGCCTTCGGGTGGCAGCAACGATTGCTCGAGCAGATCGTCGCGGCGCGCGCATGGCCGAAGGTACTGGACCTCCCGACCGGCGCGGGCAAGACCACCTGCATCGACATCGCCCTCTTCGCCCTGGCCCTTGACGCCCAGGTTTCGCCTGAACGCTGGTGTCCCCGGCGCATCGCGATGGTGGTGGACCGCCGCATCGTCGTCGATCAGGTGGCCGAGCGCGGCCGCAAGCTGCTGCGGGCGTTGCTCGCGCCAGGCGCCAAACCCGTCGTCGGCGAGGTCGCCCGGCGACTGCGCTCCCTCAGCAGCGATGGCGAAGAACCGCTCGGCGTGTTCACGCTCCGCGGCGGCATGCCCAAGGATGATGGTTGGGCCCGCGCGCCGGACCAGCCCTTGATCATCGCATCGACCGTGGACCAACTTGGCTCCCGCCTGCTCATCCAGGGATACGGCGTGAGTCGGGGGATGAAGCCGGTGCACGCGGGCCTCCTGGGCAACGACACTCTGGTGCTGCTCGACGAGGTGCATCTCTCCCAGCCGTTCGCCGAGACCCTTGACGCCCTCGACCGCCTGCGGCGCAGGTTCGCGCAGTCGCTGTCCACGCGTTTTCAACACGCCTTTCTGTCGGCCACCCCGGGCGAGTCCGAGGCCACGCGGTTTCGCCTGGATGAAGCCGAGACAGCTCCAGACGCGCCCCTGGGCCCGCGGCTACACGCCTCCAAGCGCGTCCGCCTGCTGGACGCACCGGATCGCCCGGGTCTCGAGCGCGCGTGTGCCATCGAGGCGTGCACGATGATCGCCCGCCACGACGTGGTCGCCGTCATCGTGAACCGCGTCGCGAGTGCTGCGGCCGTGGCGCTGCAGGTTCGGCAGCTCGCCGGCGCCGAAGTCGACGTGGTGGTCCTCACGGGCCGGATGCGACCACTTGACCGAGACGACGTGTTGCGCACGCTGCGGCCGCGGGTCATGACCGGGCGCGAACGTGTGGCTGGTCAGAGAAAGCTGGTCGTCGTGGGCACCCAGTGCCTCGAGGCCGGCGCTGATTTCGACTTCGACGCCCTGGTGACCGAGGCCGCCGCCTTTGATGCGCTGCGCCAGCGTTTCGGCCGGGTCGACCGCCTCGGCATCTACGGGAAGAGCGAGGGCGTCATCGTCCGCGACAAGGGTGCCAAAGACGATCCGGTGTACGGCGACGCGCTCCCTCGAACCTTCGCCTGGTTGAAAGAGCGGCTCGACAAGAAGACCAGGCAGATAGACTTCGGCATCCTCGCCCTGCCAGCCCCCGACGAGAACGTGCGCGGGGAGTTGCTCGCGCCCAAGGCCCACGCTCCCGTGCTCTTGCCCGCGTACCTCGACCTGTGGATGCAGACGTCGACCTCGCCCCCACTCGTCCCTGACGTCAGCCTGTGGTTGCACGGACCCACGTCAGGCCCCGCCGACGTACAGGTGGTGTGGCGCGCGGACCTGACCGAGCACGACCTCGCGGCCGGGCCAGACGCCCCCGCGAGCGGCGACCCCGTCGCCATCGTGGCGACGGTGCGTCCGTCGAGCATCGAGGCGATCACGCTGCCGTTTCTGGCCGCGCGCCGTTGGCTCTGCGTTGAGTCCGTGGGTGACATCGCCGACGTCGAAGGCGCCGCCGTGCCCGCGGACGGCGAGCCATCAGCTGGACGACGGGCGCTCCGCTGGAACGGCGACGAGAGCGAGGTGATCACCGCGAGTCAGCTTCGGCCGGGAGACACGATCGTCGTGCCGGCCAGTCGTGGGGGGATCCGCGACGGCTGCTTCGACGGCGACTCGGCGGCGACGGTAACCGACCTCGCGGAGCGGGCCGCGCTCCTCGGGCGGGGTCAGCCGGTCTTGCGCCTCCACCCGGCGATACTGAAGCAACTCGACCTGGCCCTGCCGCTGGACGATCCTGCGGCCGCACGCGCCGAGCTGGCCACCGTGGCGGCCGAGACCGAGCGTACGAGTTGGCGCCGGTCGTGGTGCGCCGCGCTGGCCGTGGGCAAGGGGCTCCTCACCGTCGAGGGCGCCCCGCCGTGGAGCATGTTGCAGGGAGCGCGCATCCACCCAGGTGAGCTGCGGTCGTTGCTGCAGCCAGACGAGGTGCTCGAGGACGGGATCGAGCTGACCACTGACGAGGACGATTCGTTTCACGCAGGGCGAGCCGTGTCCCTCGCCGTGCACAGCGCTGACGTGGAGCGCCTCGCACGAGACTTCGCGACAGCTGCGGGGCTCCCGGGCGACCTGGTCGACGATCTCGCTCTCGCAGGTTGGCTCCATGACGTCGGAAAGGCCGATCGGCGCTTCCAGCTGCTGCTGCGCGGCGGGAGCGAGATCGACCTCCTCAGGGACGAGACGCCCTGGGCCAAGTCCAGCATGCCACCAGGGGCCAGAGCTCTCCATCGTCTGGCGGAGACCCGCAGCGGCTATCCAAAGGGGGGTCGCCACGAGGTGCAATCGGCGGCCATGCTGGAGGCGCACGTGGGCGCGAAGGCCCATGAGCCCGATCTCGTGCTGTACCTGGTATCGAGCCACCACGGCCATTGTCGCCCGTTCGCCCCGGTGGTCTTCGACGACAAGCCGGTTGAGGTGCAGCTGGCGGGCCACCGCAGCGCGCGATTCGGCGTCGCCGACCTCGGGCCGGTGTCCTCCGATCACCGGCTGCATCGCCTGGATGCGCCGCTGCCGGACCGCTTCTGGAACCTCGTCGAGAAGTACGGGTGGCAGGAGCTGTGCTGGCTCGAAGCGTTGCTGCGCCTGGCGGACCATCGGGCCAGTGAGTTGGAGCAGCGGGGAGGTGCGCGTTGAACCGTCTGGTCCTGCCTGGCCTGAGCGGCGCGAGTCCACTGGGGTTCCTGGCCTCGCTGGGACTGCTGCGGCTGGTTCATGAGCGGAGCAAGGCGACTCGGCTGGGTTTCCTCACGGATGGGTCGTTCAGCGCTTTCGTTGACGGCAACGCCGACGACATGGGCGGGCTGGTGGCCGAGGACGCGGCGCGCGCAGAGGAAGATCAGGCGTGGAGGCTGGAGTACTCGAAGCAAGAGAAGAACGGGGTCAAGATCGTGGCCGACCTCAAGGCACCGCCGCCGGCATTCGCGGCGTTCCTCGCCCGCTGCGTTGACGGCTGGTGCACGGGGCGGGGCGACGCGGTCGCTTACGCGGCAGCCTTCGGAACAGAGGTGGCGTTCGATCTCAGCAAGGGGAACACCAAACCCACGGCGCTGCACTTCACGGCGGCGAACCAGCAGTTCCTCGGCATCGTCGAGGAGATCCGCGGTTCAGTGACCGCCGAGTGGGCGACGCAGTCGCTGTTCGAAGGGCATGCCGCCCGGCGCGGGTCGAACCTGCGCTGGGACCCGGCCGCCGAGCGCAACTGGGCTCTCATGGCCAACAAGCCGAGTGTCGATGGCACGCAGGTGGACGCGCCGCTCGAGTGGCTGGCCTTTCGAGCCCTGCCACTGTTGCCCTGCTTCCCGCGCGGCGGGCGAATCATCACGACCGGGGTGAGCGGGCGCGGCGATGACATGCGGCTGACCTGGCCCCTCTGGTCGATGGGGGCCAGCCTCCCCACAGTGCGGTCGCTGCTCCAGACGGAGTGGGCGGGCGCGCCCCGAGCTCGAGCAGCACGCGGCGTGTTCGCGGTGTGCACCTCGGCCATCCGCCGGACCAGCCAGGGCTTCGGCAACTTCGGCCCGGCGGTGGTGAGCCCGTGATGAGCCTCGCGCGCACTCCCGCCCCATGAATCTGCCCGCTCCGACTTCGCGACGACATCGTGAACGCAGCGTCCCGCGCCGCTGAGCGCTGATCCCGCGCCCGGGCGGGGAGAGCGAGGCGGCTGTACCCGCGAAGAATCGCTGCGCTGGGGCTTGCGCGATCGAGCCGTCGTGCTTACTATAGCCCTTATCAAGATGCCGCGCCGCCCTCGACAACTGCCGCTGCAGATGCCCAACACGTGGGGCGGGCGCCGCGCGCGCGCGGGCCGCAAGCCGGGGCCGCGGCCGTGCGTGCTGCACCGCGGGCGGCCCGAGCACGTCGCGCGCCATCCCACGCACATCACGCTGCGCGCGCGGGCCGGCCTGCCCTCGCTGCGTGCGCCGAACCTCTGCGCGGTGATCGAACGCGCCATCGCGGCCGCGAACCGCTCCGACGGGCGCGTGGTCCATTACTCTGTCCAGGGCGATCACGTGCACCTCATCATCGAGGCGCACGACGAGCGCGCCCTGTCGTCGGCGGTCCGCCGCGTCGCCATCCGCGTCGCGCTCGCGGTCAACCGCCTGCTCGCGCGCCGCGGGCCGGTGTGGGGCGACCGCTACCATCGCCGTGATCTAACGACGCCGCGCGAGGTCAGGAATGCGCTGGTCTACGTGCTCTGCAACGCCCGGAAGCACGGCCGGCCGGTCGCCGACCTCGATCCGTGCTCGTCGGCGCGATGGTTCGACGGCTGGCGCCGGCGGCCCGGCGCGGATGCC
>DASXVK010000698.1:0-3271 GCA_036504295.1 Polyangia bacterium
GCCCCCGAGCCGTCGAAGGGCACGTCGTACCTGCTCCCCTACGACGGCGATCCGGCCGCCGTCGAGCAGACCGGGGTGCTGCTGGCACACGTGCTCCAGGCGCTCAGCCAGACGCGAGCGAAGGAGGTGCTGGCGTTCGTGGACTCGTGCTTCTCGGGCGCCGGCGGCCGCTCGGTGCTGCCACCCGGGGCGCGGCCGCTCGTCGTCGTGAAGGGCCCCATAGCGGTCGCGAACGTCGCGCTCATGGCGGCCTCGTCCGGGAGCGAGATCTCCGGGCCCATGCCGGGCGGGCGCGGCGGGGTGTTCAGCCATTACCTGGCGCAGGGGCTCGGCCAGGCGGAGGCCGACCTCGACGGCGACGGGCAGATCACGCTCCAGGAGCTGCACGCCTGGATCAAGCCGCGGGTGGCGCGCGAGGCCCAGCGGGACAACCGCGCCCAGACGCCGTCGCTGATCGTCGGCGCGCGGGTGGGCGCGGCGGGCGAACTGGTGGTGACGTGGGGCGTGGCGCGGGAACGGTGACACAGAAGGCGGCCGCGGCCAGGACGCGGCGCGGATCGCGGATGCGATCGAGGAACTGCACCGGCGCATGGCGCCGTAGCGGCGCGGCCGCGGACGCGGGCCCACGCGCGCGAGCAGCCGAATCGTCGAGGATGCATGGTGATGCACCGCACGAAGACCGGCATGAGCTCCGCCGTGGTCGCGATGGTCGCCGGCGGATTCCTCATGGCGTGCGCCGGGGAGTTGCCGCCGCCGCGCGTGCCCACGGCGCCGGAGCTGGCGGGCATGACCGTGGCGGTCCAGGCGGGCGGGGAGCTCCTGGCGCCGGAGACGAATGGTGCGGCCGCGGGTCGCGAGCGCGGCCCAGCGCCAGCACCGCGCCCAGACTCCGACCGCCCTCGTCGGCGGCCAGCTCGCCGGCCCCGCCGACCTCATCGTCGCCCACGGGATCGGCGCGCGGTGAGGGGAGTCGCGCCGCGGGCCCGCTCACGGCGCGGCGGTCTGGCTCACGGCGCGGCGGGCTTGTAGTCCGCCATCGGGCACGGCCCGGTGTAGCCGACCTCGCGCGCGGCCTGCTTGAGCAGCTCGCCGCGCCGGGCGGGATCGACCGCGCCGAGGCCGTGCAGCACGTTGCGCCCCTCCTTCGTGCGGACGTGCGCCTCCATCCACGCGGCCATCCGCGTCGCCTTGGTCGCGGGGTCGCCCTGCGCGCCGGAGCGCGCCTCGGCGTTGCAGATGTTCTCGAGGTCCGTCTTCGCGCTGCACGCGGACAGGCACGGGACGGCGGCGAACAGGACCACGACGGCGGCGGCGCGCAACTTCGACATGGCATCCCCTGACGGCGCGGGTGAGCGCCCGCGCCCCTTGTAGCGCACCTCCGGCCGGGCCCACAATGGTACGGCAGGAGGCATCCCATGGCCGTCCGCATCGTTCGTCTCGGCACCGCCCGCGCCCCCGGCGAGGGGCTGCGCATCGGCACGGTCCGCCACCCGCCCCGCGGGGTGCCGAAGAGCGAGCACGCGGCCGGGAACTGGTACGACGTGTGGTTCCCGAACCTCAGCCCGAGCGCGGCCGCGGTCAAGCTCGGCCGCGGCGCCGACACGGACCGCGCGTGGGCCGCGTTCGCGCGGCGGTACCGGGCGGAGATGAACACGCCGGAGAACCGCCGGACCCTCGCGCTGCTCGCGGCGCTCTCCCACCGGACCGACTTCGCGGTGGGCTGCTACTGCGCCGACGAGGCCCGGTGCCACCGCGCGATCCTGCGGGAGCTGCTGCGCGAGCACGGCGCGAGGCTCGCGTGAGCGATCACGGCGCCGGCGCCTCCTCCTTCGGCCGCATCGTGCCGAGCCGGGTGTCGATGCTCAGCACGCCGCCGGCCTTCTCGAGCTCCTCGAAGTAGCTGAACGCCCCCACCCGCACGCGCAGCGCGCGCACGGCCTCGAGCACCTTCGCCGGCGCCTGGAAGCGGAACGCGACCGGCGCCCCCGGGCCGACGGGCAGCGTCTGGCTGCGCAGGACGTTCCGGTGGTGGTCCATGAGATCGACCGTCACGCGGCCGAGGCGCGCGGTGCTCGCGACGGTCACCCGGTCGCGCGGCTCGCCGCCCTCGAGCACGTAGCGCAGGGCGAGCGGCGGCTCGGGCGGCGCCGCGGCGAGGTAGGTCGCGGCCCACGGCCGCGCCCGCGCGGCCGCGGGCAACGCGCGCGCGGCCTCGTCGTCGAGACGGCGGGCGAGCGGGCCGTGGTGCTCGTAGGCGTCGGCGACCGGTCCGACCATCACCCGCGGCGGGCCGCCGGCGTCGACGACGAAGAGGCCGAGCCTGGGCCCGTTGGCGCCGAGGTAGGCGATGCCGCGGTTCGACGACGTGTAGACGTCGGCGATGAAGTCCGCGCGGCGCAGGCCGTCGGCCTCGCGCCGGCGGAAGAGGTCGAAGTACCAGCCGGTGTAGGTCGGCGGGCCGCCGCTGCTGCCGGGGGCCATCTCCACCACCATCGACAGCAGGCGCCGCGCCTCGTCGCCGAGCGCCCGCCCGGCGAGCTCGTCGCGCTGGATGGCGAGCAGCGCGCGGAGGATGCGCCCGAGCCGCGCGAAGTAGGCGCCGCCCCGGCTGCGGTCCTGCGGGTCCAGCTCGGCCCACGCCCGGGCGCCGCGCTCGGCGTAGCGCAGGAGGTGCTCGTAGACGGCGGGCGCCGGCTCGACCCAGCCGTCGGGGATCGCGCAGCCGCCCTCGTCCCAGGCCTGCCCGGCCATGAGCACGGTGTTGTGCTTGATCTGGCCGTACGCGGCCACCGCCGCGCCCACGCGGAGGTCGCGGAAGGCCGGCCGCTGCATGAACGCCGGCACCACGCCGCGCGGCTCCTCGGCCAGGGCGCGGGCGGCGGCGAGCCAGGCCGAGGTGAGGTCCTCCCCGGCCGACGGGGTCGCCATCAGCGCGCGCCCGCGGTCGAGCCGGGCGCCGAGCGAGGGGAACTCCTTGAGGTCGCCCGCGAGGAGGCGGCGGGCCTGGTCGTGGCCGAGGAGGTACGCGACGTCGGCGCCGCCGATCATGTAGCGCGCGGGCACCTCGGCGTGGACGATGGGCCGCACGGCGCCCACGTCGGCGCCGATCCGCGGCCCGAGCAGCGTCGCGATGGCGGGCAGGTCGGTCGAGCCCGGCGGCATGTAGTGGATGCGCGCCGCGCGCGGGAAGCGCGCGCCGATGGCCGCGCGGAGCCGCGCCGCGGCGTCGGGCCGGCGCAGGTCGATGAGGCCCGCCTGCCGCCGGAGCGCG
>DASXVK010000699.1:0-5158 GCA_036504295.1 Polyangia bacterium
CGGGGTCGCTACCGTTGACGTCGGCCTGGCACGCGTCAACGTGGGCCGACCCCGTTCAGGTCCAGGTCCACGTCAAAGTCCACGACCACGTCAAGGTCAACGTCAGAGTCGACGATGGTCGGGCGAATCGGTCAGCGCCCACGCCCAGGCGCCGTAGGCTCACCTCGCCATGAGAGCCCGCCTGCTCCCCTGCCTGCCCGCGCTCCTCGCCGTCGTCGTGTACCTCGACGCGCTCGGCGGCAGCTTCCACTTCGACGACGCCCACGCCGTGGTCGAGAACGCCTCGATCCGCTCCGTCGCGAACACCGGGCGCTTCTTCACCGACCCCGCGACGTTCTCGGTGCTGCCGCAGAACCAGAACTACCGGCCGCTGCTGCTCGTCACCTACGCGGCGACCGCGGCGGTGACGGGGGTGGCGCCGGCGCCGTTCATCGCGGTGAACCTGCTCGTCCACGTGCTGTGCGTGGTGCTGCTGCAGGCGGTGCTGCGGCGCGTGCTGCGGCTGCTCGGGCGCGAGGACGAGCGGCTGGTGCTGGTCGCCGCGGCGCTCTTCGCGGTGCACCCGATCTTCTCCGAGTGCGTGAGCTACGTCTCGGCGCGCTCCGAGAGCCTGTGCGCGGCGTTGTCGCTCGCCGCGATCCTCGCCTACCTGCGCGCGCGCGACGAGGGCGGGTGGCGCTGGGCGCTCGCCGGCGCCGTCGCCATGGCCGGGGCCATGCTCACGAAGGCGGTGGCCGTGACGGTGCCGCTGCTGGTGCTGCTGCTCGAGGTCGCGGCGGCCACGCGGCAGCCATGGCGCCGGGTCCTCGCGCGCCTCGGCTGGCTGCTCGTGCCCGGGGTCGCCGGCATGGTCCTCGTCGGCCGCATGACGCCCGCCCTCGCCGTCCGGTCGGCCTCGAGCTTCACCCGCGCCGAGTACTTCCGCTCGGAGCTGCCGGCGCTGCTGCACTACGTGGCGCTCTTCCTGTGGCCCGCGGGCCAGAGCGCCGACCCGCACTACCCGACGGCCGCCTCGTTCCTCGAGCCGCGCGTCCTGCTCGCCGCCGCCGTACTGCTCGCCGCCGTCGGCTTCGTGGCCGTCAGCCTCGCCCGCCGGCGCTGCGCGGGCGCGGGCCTCGCGGTCGCCTGGTTCCTCATCTGCATCCTGCCCTCCTCGTCGGTCTTCCCCCTGGCCGAGATCGTCAACGAGCACCGGCCCTACCTCGCCGCCGCCGGCCTCTGCCCGCTCCTCGCGGCGGCGCTCCTCGGGCTCGCGCCCCGGCTGCTGCGCCTGGACGGCGCCCAGGCGCGCCGGGCCGCGGTGGCGACGGCGGCCGCCGCGATCGTCGTCCTGGGCGGCCTCACCGTCGCCCGCAACCTCGTCTGGCGCACCGAGGAGACGCTGTGGCGCGACGTGGTCGCGGGCGCCCCGCAGTCGGCGCGGGCGCAGATGAACTACGGGCTCGCGCTCATGGGCCGCGGCAAGATGCGCGAGGCGGAGCCCTACCTGCGCGAGGCCGCGCGCCTCGCCCCGCGCTACCCCTACGCGCAGATCAACCTCGGGCTGTGGCTCCTCGACCAGGGCCAGCCCGCCGAGGCCCGCCAGGCCCTCGACCGCGCCCTCGCCTTCGGCCCCAACCTGGTCTACTCGCACTACTACCGCGGCCTCGCGGCCGAGCGGCTGGGGGAGGCCCCGGCGGTGCGCGCGCGGCACTTCGCGCAGGCGGCCCGGCTCAGCCCGACGCACGCCGACGCGCACTATCACCTCGCGCTCGCGCTCGACGCCGCCGGCGATGCGCCCGGCGCCGCCCGCGCGGCGCGCCAGGCCGCGGCGCTGCGCGGCGGCTACGACGACCGGTTCATGCTGGCCTACACGCTGCTCAAGGCCGGCAACCCGCGCGAGGCCGAGCCGCTGCTGCTCCGGCTCAAGGCCGAGCGCCCCGGCGACCCGAAGGTCGCGCACAACCTGGCCCTGGCGGCGAAGCTGCGGGGGCGGTGAGCGCCGGCTACCGCACGCGGGCCGGCAGGATGGTCATGGTCTTGCCCGCCCACTGCAGCCGCTTCTCGATGGCGAACGCGGTGTCATTGTGCAGCAGGCGCTGGTACCAGCGCTCGCGCTCGAAGATGACCTTGCCGGCGAAGAACATCACGTGCGAGAACTCCGTCGCGACCTCGAGGCAGAGCCGCTCGGCCTCGCTCACCGCGTCGGTGCCGATGCCCGCGCGGTAGGTGGCCGGGATGCCCAGGCCGCGGGCGAGGTCGACGTACTTCTTCAGCTCGCCCTCGGTGCGCGCCCGGAGCTCTTCGATCGCGCCGTCCCCCTTGAACTCGCCCGAGCCGAGGACGCCCACGCCGACGACGACGAGGTTCTTGAAGTGGCCCGGCAGCACGCGAAAGACGTTCAGCAGCGTGTGGATGCCGAGGCCGCCGAAGCCCCCGACGAGCAGGACCGCCGTGGGCTGCGTGGGGTCGAGGACGCTCGGCCGGACGCTCGAGACCAGCGGCACCGCGGTGAGCTCGGCGAAGAGTCGCTGGAGCTTGGCGCCGACCTTGCGATAGTGGCGCCGGATGAGGAAGCACAGCACGACGAGGCTCGAGGTCACGACCACCGTGAGCCAGCCGCCCTCGAGGAATTTCTCGAACGTGGTGATGACGAGCACCGTCGCGCACAGGACCAGGCCGCCGCTGAAGAGCGCCACCCGCCGATGGTAGTGCGCTCGCTGCGCCCGGGTCCGCCAGGTGTGGCGGGCCATGGCGAACATGGACAGCGAGAACGTCAGGAAGACGTTGATGCTGTACATGATGACGAGGCGCCGCACGTCGCCCCGCTCGTAGAGCAGGATCGCGAGCGAGGCGGCGCCCATCAGCACGATGCCGTTCTGGGTGGTGAGCCGCTCCGACAGCGCGGCGAAGCGGCGCGGCACCCACGAGTCGACGGCCATGTTGGCGAGCACGCGCGGGCCGTCGATGAAGCCGGCCTGCGCGGCCACGACGAGCAGCAGCGCCTCCGAGACCAGGGTGACGATCACGAACCCCCACCCGCCGGGCACGCCGGCGACCACGCGCTCGAAGAGCACCGCGTTCATGGTCTTGCCCGGCGTGGTGCTGACGTTCCACAGGAGGTAGCAGATGAGCAGGCCGCCCGCGGTCGCGGCCAGCGAGGCGGCCATGTACACCATCGTCCGCTTCGCCGTCTGCACCCGCGGCTCGCGCATGATCGGCAGGCCGTTCGAGACGGCCTCGATGCCGGTGTAAGTGCCGCCGCCCATCGAGTAGGCGTGCAGGAAGAGCAGGATGATGCCGATGATGCCGATCTGCGGGTTGTGCGCGGCGCTGCGGAACCCCTCGGCGACGGCGCGGGCCTGCACCGGCACCTCGGGCACCTTCCCGATCAGCCCGCCGCCGATGCCGAGGGCGTGCGTGAGCAGGAAGACGAGGAAGATCGGCATGAGCATCAGCACCGACTCGCGCACGCCGCGGATGTTGATGACCGTGAGCCCGAGGATCGCGACGACCTCGAAGGGCAGCTTCAGCTGCGCGTACGGCAGCAGGGCGTTGAGGCTGAAGAGCGCGTCGCCGGCGGACGCGAT
Source organism: Polyangia bacterium (assembly GCA_036504295.1). Lineage (GTDB taxonomy): Bacteria > Myxococcota_A > Polyangia > JACRCY01 > JACRCY01 > DASXVK01. Next base: position 3,570 of record DASXVK010000699.1, read on the forward strand.
CGGGACGGCGATCGTCAGGACGTAGTCGACGAGGAGCGCGCTGCCCGACACGACGCCGACGCGGGCGCCGAGCAGCTTGGTCGCGACCACGTACCCGCCGCCGCCGTGCGGGAACTCCTCGATGATGCGGCTGTAGGCCGACGCGATGACGACGACCGTCAGGGCCGACATGACGGCCAGCGCGACGAGGAGGTAGCGGTGGTCGCCGAGGGTCCGGAAGGCCTCGTCCGGGCCGTAGGCCGACGACGAGAGGCCATCGGCCCCGAGCCCCACCCAGGCGAGGAACGCGATGAGCGTGAGCCGGTGGAAGAGCGACCGGTCCGTCAGGCTCCGCGGCGCGCCGAACAGCAGCCGCTTGAGTCTGTCCGCCAGCGACGGCGGTTCGGGGACGGGCGCCGGCGGCGGCGCGCTCGCGGGCGCTGGCGTCGGGTGCGTGCTCATGGGGACCTCGGGTGGGGGCATGGACGAAGCAGCGGCCCGAGACGCAGGAGTCGTGCCAACTGCCGACCCGGGCGTCGCGAGGAGACCGCGCCACCCCGGACGCCCGCGACCGTGCAAGCTGCACGATCACCGCCGTCTGACATTGCAGGGTGCAGGACGCGTCACCGTCGCTGCACCGCGCCTTGTCCCGGCTCCTCCCGTCATGCAGTATGCTGGCGAAGGGGACTTCGCCATGCCGGACGCGCTCGGGTCGGCCGCCGTCACCTCGTCGCCGATGTCGGTGCTCGTCATCGACGACGAGAAGAACATCCGCACCACGCTCGCGGTGTGCCTCGAGTCGGCGGGGTGCCGCGTCCTCGCCGTCGGGTCGGGGCAAGCGGCCCTCGCCGCGGCCGAGCGGGAGCATTTCGAGCTCGCGTTCCTCGACCTGCGCCTCGGCGACGTCGACGGGCTCGAGCTGCTGCCCCGGCTGCTCGGCCTCGCGCCCGACCTCGCCGTCGTCGTCATCACCGCCTTCGCCACGTTCGACACCGCGGTCGAGGCGATCAAGCGAGGTGCCGTCGACTACCTGCCCAAGCCCTTCACCCCGGCGCAGATCCGCCACATCGTCGACCGCCTCGTCGCCCGGCGCGCGCTCGAGCGGCGCGTCGCCGAGGTGGAGGCCGCGCTCGCCGCCGAGGTCCCGGAGGCGGATCTCGCGACGGCGTCGCCGGTCATGCGCGCCGCCCTCGAGATGCTGGTCCGGGCAGCGGTCTCGGACACGCCCATCCTGCTGCGCGGCGAGAGCGGCACGGGCAAGGGCATCCTCGCGCGCACGGCCCACGCCCACAGCCGCCGCGCCGCCCGCCCCTTCGTCACCGTCAACTGCCCGACGCTGTCGGAGGAGCTGCTCGCGAGCGAGCTCTTCGGCCACGCCAAGGGCGCGTTCACGGGCGCCGTCCGCGATCAGGCGGGGCGGGTCGAGGCGGCCGAGGGCGGGACCCTGTTCCTCGACGAGATCGGCGAGATCTCACCGGGCCTGCAGGCGAAGCTGCTGCGGTTCGTGCAGGAGCGCCAGTTCGAGCGCGTGGGCGAGACCCGCACCCGCCGGGCCGACGTGCGCCTGCTGGCCGCGAGCAACCGCGACCTCGAGGAGGACGTGAAGGCCG
>DASXVK010000700.1:0-6793 GCA_036504295.1 Polyangia bacterium
CCCGCCACCACGACGACCGGCACGGAGCGGAGGCCGAAGCGCGCGACCAGCGCGGGCGCGGCGTCGACGTCCGTGACGGTGACCGCGACCGCCAGCCCCGCCGCGGCCTGCTCCCGGGCGCAGCGCTCCACGTGCGCCACCGTCGCGGCGCAGCGTGGGCAGCCCGCGGCCGTGAGCACGGTGATCGCGACCGGCAGCTCGGAGGGTATGGGCATCGCGCTCGCTCCTCTTCCGTGCCGCACCATATCACGCGCCGTCGCGGCGCTCCCGAACCCTCCCCGTGCGGCGCGGCTCTCATCGACTGAGGCCGACGCGGGCGCTCGCGGCTCGCGTGGCGGAGGGAGAGGGACCATGCAGAACGTCGGATCGATCGATCGCATCGTGCGGGTGGTCGCAGGGCTCGCGCTGCTCGCGCTCTGGTTCGTGTTGCCGGGCGGCGCGCACTACCTCGCGCTCGTCGGCCTCGTGCCGCTCTTCACCGCCACCATCGGCTTCTGCCCGGTCTACAGTCTGCTCGGCATCAGGACGAACGGGGCCGGCGGGGCGACGCCGGGCAAGTCACAGGCGTAGGCGCCGCGCCCGGTGCGTGGTTGACCTCCTTGCCGCCATACGCGCGGGTGGACCGGTCACTCGGGCCGGGCGACCACGGCTTCCTGCAGCTCCTGCCGCGCGCCGGCCGCAGCCCGGCGCTCCGCCGGATCGCCGCCGCCGCCGCCACCCGTGCCCGCCTGCTCACGCGCGCCCACGTCCTCGTCTGCGGCCCACGCGGCTACGCGTTCGTCGACGTCGAGGTCCCCCGCATCGTGCTGTCGGCCCGCTACTACGCGATCGGCGGCGACGTGGACCTCTACCTCGACCTGCTGCACGAGCTCACGCACCTGCGCCAGCTCGGCGAGGGCTTCGATCTCTGGGACGACCGGTTCGACTACGTCGACCGGCCGACCGAGGTCGAGGCGTACGCCGTGGCCGTCGAGGAGGGCCGACGCCTCGGCCTGTCCCAGGCGGAGCTGCTCGAGCACCTGAGGAACCCCTGGATGACCCGGGCGGACGTGCGGCGGCTCCTCGGGCACGTCGACCGGTTCCTCGCGGGCGGGCCCTTGCCGAACCTCGAGGCGGCGCTCGTGGGAGCCGCCTTCGCGGTGCGGCACCCGTGGCGCTGCGCGCGGTGAGTCGTCGCCGCCCGAGGAGTGTTGCTCGCGCTCTGCTCGGTGACCACGATGTCGTATGCGCCTGAGTGGGTACCGGGCCACGATCCTGGCGGCGATCGCACGGCGGCCGCGGAGCAGCGCGGCGCCGAGCCTCACCCGCCGGCCCTCGCCGACCCGGTGTCGTAGCCGGCGACGGTCGGGGCCGGGCCACCGCCGCTCGCGGCTCAGCGGCCGCCCCGGGCCCGCCTCCCCCCGCTCCAGACGGGCACCCCGCTGTCGACGTCACGCAGCCGGAGCGTCGCTCCACCCTTGCTCACCGCCGCGGCGATGATCGTGGGCTTGCCGTCCAGCGTGATGCGCGACCCGGTGACGGCGACGCGGTCGCCGACCGCGAGCTTCGGCGCCTGCTGCTCGACGTACCACGCCGGGCCGAGATGCACGTCGACGAGGCCCTGCTTGGTCTCGACGGTCATGTGGATGCCGGGACCCATTCCCGGCAGCGGGGTGAAGCGCTCGACGACGGTCACCGAGCCGTGGGTGGTCACGACGCTCTTGGGATCATAGAGCTTCCCGTGTTGCCCCAGCGGCCCCCACCCGCCGCCGTGCTGGGCCAGGGTGACGCTGGTCAACAGGGTGACCACCACGAACGCGGCCAGAGCAGTTGCGCTGAGCTTCCGCATGGTTCCTCTCCTGCGCCTGCAACATAAGGCCGGCGACGGGTGCGTCCATGCCTGCTATCCCGCCGCGTCGTCGCCGCGCTCCCGCTGCGACGCCCGCGCTGCCCCCGCGCGGCGGGGGTGCGGGGCGTGAAGCTTTGGATGCCGCTGGCTTCCGTCGCCCTCCCCGAGGCGTGATGCGGTCGTCCCGAATCGCTTCTCCCCGCGCAGGCTCCCACCCCCGATGGGCGACGAAGAACCGGAGCGCGCGGTGGCAGCGGCCGAGCCCGAGGCGGCGGTGCGGGCGGTGTACGCGGACGGAGCCGCCCGCGACCTCGGGCTCTGCTGCCCGGCCACCTATGACCCGAGGCTGCTCGCGGCCGTCCCGGCCGAGGTGCTCGCGCGCGACTACGGCTGCGGCGATCCGACGAGGTACGTGCGGCCGGGCGAGACCGTGCTCGACCTCGGCTCCGGGTCGGGCAAGTCGGTGTTCCTGGTGAGCCAGGTGGTCGGCCCCGCGGGCCGGGTCATCGGCGTCGACATGAACGACGCGATGCTGGCGCTCGCGCGCCGGGCGGCGCCCGCCTTCGTGCGCGCCGTCGGCTACGACAACGTCAGCTTCAAGAAGGGCCGCATCCAGGACCTCGAGCTCGACCTCGAGCTCGTCGACGCCGAGCTCGCCCGGCGGCCGCCGCGCTCGGCGGAGGAGCTGGCGCGCCTCGAGGAGCGGCTGGCCGAGCTCCGCCGGCGGGCGCCCCTCGTCGCGGACGGCGCGGTGGACACCGTGATCTCGGACTGCGTGCTGAACCTCGTGCGCCCCGACGACAAGCCGCGCCTGTTTCACGAGATCCACCGCGTGCTCCGGCGCGGCGGCCGCGCCGTCATCTCGGACATCGTGAGCGACGAGGACGTGCCGCTGCACCTGCAACGTGATCCTGCGCTGTGGACCGGCTGCATCTCCGGCGCCATGCGCGAGGACCGCTTCCTCGCCGCCTTCGAGGAGGCCGGGCTGTACGGGATGACCGTGCTCGAGCGCGCCGTGCGTCCCTGGCGCGTCGTCGAGGGGATCGAGTTTCGCAGCCTCACCGTCGCCGCCTACCGGGGCAAGGAGGGGCCCTGCCGGGACCGCAAGCAGGCGGTCATCTACCAGGGTCCGTTCCGCGAGGTGCGGGACGACGACGGCCACGTGCTCCGCCGCGGCGCGCGCGTGGCGGTGTGCGCGAAGACCTTCGACCTCTACTCGCGGCCGCCCTACCGCGAGCACTTCGAGCTCGTCGAGCCCCGCGTCCCGGTGCCCGCGGGCGAGGAGCGCCCGTTCCCCTGCGGCGCCGAGATGCTGGTCCGCGCGCCCCGCGAGACCAAGGGCGAGGGCTACGTCGAGACGACGGAGGCGTCCCCGGCGTGCGCGCCCGGGGGCGGCTGCTGCTGATGGAAGGCTCGCGCGCCCAGCGCCTCGCGGCCGAGGGCGTGGGCACCGCGCTCCTGCTGGCCACCGTCGTCGGTTCGAGCATCATGGCCGAGCGCCTCGCGGACGGCAATCGGGCGCTGGCGCTGCTCGCCAACAGCCTCGCCACCGGCGCCGGCCTGGCCGCGTTCATCCTCGCCCTGGGGCCGATCTCGGGCGCGCATTTCAACCCGGTGGTCACGGCCGTGGCCGTGTGGCGCCGCGAGCTGCCGCGACGCGAGCTCGGACCGTACGTCGCGGTGCAGATCGGCGGCGCCCTCGCCGGCGTCGTGGCGGCGCACCTCATGTTCGGCGGGCCGCTGCTGGCCGCCTCCGCCCACGCGCGCCACGGCGCGGGGCAGCTCTTCAGCGAGGGGCTCGCCACCTTCGGCCTGATGCTCGTCATCCTCGGCACGGCCCGGAGGCGCCCCGGCGCCGTGCCGTTCGCGGTGGGCACGTACATCACGGCGGCCTACTGGTTCACGGCGTCGACCTCGTTCGCCAATCCCGCCGTCACGCTCGCGCGCGCCGTCACCGACAGCGCCGCGGGTATCCACCCGGCCGACGTGCTGCCCTTCGTGGCCGCTCAGCTCGTCGGGGGCATGGCCGCGGCCGGGATGTTCGGCTGGCTCACGGGCCCTGCGTCGGCGCAGGCGGTCGGGGCTCCCGCCCGCCCGAGGCTCGCCGCGACTGCCCCGGGCCGCGCTACCGGGGCTGCGCGCCGGCCGCCTCCGGCAACCCCGCGCTGCGCCACGCCAGCATCCCGCCCGCGAGGTGGGCGGCGTCGAAGCCGGCGGCGCTGAGCAGCCGCACCGCCGGGAGGCTGCGGTGGGCCGAGAGGCAGATCGCGACCACCGGGCGCGCCCGGTCCAGCGGCAGCGCCGCCAGCCGGGACCGCAGCTCGCCGATCGGCACGTTCACGGCGCCGGCGATGTGACCACGCGCGAACTCGCCGCGCGTCCGGACGTCGAGGAGCTGCGGCGCCGGCGCGCGGGCGAGCGTCTCGGCCAGGGTCGTCGCGGGGACCTCCGGCACGCGGCCGAACGGGAGCCACCAGGGGAGGGTCATCACGAGCTTGGAGCGCTGCGCGGCGCCGGCGGTTGCGCGCGGCGTCAGGCGTAGCGGGCCATGAGCGCCGCGGGCGCGGGCCCGATGTGGACGGCGACCACCTTGCCCTCGTCGATCTCGACGAAGCTCGGGGTGGCCATGATCTTCAGCGCGCGCGCCGTGGTGAGATCGCGGCTGATGTCGACGGCGTGGACCGCCGGGTTGCGGCGGCCGAGCTCCTGCACCTGCGGGGTGATCGTGCGGCACGCGGCGCAGCCGGGGCTGAAGAAGTAGAGCAGCGCGCGGCGGCCCTTCGCGATCTGGGCGCCGAGGGCGCCGGGGAGCGGCGGCACCGGCTTGCCGGTCTGGGCGCGGGCCCGCAGGCGGATGACGATCTGCAGGCCGATCATGAGGACGAAGAGACCGCCCACGAGGGCGGCGCCGACGGTGAGGAACGATGTCATGGGTGGGCTCCTGCCGGTGTGAGCCACGCCGGCCCGGCAGGGTTCGGCCGGGGGGCCCCTGGCGGCCGGGCGAACCGCGCGGCACGCTTGTGGCTCCCACACGAGCCCGGCGCTCGCGCCGCGAGGAGTCGATCATGTCCCACCTCCCTGACTGTGGCCTCTACCGCACCCGCGCTGCGCTCGGCGAGCAGATCCCCGCGGGGCGGCTCGTCTACTTCCACAACCACGGCGACCCGGGGCCGGGCGTCTACCTGCCGGAGGCGTGGGCGCTGAACCGCGCGCGCTTCGGCGAGCGCGGCGTGACGATCCAGCCGGAGTGGGCCGCGAGCCTCGAGCCGCTGCCGGCCGAGGGCTTCTATCGCGTGCTCGAGCCGTTCCACTGCTGCGCCAAGCGCTGCCGCCTCTTCGAGGCCGAGCTGCTCGTCCAGCTGGGCTACGACGGCGAGGCCCGGCCCATCCTCTTCGTCCCCGAGTGGACCGAGCGCGGGCTGGCGATCCCCGAGCGCGGCTCGCTCATCGACATCGACGGGCTGGCGAAGATCGCGCCGCTCAAGCTGGCCCAGGCCGCGCACCCCGCGACGGCACACTGAGGGAGGCCAGGATGCGGCTCGCGCGCGCCACCATCGTCGCCAGCGTCCCGGGTACCGCCGAGGCGCTGCTCGTCCAGCCGCTCACCCAGCAGGTCGTGCTGGTGCCGGCGGAGCAGGCCGAGCAGCTCGCCGGCCTCGCCGCCGGCGGGCCCGCGCCCGCGCTGTCCGACGAGGACGCGCGGGACCTCGCGGCGGCGGGGTTCCTCGTCGCCTCCGAGGACGAGGAGCGGGCGCAGCTCGCGGAGGCCTACGCCGACTACCTCGCCGAGACCGCGCGCACGCCGACGCAGCTCGTGGTGGTCCCGAGCTTCGCCTGCAACCTGCGCTGTACCTACTGCTACCAGGACGCGTTCACGCCCGCGGAGCACGGCCTCATCAGCCCGTCGACGCTCGCGGCGCTCTTCGCCTACGTCGACCGCTACCACGGCGCCGAGGACCCGCGCCCGTACCTGACGCTCTTCGGCGGCGAGCCGCTCGTCGACTCGCCCGCGCACCACGACCGCCTCGAACGCGTCCTCGCGGGCGCGCAGGCGCGCGGCCTCGAGGTCGCGGTGGTGACGAACGGCTACGACCTGGGCGCGTTCGTGGGCCGGCTCGCGCAGGGCCCGGTGAAGGAGGTCCAGGTCACGGTCGACGGGCCCGCCGGGGTGCACGACGCGCGGCGACCGCACGCGACCGGCGCCGGGACCTTCGACCGCGGGGTCGCCGGGATCGACCTCCTGGTGGGCGCGGGCATCCCCGTGAACCTGCGCGTGGTCGTCGACCGCGAGAACCTCGAGGCGCTCCCGGCGCTCGCGTCCGTGGCCGCCGCGCACGGCTGGCTCGCCCAACCGGAGGCGAGGTTCAAGACCCAGGTCGGCCGCAACTACGAGCTCTACGGCTGCGCCAGCCGCCAGCGGCGCGAGGACCTCTTCGGCCGGCTCGAGCTGTGGGCGCGCTACGCGGAGCTCAGCGCGGCGCACCCGGAGCTGCGGCGCTTCCACCGGCCGCGGCTGCACGGCATGCGCCACCTCGCCGAGACCGGCGCGTTCCCGGTGCCGAACTTCGACGCCTGCCCGGCCGCGAAGAAGGAGTGGGCCTTCGCCCCCGACGGCGGCGTCTACGGCTGCACCGCCACCGTCGGCCACCCGGAGCACCGCCTGGGGCGCTACGCCCCGGTGATCGAGCGCGACGAGGCCGCCATCGCCCGCCTGCAGCAGCGCTCGGTGCTGACCATGTCCGGCTGCGACGGCTGCGCCCTCGGCCCCGTCTGCGGCGGCGGCTGCGCCGCGGTCGCGCACCAGCAGCACGGCGACGTGCTCGCGAGCGACTGCCGGCCGGTGCGCGAGCTGCTGGGGCTGGGCGCGAAGTACTACGGGATCGCGTAAGGGAATTGAACAGGGAGGCGGGGAGGCGGGGAGGAATTCATCTGGGGTGGGTCCTGCCGGGGGCGAACGGGCCGTGC
>DASXVK010000701.1:0-6547 GCA_036504295.1 Polyangia bacterium
CGCCGAAGCCCTTGCCGCCGGTGCGCACGGCGAGGGTGATGAAGTCGGCGCGGGTGCCGTTCGTGATGAAGGTCTTGGCGCCGTTGATGACGTAGTCGCCGCCGTCCGACTTGGCCGTGGTGCGCAGGTTGGCGACGTCGGAGCCGGCGTTCGGCTCGGTGATGCCCAGGGCGCCGATCTTCTCGCCCGTGAGCGCCGGCACGAGGAACTCGTCCTTCTGCTCCTTCGTGCCCATCTCGTTGATGATGGGCGTCGCGATCTCCGTCTGGACCATGAGGCTCATGTTGAGGCCCGCGGACCGTGACCGGACCAGCTCCTCCCCGTAGACGACGCTGTACCAGTAATCGCCGCCGCCGCCGCCGACCTCCTCGGGGAAGTGGACGCCGAGGAACCCGAGCTCGCCCATGCGGCGGAACACCTCGCGCGGGAACTCGCCCTGCTTCTCCCACTCGGCCGTGTGGGGGGCCAGCTCCTTGGCGACGAAGTCGCGGAACGACTTGCGGAAGATCTCGTGCTCGGGAGTGAAGAAGGACGCCAGCATCACCACCCTCCATCGGCGACGCCTGCCTGCAGGAGCCGCCCTGTACCCTCGGTCTGTACTGCTCGCTTAGATGTTCGGCCACCCCGCCGGCCACGTCAATGCATCATGTCCTGCCGTCGGACGGTCAGCGACCGTGCCGCGCCGCGAAAACGCTTGACACCCCAGGGGGGCCAAGCGAATATGCGGCGCATCTTGAAGGGGCAGACAAGAGCAGGGGTTGCTCTTGCCCATTGGCTGCCGGCCGCCGACACGCGCCGGCGTTCTCTTGCGGAGGTGGCATCAATGAGGAAGCTCGTCGTTCTTCCGGTTCTGGCGCTTTTCGCGTTCGGCTGTGGCGCGGAGATCAAGTTGAACCCGACGGCCAAGTTCCCGCTCCCGGTCTCCGACCAGGCGCCTGGGTTCCTGTTCCCGATCAATCTGTCGCACCTCGGCTCGAAGGGTGACCCGACCCTCATGGGCGTCAGCGTCACCGCCGGCATCATCGCGAAGTACGGCAAGCAGGTCGTCTCCGGCCAGCAGCTCTTCGACCTCGTCGGCAACCTCTCCTTCGAGCTCGCCGAGACCATCGACGCCCAGGCCAAGGCCAACACCTTCGCCATGACCGGCGCCGCCGAGCAGATCGCGACCGCGCTGTCGAACCTCATGGAGCAGATCATCCAGAAGCTGGTCGACCTCAAGCTCCTCGACAAGCCGATCAAGTTCAAGTACATCATCGCGCTGCACTCGCACGGCGAGAGCGCCATGGGCGGCAAGATGCTGAAGGTCAACAGCTGGGGCGGCATCTACGACAGCGAGACCAAGGAGATCCTCTCCTACATCAACAGCGTCAACACCATGGTCAACGACGACAAGGCCCTCCTCGGCCAGGTCCCGCTCGTTTACAACGACATCATCGGCAAGCTGATCACGGGCGGCAAGAAGTAGTCGCTCTCCCTCTCAGCTCCAGGCGGGAGGCCGCGCGGCCTCCCGCTTTTTTTGTGCCCGGCGCCCGTCGCACCGTTTGACGATCCGGCGCGAGGTGGGTATCCTGCAGTCGATGGCGTCGCCCCGGATCCTGCTGGTCGACGACGATCCCTGGATCGTCCGGATGGTCAGCGCCGTGCTCGAGAAGCGGGGCTACCAGATCAGCACCGCGCCGGACGGCGCCGCGGGCCTCGAGCTCGCGGCACAGATCCAGCCCGACCTCATCATCACCGACGTGATGATGCCGCGCATGGACGGCTGGACCCTCGTCAAGAACCTGCGCGCGCAGACGCGCTTCGCGTTCGTCCCCGTCATCTTCCTCACGGCGCTCTCCAGCGACGACGACCGCATCCGCGGGTTCCGCCTCGGCGCGGACGACTACCTGCCCAAGCCCTTTCGCTTCGACGAGCTGGACCTGCGCGTGGCGAACGTGCTCAAGAAGCACCGCGAGCTCCGGCAGGAGGCCAAGCCCGGCGGCGAGGACGGCAAGCCCGGGATCCACGGCGCACTCGATCAGCTCGGCCTGTCGAGCCTGCTGGCGATGCTCGAGATGGAGCGCAAGAGCGGCGTCCTCGTCCTGCGCCGCGGCGCCGAGACGGGGCGCATCTTCGTGCGCGAGGGCCGCGTCGTCTTCGCGCGCATGGACCAGGGTACGCTGCAGAACGCCGAGGCCGTGTACCACCTCGTCACCTGGCCCGACGGCCGCTTCGACTTCTCGGCCATCGAGGTCGACATGGAGGACCAGGTCCAGACCTCGACGACCCACCTCTTGATGGAGGGCGCGCGCCTGATGGACGAGCACGGCCGGCCGCGAGGAGAGCCGCCGGAGCACTAACCAGCGCTCGAGGCGCACCGAGGCGGGCCCAACCGGGGGGGCCACACGCCAGTCACGGATCCGCACGGCGCGCGCGTCCAGGCGCGCCGTGCCGGGGAGAGCTGATCGTGCGGATGTGTAGGCAAGGTCGAGCCCTTTCGGTACAATCAGTACGGTCGCTGACATGCGCCCGACGTGTATGACGTGGCTGGACCGCACACGACCGAGCTGACGCGCCTCCGCGCCCTCCTCGAGGAGGCCACCGCGCCCGACGAGCGGGCGCGTATGAGCGTCGCGATCGGCGCCCTGTTCGCGCGGGTCGGCGACCACGATCAGGCGCTCCTGCACCTCAACGCGGCCCGCCGGCACTATCAGCTGGGCGCCGAGGCCGGGCAGCAGGCCGAGGTGGAGGCGCTCCTCGGGGTGTCGTGCGCGGCCAAGGGCGAGCTCGAACGCGCCGTCACGCATCTCCGGCGCGGGCTGGAGCTGTGCGACGGGCGCGCCGACCAGGAGCGCGAGGGGCGGCTCTCCTGCGAGCTCGGGCTGGTGGCGCTCGCCCAGGGCGACCCTGGCGCGGCGCGCGCCCGCCTCGACTCGGCCCGCGCGCGCCTCGAGCCCGGCGGCGTCACGCCGTCGCTCGCGCGGGTGCTGCGCGCGCTCGCGCTGTGCGCCGGCCAGGCCGAGGACCTCGGCCAGGCCGGCACGCTCCTCGACCGGGCGCTGCAGATCGCCGAGCAGTGCAACGACCCGCGGGAGCTCGGCCTCGCGCTGCTCGAGCGGGCGGCGGTGCACCACCGCGCCGGCGACGTGCGCGCCGCCAAGCGCTTCTTCCGCCGCGCCATCTCGTGCTTCGCCGACCACGAGCTGCCCCGGGATCTCGCCGAGGCCTACTACCGCTACGGGCTCTTCGTCGGCGAGGCCCAGGACGCGCTGCCCGAGGGCTTCGCCGATCCACCCGCGTTCTGGCTGGCGAAGGCCCAGGAGCTCTTCCGCGAGTACGGCGGGCTCGCGGAGCTCGAGCGCGTACGCGACGCCTTCCGGCGCCACGGCCGCCGCGGCACCGACCGCGTCGCCGACGTCGAGGTCCTCGGGCTGATCCAGGAGATCAAGCAGAGCCGGCTCGAGGTGCGCCGCGAGGCCGGCGACCTCGTCGAACGCTGCCGCGAATGCCTGACCCGGCTCGCGGCGACCGGGACGCCGGCGATCACCGCGGAGCTCGAGACCGCCGCCGAGGCCGTGCAGCGCAGCGGCCGGATGCTCGGCAGCAAGATGGACAGCATGGCGGCCGCGGAGGAGCGCTTCCTCGGCGCCCTCAACACCGTGGTCCTCGAGCGCGAGAACATCCGCACCCTCCTCGAGCTGAGCCGCGCGCTCAACCAGCTCGGCGACCCGGCGCAGATCGCGCAGGACGCGGTGCGCATGGCGGCCCAGCTCACCGGGGCGGACCGCGCGCTGCTCGTCCTCGAGGACGAGAGCGCCGTGCTGCGGGTCCGGGGGAGCCTGCGCATCGGCGACCCCGAGGCGCACGAGTGGCGCGGCATCGTCGAGCAGGCCGCGCACCGGGGCGGCCCGCAGCTCCTCGAGCGCCCGGCCGAGCAGGAGCACCGCGAGCCCGCCGGGGGCCCCGGCGCGAAGGTCAGGCTGGGATACGCCATCGTCACCCCGCTGCGGCTGCACGATCAGGTGTTCGGGGCCGTCTACGCCGACAAGGAGCTGTGCGGCGGCGTCTTCACCGAGCACGACCTCGACCTGCTCGTCATCTTCTGCTCGCAGGTGGCCACGATCCTCGAGAACGTGCGCATCGCCGAGGCGATGCGGGTGGCGGCCCGCACGAAGGCGGTCACGCTCGAGGCCATCTCCGATGGCGTGATCTCCGTCGCGCCAGACGGCCGGCTGACGTCGCTGAACGGCATCGCGGCGCGCCTGCTCGGGGTGAGCACCGACCCCATCGGCAAGCTCAACCTGGCCCAGTTCGGCGACCTCGCGTTCCTGCAGACGGCGGTCGCCCGCGGCGAGGAGATCGAGGGGCGCACCGCCCACGTCGGCAGCGGCGAGTTCCTCGTCAACGGCCACATCGTCCGCGGCGACGCGGGCGCCGTCATCGGCCTCGTCGCCACCTTCACCGAGATGAAGCGAGCGCAGAGCCTCGCGCAGCGGATCGTCGGCTCGACGGCGCGCTTCTCGTTCGGCGACGTCGTGGGCAGCGGGGCCCTGCTGCGCAAGCAGATCCACCTCGCCGAGGCCGCCGCCCGCTCCGACTCGAGCCTCCTCATCACCGGCGAGAGCGGCACCGGCAAGGAGCTCTTCGCGCAGGCCATCCACAACGCCGGGCCGCGCGCGACGGGGCCGTTCGTCGGCATCAACTGCGCCGCGATCCCGCGCGAGCTCCTCGAGAGCGAGCTCTTCGGCTACGAGGCCGGCGCCTTCACCGGCGCGAAGCGCGGCGGCCACCCCGGGAAATTCGAGCTGGCCGAAGGCGGCACCATCCTGCTCGACGAGATCGGCGACATGCCGCTCGAGATGCAGGCGAAGCTGCTGCGGGTGCTGCAGGAGCGGCGCGTGCAGCGCATCGGCGGCACCCGCGACATCCGCCTCGACGCCCGGGTGATCGCGACGACGAACCGCGAGCTCGGCGAGGACGTCGAGCGCGGCCGGTTCCGCCAGGACCTCTTCTTCCGCCTCAAGGTCATCCACCTCCCGCTGCCGCCGCTGCGCGACCGCCCCGAGGACATCCCGCCGCTGGCGACGCACTTCCTCGAGCTCTTCTCGGCGCGCCTCGGCAAGAAGCTGCGCGCGATCTCGCCCGAGGTCATGCGGGCGCTGATGGACTACCCGTGGCCGGGGAACGTGCGCGAGCTCGAGAACGTCCTCGAGAGCGAGGTGAACCTGGTCGACGATGACCTGACGGTCCTCGACCAGGTGCCCGAGGCCATCCGCGCCCGCGCCGGCCGCGGCGGCCACCCGCGGACCACGACGGCGGCGTCCGGGATCGTCACGTCCATCGAGGACGCCGAGCGGGAGCTGCTGCGGGCGGCGCTCGTCCAGCACCGGGGCAAGATCCCGGAGGTCGCGCAGGCGCTTGGCATCAGTCGCGGCACGGTCTATAACAAGATGCGGAAGTTCAACATCGACCCGCTCGAGTACCGCGACGATCGGCGGCCCGTCTGAGCCGCGCCGCCGCGCGCCTCGGGGGAGTCACTGTTCGAGGTCCTGACCTCCCCTCGCGAGACGCGTGACGACCGAGCTCACCTTCGGCAAGTACCGCCTGACGGAACGCCTGGCGTACGGCGGCATGGCCGAGGTGTTCCTGGCCCGCGCCATGGGGGCCGCGGGGTTCGAGAAGAGCGTCGTCATCAAGCGGCTGCACCCGCACTTCTCCTCGGACACGGAGTTCGTGAGCATGCTCATCGACGAGGCCCACCTCGTCTCGCAGCTCGCGCACACCAACATCTGCCAGGTGCTCGACCTCGGCGAGGTCGACGGCAACTACTACATCGCGCTCGAGTACATCGACGGCCGCGACCTCTTCACGATCATGCGGGCGCTGCGGCGGGCGGGACGGCATCTGCCCATCGAGGCGGCGGTCTACATCATGGACGAGGTGCTCGAGGGCCTCGGCTTCGCCCACCGCAAGTGCGACGAGCAGGGCCGGCCCTACAACATCGTGCACCGCGACATCTCGCCCCAGAACGTGCTCGCCACGCGGGAGGGCGAGGTCAAGATCATCGACTTCGGCATCGCGAAGGCGCGGCTGCGCCAGACCCGCACCCAGACCGGCATCCTCAAGGGGAAGTACCGCTACATGGCCCCCGAGCAGGCGGAGGGCAAGAGCGTGGACGGGCGCTCCGACCTCTTCGCCGCGGGCATCGTGCTCTACGAGCTGCTCGCGGGCCAGGTCCACGGGCGCGGCCTGAGCGACATCCAGCTGCTCGAGCGGGTGCGCACCGCCACGTTCGAGCCCATCCGCGCGCTGCGCCCGGAGGTGCCGCCCGCGCTCGAGGCGATCGTGCGCCAGGCGTTGGAGCGCGACCCGGCGCGGCGGTTCCAGACCGCCCAGGACATGCAGGACGCCCTCAGCGGGTTCCTGCACGGCACCGGCATCGAGTTCGCGAAGCGTGACCTCGGGGCGCTCGTGCGGGACCTCTTCCCGCCCGGGACCGGCGGCAAGCCGCTCGACGAGAACGCCGCGGCCTCGGGCGCCGGCGCGCCGGCGTCCTCGCGCCGGCGTC
>DASXVK010000702.1:0-2907 GCA_036504295.1 Polyangia bacterium
GCCGTGCGGGCGAGGCCGTACTGCTCACGCGCGATGCGGTCCTCGGTGCGGTCGATCTTCTCGTCCAGCGACTCGAGCCGCCGCGCGAGCTCCTCGGCCGAGGTGGCGTGGGCCTCGCGGTCGATGGCGACGAGGCGGCGCGCGAGGTTCAGGATCGACAGCGTGAGGTCGCTCACCGCCTTGCCGAGCTGCGCGCGCTCCGCGGCGGGGACGGTCTCGAGGGCCGGCCGGATGCGCGCGTAGGCGACGAGCGACTGGTCGACGATGCCGCCGACCTCGCCCTCGAGCGCGCCCTTGAGCGCCCCGTGGGCCTCGAGCACCGCGTCCCGCTCGACGCGCGCCTGCAGCGCGAGCGCGCCGAGGGCGGCGGTCAGGCCCGACAGCGCGCCGGCGATCACGTGCGCGACCGCCGGCGGCAGGTCGGCGAGCGGGGCCGCGGCGGCGAGGTTCTGGGCGACCACGGTCGCGAGGGGGATGCTGGCGCCGCCGGCCGCGCTCACCGCTACCCGGCGCCACAGGTCCTGGCCGCGGCCGGCGAGCACGCCCGCCGCGAGGCCGATGCCGATCGCCGGCGCGACGGGCGCCGGGGTCAGGGTCAACGCGGCGACCGCACCGACGACGGCGAAGAGGCCGCCGAGGAGCAGCTCCGAGGCGCGCCGGTCGGCCCGCGGCGGGGCCAGGCTGAACCCGAGCGCCGGCACGACGGCCGCGGCGAGCAGCGCGATGACCGTCGGGCTGCCGCCCCCTAGCCCGGCGACGGTCGCGGCGACCGCCGTGACGAGCATGACCCGCAGCACCTGGAAGTGGAACTCGCGATGGTCGCGGAAACGCAGGCGGAGCATCAGTCACCCTCCGTGGCAAGCGGAGGTGCAGACGCACCAGCTGCGCCGGGCGATCTAGGATTTCTCAAGAAAGGGACCCTGGGAGGGTCCCTTTGACCCCCCGCGCAGAGTGCTGGCAGGCAGAGCCCGCCAGCACTCACGCGAGCGTGCTCGGGCGCGCGCGCCGCGGGGCTACTTCTTCTTCGGCTTCTCGTCCCCGCCGGCCGCGGCGGCCTCGGCCTTGCCGTTGCCGTTGCCGTTGCCGGCGCCGGCCGGGGCGTCGCCCGCGCGCACGACCTTGAAGAACGCCAGCACCTTGCGCTCGAGCGCGTCCGCGACCGCCGGGTGCTCGCGCAGGAATTCCTTGGCGTTCTCGCGGCCTTGGCCGATCCGCTCGCCCTCGAAGGCGAACCAGGCGCCGCTCTTCTCGAGCAGGTTGTTGTCCGAGGCCAGGTCGAGCAGGTCGCCCTCGTGCGAGATGCCCTCGCCGTAGAGGATGTCGAACTCGACCTCGCGGAAGGGCGGGGCCAGCTTGTTCTTGACCACCTTCACGCGGGTACGGTTGCCGACCGCCTTCTCGGCCTGCTTGATGGCGCCGATGCGGCGGATGTCCATGCGCACCGAGGCGTAGAACTTGAGCGCGTTGCCGCCGGTCGTGGTCTCGGGGCTGCCGAACATGACGCCGATCTTCATGCGGATCTGGTTGATGAAGATGATGAGCGTGTTCGACTTGGCGATGGTGGCCGTGAGCTTGCGCAGGGCCTGGCTCATGAGCCGCGCCTGCAGGCCGACGTGGGCGTCGCCCATGTCGCCCTCGAGCTCGGCCTTGGGCACGAGCGCCGCGACCGAGTCGACGACGATGACGTCGATGGCGTTCGAGCGCACCAGCATGTCGGCGATCTCGAGCGCCTGCTCGCCGCAGTCGGGCTGCGACACGAGCAGGTCGTCGGTCCGGACGCTGAGCTTGCGCGCGTAGCCGACGTCGAGCGCGTGCTCGGCGTCGATGAAGGCGCACACCCCGCCGCGCTTCTGCGCCTGCGCGACGACGTGCAGCGCGAGGGTCGTCTTGCCCGACGACTCCGGCCCGTAGATCTCGACGACGCGGCCGCGGGGCAGGCCGCCGGTGCCGAGCGCGATGTCGAGGGCCAGCGAGCCCGTCGGCACGACCTGGATCTCGGGCGGCGCGATGCCCTCGCCGAGCCGCATGATCGAGCCCTTGCCGTACTGCTTCTCGATGCCGCTGATCGCGAGCTCGATTGCCTTGTCGCGGCCCGCGTCGCGCGGCGGGAGGGTCTGCTCAAGTGCCATGGCCGGTCTTCTCCGTATCGTTCGGGTTGTCCTGTGCGGTATCCGTGCCGTTGGTGGGCGCCGCGGCGGGCGCGGGGGCCGGGCGCTCGGGGCGCTCGCCGGGTTCCGGGGCGTGGCCGCCGAAGGGCACCCGCTTGAGGGCGATGTACTCGGCGCCGCTGCGGGCGAGGCGGCTCTCGTAGAGCACGATCTCGCGCACGACCGTGGTGCCGAACTGCCGCGCCTGGGCGGGGGCGAGGAGCGCGTCGACGGGCGCGTGCCCCTCCTTGACGCGGCCGAGGGTGAGGTGCGGGCTGAAGGGCCGCTCCTCGCGGGCGAAGCCGAGCTCCTCCATCCAGCCCTCGACCTGCTGCTGCACCGCGGCGAGCCCGCCGCTCGGGTCCTCGACGCCGACCCACAGCACCCGCGGCCGCTGCGGCGTGGGGAAGGCGCCGGCGCCGTGGACGCGGAGCTCGATGGCTGGGGTGCGCGCGAGCCGGCGCGCGAGAGTGTCGGCGATGGCCTCGGCGGCCTCGGCCTCGATGGCGCCGAGGAACTTGACCGTGAGGTGCATGTTGGCCGGGTTGACCCACGCGACGCGCAGCTCGCGCGGGGCCTCCTTGCGCAGCGTCTGCTGCAGCTCCGCGACGGCCCGGATCGTCGGCACCGACAGGTTCACCGCCAAAAACGCTCGGATCTTCGCCATGCTAGGCCTTTCTCACTCTGGCGCCCCGCCCGCTCACGCGTCGCCTTTGGCCAGGGGGGCTCTGCCCGCCCCCCCTCGACCGGCAAAGCCGGT
>DASXVK010000703.1:0-15400 GCA_036504295.1 Polyangia bacterium
CGCGCTCGCTCGCGACGGCGGCGACCCGCTCGATCAGCGCCGCGCGCTCGTGCTGCGCGCCCCGGTCGGCGCCGAGCGCGCGACGGTCGAGCAGCGCCCGCGGCAGGTCGAAGCTGAGGAGGAGCAGCGCGATGACGGAGCGGCGGTCGCCGCGGAGCTCGGCCCGCAGCCGCGGCAGTCCCGCCGGGGCGCGAGCGACCGGGGCGCGATCGAGCGCGGCGGCGCGCAGGGCGCGGCGGGCGAGGGCGCCGATCTCGCGCTCGCTCGCGGCCGGGCAGCGGTCGGCGGCGGGCGCGGCGGCGGGCGGGGGCGCGCCGGGCGCGGCGGCAGCGGTGAGCACGACCAGAAGCGTGAGGGCGCAGCGCACATGGGGCGGTGGGCGGTGCATGGCGGACCTCGGCCGCGGCGCGCGGCCGCGGTGGTCCAGAGCACGCGGCGTGCCGGGCGCCCGCGCGGGCAATCTCGCCGGCTTGGCCCGCCCTGGCCGGCCGGAATCCGGCCAGCGGCCGAAATCCGGCCGGACAGGGCGCGCAGCTCCGCCGCGTGATCGCGGCGCCGGTCGCGCCCGCGAGGACCCGCGGTCAGCCGGCCGGTGACGCCGGCACGAGCGGGCCCGGGGGCGGTGCCGCGCCGGCGCGAACGTGTTACAAAGTGGGTGTGGCCCGCGAGGCGGCCGCTGGTGTGAGGATGCCGCGACCTCCGACGATCGCAGAGATTCGCCGCGCCACGCTCCCGGTGCTGCGCGACGGCGAAATCACTCTCGCGGTGCTCTTCGGCTCCGTCGCCGCGGGGCGCGGCGGGCCGGCGAGCGACGTCGATATCGGCGTCCTGGCGGGGGCCCGTGAGCTGCCGGTCCAGGCTCGCCTCGACCTCGCGGTCGCGCTCGAGCGGGTCCTGCGCCGCGAGGTCGACCTCGTCGACCTGGGTCGCGCCACGCCGCTCCTGCGCTTCGAAGCGGCGCGCGGGGTGTGCCTCTTCGAGCGGGAGCCCGGAGCCTTCGGCGACTTCGTCGCCCGCGCCCTGCTGGAGTTCGACGATGTGCGGGTGCACTTGCGGCGCTGCGCGACGGCGCTCCTCCGCCGCCGGACGGAGGTGCCATGACGCGCGCCGAGTTGGTGCTGTCGAAGGCGGCGCGGGTCCGCCGCCGCCTGACCCGGCTTCGGACCGCGCTCGCGCCGGGTCGTCCGGCCTTCGTGGCGGACGAGGCCCTCGTCGAGCAAGCGGCCTTCAATCTCTATCTCGCCATGCAGGAGTCGGTAGACCTCGGCTCGCACATCGTCGCCGACGAGGGCTACGGCACGCCCGAGACCCTGGGCGAGGTGTTCGACCTGCTGGGCGCGCGCGCCGTCATCACCGCCACGACCGCTCAAGCCATGCGTCGCGGGACCAAGCTGCGCAATCTCATCGCTCACGCATACGGTGATGTGGACCCGGGGCTGCTCTTCCAGGCCGCCAGCGCCGGAATCGCGGAGATCGAGCAGTTCCTCATCGAGGTGGCAGACTGGATGGCGAGCCGGAGCGGCGGCTGAGAGCGCCACCCCGCCACGTGGCTCTTGTCTGAGCACCTGTTCAGTCCTACGATAACCTCCATGGCCGAGATCCCTCTCGTCCCGCACCTCTCGAGCGCCGAGCTCGCCGGCTGGGACCTGCCCGGGGCCGGCGCCGTCGAGGCGCTGCCGCCGCCGGGCGCGCTCCTGCCGGACCTGACGCGACAGTTCGGCGTCGGGTTCGGCGCCGCGGTCGAGCTGCCGCCGAACGCGCTCACGGTGCTCCGGCGCCGGTACCTGCGCCGGGACGCCGCCGGCATCGTCGTCGAGCGGCCGGCGGAGCTGTTCCGGCGGGTCGCCCGGGCGGTCGCCGCCGCGGACGCCGCCTACGGCGCCGACCCCGCCGCGGCCGAGGAGTCCTTCTATGCGCTCATGAGCCGGCTCGAGCTGATGCCGAACTCGCCGACGCTCATGAACGCGGGCCGCGAGCTCGGTCAGCTCAGCGCGTGCTTCGTGCTGCCGGTCGAGGACTCCATCGCCGGCATCTTCGACGCGGTCAAGTGGGCGGCCCAGATCCAGATGAGCGGCGGCGGCACCGGATTCTCCTTCAGCCGGCTGCGCCCGTCGGGCGACCTCGTCGCCACCACCCACGGGGTCGCCTCCGGGCCGGTCTCCTTCATGGAGGTCTTCAACGCCGCGACCGACGCCATCAAGCAGGGCGGTACGCGCCGCGGCGCCAACATGGGCATCCTGCGGGTCGACCACCCGGACGTCATCCACTTCATCACCGCGAAGCTCACCCCCGAGCGGCTGCGCAACTTCAACATCTCGGTCGCGCTCACCGACGAGTTCATGGCCGCGCTCGAGGCCGGCGGCGCCTACCCCCTGCGCAATCCGCGGTCAGGCGGGGTCGTCCGCCGCCTCGACGCCCGCAAGGTCTTCGACCTGGTCGTCAACCTCGCGTGGCGTGGCGGCGAGCCGGGCATCATCTTCATCGACCGGATCAACGCCACGCAGCCGACGCCCGCGCTCGGGGCCATCGAGAGCACGAATCCGTGCGGCGAGCTGCCGCTGCTGCCGTTCGAGTCGTGCAACCTCGCCTCGCTGAACGTCGCCCGCTTCGTGCGTGACGGGGCGATCGATCGCCCGCGGCTCGAGGCCGCGGTCCGGACGGCGGTGCACTTCCTCGACAACGTCATCGACGCGAACCGCTACCCGCTGCCGGAGATCGCCGCCATCACGCGCGCGAACCGCAAGATCGGCCTCGGCGTGATGGGCTTCGCCGACCTGTGCATCCGCTGCGGCGTGCCCTACGACAGCGAGGCGGCGCTCGGCCTCGCCGAGCAGGTGATGGGCTTCGTCGAGGAGGTCTCGCGCGCCGCGTCGGCGGAGCTGGCGCGCACCCGCGGCCCGTTCCCGAACTGGGCCGTCAGCCGCTGGGCCGCGGCGGGCGGGCCGCCGCTGCGCCACGCGACGACGACGACGATCGCGCCGACCGGCACCATCAGCATCATCGCGGGCTGCTCGAGCGGCATCGAGCCGCTCTATGCCGTCTCGTTCGTGCGCCGGGTGCTCGAGGGCACGCGCCTCGTCGAGGTGCACCCGCTCTTCCGCGAGGTCGCCCTCGCGCGCGGGTTCTACTCCGAGGACCTGATGCGCGAGGTGGCGCAGCGCGGCAGCGTCGCCGGCGTCGCGGCGGTGCCGGAGGACGTGCGCCGCCTCTTCGTGACGGCCTACGACATCGCGCCCGAGTGGCACGTGCGCATGCAAGCGGCCTTCCAGCGGCACGTCCACAACAGCGTGAGCAAGACCATCAACTTCCCGGCGAGCGCCACGCCCGAGGACGTGGCCCGCGGCTATCGGCTGGCCTACGAGCTCGGGTGCAAGGGCGTGACGGTGTACCGCGACCGCAGCCGCGACGAGCAGGTGCTCTCGTTCGGCGACGACGCGGCGCACGTCGCCCGCGGCGACGCCGAGCCGTGCCCCGACTGCGGCGCCCCGGTCGCCGTCGACCAGGGTTGCCGCATCTGCCGCGAGTGTGGGTGGTCGCGCTGCGGGTAGGGACGCGACGCGCTACAGCTGCCCGACCTCCAGCCAGCCGAAGGTCTTGCCCGGGGCGCTCGTGCCCTGCGGCAGGGGCTTGACCGCGTCCTCGGGCTTCGTGATCACGCCCGTGGGCGTGTCGTTGCGGTCGTAGCGGTAGTCGCTGAAGAAGAGACCCTCGGCGGTGCGCACGAGGCGGGTGAAGAAGCCGTAGCCGGGCGCCGCGTCCTGGCGCGCCGGCGCGATGGTCCACGTCTGCGCGCCCACCGCGCGGCTGGCGTGCAGGAGATCGGCGGTGCGGCCGTCCTGGTAGAGGATGTGGATCTGGCCGCTCGCGTCGAAGGCGAGCTGCGCGTCCCAGCCGACCGCGTGCGGCCCGTCCTGGCCCTGACGGCCGTCGTCGACGACCTCCTTGATCGGCGTCGCGCCGGAGCCGAGGCCGCCGTGGTAGTAGAGGAGGCGGCCTCGGCCGGCGTCGGCGTACGCGACGTGCAGCACGTTCGTGTCGTCGATGACCGCCGACGGGAACTGGCCGACGTCGCCCTCGGCGTCGAGGACCTTGATGTCCCACGGATCGCTGAACGAGCCGATCACCATCGCGCGCTTGAGGTCGCCGTTGACGCGGTCGTAGTAGACGAGGATCGGCCGGCCGGTGTTGTCGCGCACGGTCTTGACGAAGAGGCCGGCGCCCTGCGGCAGGTCGACGAGGGTGGGGGCCGCGAGCACGTCGACGCAGGTGCCGGCGACGCAGGCCTGGGCGTCGCCGCACGCGGCGGCGCAGGCCGCGGGGTCGGCGGCGGCGCACGACAGGTTGGCCGTCACGCACACCTGCTCGCCGGGGCACACGCCGGCGCACGAGGCCGCGATCGAGTCGACGACGATGATGTTCCAGTCGCTCGCCTGTGTCGGGGTCGGGGTGGAGGCGATCGCGAAGCGCAGCTCCGCCGTGACCGCGCCGGTGGTCGCGTCGACCTTGGCCGGGGCCAGGTAGGCGATGGTCGGGTTGCCGTCGGCGCCGATGGTGAGGTTCGCGTAGTAGCCGGCGTTGCCGGCGTCGTCGACGACGTGGCTGGTCCAGCACTCGAACGAGCGCTCGCAGGTGGTGCCCGTGCGGGCGGCGTACTTGAGCCCGCTCTTGGCCACGGCGTCGCGCGTGGCGGCGGTGTTCTCGCGGTAGGCGACGCGCGGCATGCCGTCCGCGCCGATGACGAGCGAGGTGTAGAAGCCGACGTTGTCGCCGATCTCCTTGATGCCGTAGCGCCAGCTCGCGGCGTCGCCCTTGACGCGCGCGTTCTGCGGCACGCCGTCGACGATCTCCCAGGCGATGGTGAAGTCCGGCGGCGCGCCGATGGTGCCGAAGACGAGGTCGCCGTAGTTCTCCTCGTAGGCGGTCACGAAGAGCTTGCCGGTCGCGTCGGCCGCGAGCGACGAGTAGCGCCCGATGGCGCCGTGCGTGTAGATGGGGTCGCCCGGCTCCGGGCCGCCGTCCTGCTGGCCGGCGGTGGTGCTGCCGCCGCAGGAGCAGCCCGGCGTGCCGCCGAGGCCCAGCACCAGCAGGGCCGCGACGACCGCGGCGCGGCGGCGCCGCGCCAGGAACAGCGCGCCGGCCGCGAGGAGCAGCCCGAGGCCCGCGCTGCCGGCGGCCCCGCCCGCCGCGCAGCCCGCGGCCGCGCTCGGCGTGGGCGCCGGCTCGCCGGTGACCGCCGCGAGCGTCGCCGTCGTCACGTTCCCGGCCTCGTCGCGCACGCTCACCTCCAGGCCGCGCCCGTCGAGGGGCGCGGTCGTCGTCTTCGACCACGGCGCGAGCTGGCCGCCGGGCACGCGCCAGGCGTACTCGAGGCGCTCCGCCGGCGTCACGCCGTCGCGGCCGGTGAAGCGGGCGGCGGCCCCGGCGCGCGTGAGGCCGAGCGTCGGCGCCACCGAGTCGACGATGACCTCGACCGTGACCGTCTCGCTCGTGCTCTCGGGGACGTCGCGCACGCGGGCGCGGACCTCGACCTTGTGCCGCCCCTGCAGCCACAGGGAGCCGCCCTCGAGCTTCACCTCGGCGGTGCGCAGGAAGGGCGACCAGAAGCCGCGGTCGACGCGGTAGGTCCACTCGAGGTCGCGGGTCGAGCCGTCGAGGCCGAAGCCGCCGAGCTTGAGCGTCGCGGTCGGCGCCCGGCGCGGGTCGAAGGTGCGGCCGGCGGCGAAGGCGTCGGTCGGCGGCACGTCGACCGCCGCCACCTCGGCCGTGGCCGTGGCGCGGAAGTGCTGCGCCGCGGCCGGCAGATCGAGCGTGGCGAAGATGCCGAGGAAGCGCTGCCCCTCGACGGAGGTGATGCCGCCCGGCGGGATCGCGAGCTTGAGCGCGCGCGTGTCCGGGGCGGTGCAGGGCACGCCGGGGACGTCGATCGGCGGGAACGCGGTCGCGAGGAAGGGCAGGGCCACGCCGAGCACCTGCGGCAGCGCGGCGGCGATGTCCTCCGGCTTGTCCGACAGCATGCCGCTGTCGGTGATCGAGACGTTCTGGAACGCGTTCTTGACGTCGCCGATGACCACCTCGAGCTGCCCGGCGTCGTTGACGCGCATGCCCAGCGGCAGCGTGATGTCGGTGTGGATCGTCAGGACGCGGACGTAGCGCTCGTCGATGAGCACGAAGAGCTCGAGGGCGAAGTCCTGCATCGTGACCTTCAGCAGCGGGTCGAGGATGCTGCCGTCGGCGTTGAAGGTGCCGGCGCCGAGCGAGATCACCGGCGGGTTCTGCGGCCGGATGCTGAGCTTCACCGGCACGGTCTCGCCGTGCGTGAGGTCGCCGAGCGAGCGCACGAGGATGCTGAAGGTGCCGGAGTTGAGCATGTCGCTCATCGCCGACCCCGCGTCGATGCAGAGCGTGCCCGCGTCCCAGGCGCCGAACGCGGCGGCGTTGAGGAACGAGTCGTGCACGCCGAGGGCGATGTGGGCGTTGGCCACCGGCGGCGTGCCCGTGCCGGTGAACATCGGCGCCGGCGGCACCGCCACGGCCGGCGGCGCCGACTTGAGCGGCACGCACTCGTTGTGGGCGGCGGCGCGGGCGCCGCCGAAGAGGCCGAGGTTGAGGCCGCCGTTGCTCGTCACCTGGCCGCCCCACTGGGACCCGCCCATGCGCGCCATGATGTCGAGGTAGGCCTTCAGGCCCGGCGACACCGACGCGAGCTGGGCGCCGACGTCGATGCGGCCCTCGGTGCCGAGGGACTGCAGGCAGGTGCCGCTGCCGAACTTGCAGACGCCGCCCTCGCAGCGGTCGATGCCGGCGGGGCACTCGGAGACGTCGGCGCACTTCTGGCAGAGCTGGCTGTTGAGGGTGTCCTGCACCGTGCCGGTGAGGCTGCTCGTCATCTGGCTGATGATCGTCCCCTTGAACCAGCCCGCGATGTCGCAGATCGGGAAGTCGCCGCTGATGGAGATGTCATCCGGGTCGAGATCAAGGATCGCAATATTCGCGAAGCTGACCTGGGTGTAGCCCGTGACCGGCTCGGGCGAGAACTTGGCGTCGAGCTTGAAACCCAGCGTCGGGTTGCCGCTGCGCTCGGTGTCCAGCGTGACGGAGCAGTTCGTGTCCCAGAGAGCGTGGATCCGGATGGGGATCGTGCTCTCCGGGTGGCCGTTCTTGGTGGTGTCGTAGACGAGGAGCCTGACCTCCACGCCGAGCGTGTCAAGACCCGGCTTCGGCGTGAGCGCGAGTCCCTTGACCTCGATGTGTATGTCGCAGCGGTCACCCGGCACGCATCCGTTCGCGTCCCGCGATCCGGTCGCGCCTTCGCAGACGTAGGCAGTGCCGACCGTGATGTTGCTCGAGGACGAGGGGATGCAGAAATCCAGCCCGCCCGGCATGACGCAGCTCACCATGTCGGCCGCGTGGTCCTGGAGGAACCCGAGCGCCGACTGGTTCACCCGTGCTTGCACTGCGCCCTCGATGCGCTTGTCGAGCGGGTAGCCGCCCGGGATGGGCGCCATGCACCCGCCGCAACTGCTGCCGCTACACGCGGAAATGCCGAGTACGCCGGCAATCACGAGAGCGGTCTGTACCCGGGAGAAATTCCGACGCATCTTCATGCTCTCCGCCTCCACGGCGCCTGGTCTGTCCAGAGATGCCGCCCCGATCGCGGGTCATCAGCCGTCGAGGCTTCTGGGCGCTGACCTCGATCCAACCGCACGCTTCGTCTAGGGTGAGGCTACCACTGCGCCTGCGGCGGGATCAAGCTGGGTGGCTGGCTGGCCTGGCGAGCCGGCCTAGCACGGCACCACGGCGCAGGCCGAATGCGACGCGACGCCCTGCTCTCAGCGCACTTCGCGGAGGGCGTTCTCGGTGGCGTCAGCAATGTAGACGCGGCCGTTCGCCGGCAGGTAGGTGAGCCCCGAAGAACCTCCGATCACGGCTCGAGAATAGTCGCCATCGATCGCGCTCACACACGCGAGTTGGCCGAAGAGCGTCGTGACGCGCATGGTCGAGATGTCGATCTCGCGGAGCAGGTTTCCGGTCAGGTGATTATCGACGACGAACACGCTGCTCCCGTCAAGCGTGATCGCCGTCAGCGCCCCGAAGCGGGCCTGAGCTCCGAATCCGTTCGTGGTGCCGAGTGTTCCAAGGCTTCCTGCAACCGTCGCGATGGTGGGCGGTTGATGCGACAAGTCCACATCCCGTAGCGCTCCCATCGCGTCCGCGACGTACAGATGTGAGCCTCGCGTCGCCAGACCCGCGGGGCTGACGCGAGCAGTGGTGGTCCCTTGGCCGTCGGCGCTCGTGCACGAGTTGAACTGTCCCAAGATGGTCGTGACTGTCCAGGGCGCCCCGAGTGTGACCCGCCTGATGGTGCACGAGTCCCCCACGTAGAGGTAGGTGCCATCACTGGCGATGGAGCTGGCGGCGTTGAACCGCGCCGTGGTCGCGTCGCCGTCCTGGAAGCCTTGGGTGCCGCTACCCGCGCGGGTCGTGATGTAATTCGTCGCGGGGTCGACCTCCCGGATCGCGTACGAATCCGCCACGTAGACCAGGTTGCCCACGGCCACCGCACCATGAGGAGCCTGGAATCGAGCGTTGCTGCCAATTCCGTCGACCACGCTCCCGTTGGCTTGACCCGCCGACCCCGCGAGCGTGACGACGTCCCAGGTACCGCTGGAGACCTGTCGCACAGTGCGGTTGCCCGAGTCGGTCACGATCAACGAGCCTCCCAGCGCGGCAATGCCCCACGGGCGATAGAAGCGCGCCGCGGCGCCGATCCCGTCGGAGCTGCCGCGCGCCGGGGCGGCGCCAGCGATGGTGGCGACCGCCGCGTTGGCCTGTGCGACTCGCCGGATGGTCGAGTTGTCCCCATCGGCCAGGAGCAGGTCATTCGCGAAGAAGCCGCTCGCGACGACGAGACCGTGCGGTCCCTGGAACCGCGCGGCCGTGCCAGTGCCGTCGTCGCCCCCGGCCGTACCCGCCGCACCCGCGAGGGTGGTCACGGCGTTCGTAGCGAGGTCGATTCGCCGCACGGTGTTGTTGTTGGTGTCGGCGACGAACAGCTTGTTGGTCGTGGGATCGTAGTCGATGCCTCCGGGCAACTGGAATCGAGCGCTCGTGCCAGTAGCATCCGTGGACCCCCACTGGCCCGCCGTGCCGTAAGGCGTCGTCACGTTTCCCGCAAAATCGATGAGCCGTATGCAGTCATTGGCGGTGTCGGCGACGTAGATCGACGAGCCTTTGAGTGTCAACGCCTCGGGTTGGCGAAACCGCGCCGACGCGGCCGCCCCGTCGGTCGAGCCACACGTTCCGGGCGCGCCGGCGATGGTGTACACCGGAAACCCCGCGGTCCCGAGATCGATCATGCGGACGGCGCAGTTGCCAGTGTCCGCGACGTAGAGCTTCTGCGACGCGTAGGCGAGCCCCGACGGGCCGTTGAAGCGCGCGCTCGTGCCCGTCGTGCTGTTCGCGGTCCCGCTCTGGCCCGCCGCCCCCGCGATGGTATCGACCACGCCCGTTGCCTTGCGGATGCGGCGAATCGTGTGGTTGCCGGCGTCTGCCACGAAGAGGTAGTTACCGAACTGCCCGTCGGTAGCCAGACCCTTTGGGGCATTGAAGAGCGCGGCGGCGCCCGTGCCGTCCACGCCGCCGCTCGTGCCTGGCGTGCCGGCCAGCGTGGTGACCGTGTAGTTGGGGAGCGCGATCTTGCGAATGGTGTTCTCCCAGGTGTCCGCGACGAAGATGTAGGTTCCGTCCGTCGCCACATGGGTCGGTTGTCCGAATCGAGCCCCGCTGCCGTCCGCGTCGCAGTACTGGGATGTCGCCCCCGCCTTCCCCGCGACGGTCGTTACCGTCCCCGTGTACCGGCAAGTCGGATCGCAGCCGTCGCCGTTGGCGGTGTTGTGGTCGTCGCAGACCTCGCCCTGCGCGGTGTCGACGTAGCCGTCGCCGCAGACCGACGGCTTGCACTGCTGCAGGATGCACACCGACTTGCCGGGATCGCGCTGCCCGCATTCGGCGTGGCTCGCGCAGGCGCGGCAAGCGCCGCTGGCGTCGCAAATGGGCAGGCTGTCCGGGCACGAGGCGGCGCTGCACACGCACGCCGTCGCGTTGCAGTCGGGCGTGTTGCCGGCGCACGCCCCGCACGCGCTGCCGCAGTGTGAGGCGTCGTTTGCGACGCACGATCCCGAACAGCAGTGGCTCGTCCCATTGCATGTTGCTCCGTCGGTGGCGACGGGGTACTCACAGACGTGAATCGCGTTGCAGGTCGCCCCTGCCGCGGTGCGGCAGGTGGGCGGGCTCGCGCAGTCCTGGGCCTGCGTGCAGTTGCCGGCGACGCACGCGCCGGCCGAGCAGACCGTGCCACCGGTGCAAGAAGTGGCATTGCAGACACACGCCGTCCCGTCGCACGCGGGCGTCTGACCGGCGCAGGCGAGGCAAGCGGCGCCGCAGTAGGCTGCGTCGTTCGGGACGCAGGCGCCCGCGCAGCAGTGGCCTCCAACGCAGGTGCTCCCCGCCGGCGCATTCGGGTATGCGCAGGCGTGGTTCGTGCACGTCGCGCCGGCGGCCATGTGACATGCCGGCGGCGCCGTGCAGTCGCTTCCCTGGGTGCACTCCCCCGCGCCGTCCGTCGTCGCGTCTGGGGGCGACCCGGCATCGCCTCCGCCGTCGAGAGTCACGGCGTCCTGCCTCGCATCTTCGGCGCCGGTCGAGTCCAGCGCCGCGTCGCCGGTCGGGGCGTCGTCCGCGACGCCGCGGCCGTCCGTCGAGGCGTCACCGGGCGGTGGGCCGCCGTCCGGCCACGGGTTGCACTGGCGCCGCTCGAGGGTGCAACTCGGCCAGCGCGGATCCTCGCACGGCGTGGTCTCGTCGCAGTACCTGGGGTTCTTGACCTCGCAGCCCGCGACGGCGAGGACTGCGAGCATGCTGATCGGGAGCGGCGTCCACCTGTTGGTCATGCTGTAGCCCCCTGCGCGGTATGAGCGCGGTATCGGCCATGCCCCCGGCCCGGTTGCGGCGTAGTCGAACATCGTCTCTTCCCGCGGTCAAGCGCTGCGTTTCGGCGATGGCGCGAGGAGTCAGGTCCGCGAAGTTACCCGGACCTTCACGGCCGGGGAGGCGCGGCTGGGATTTCTTCCCCCGGCCCTTCGGGGGTGATGTCCCTTTTCGCCGCGGTCGCCGCCTCCGCCGCGCTGCCGGCGACACCGCTGCATGCATCGGTGTAGCCCGCGTCATCCTACTCGAAGGAGTGGTGAGCATTCGGTCATGCAGCCGGGCGGACGGGAGGGCGAGGGGAGGGACGGGCGGTCACGCACCCAGGTGACCATCCCGCGCACGAAGGCGCCGGAGACGGCGCAGCCCGGGTTGCGTGCGGGCGCGATCATCGGGTCCTACCGCGTCCTCGGGCCCCTGGGGGAGGGCGGGATGGGGCAGGTGTACCTCGCCGAGCACATCCGGCTGGGCCGCAAGGTCGCGATCAAGCGGCTGCGCTCCGAGCACGCCCGTGACCCGGCGCTGGTGCGGCGGTTCTTCGCCGAGGCCCGCGCCGCGAACCGGATCGTCCACGAGAACGTCATCGAGATCTGCGACTTCCTCGAGACCGACGAGGGCGATCGCTGCTACGTCATGGAGCTGCTGCGGGGGCAGAGCCTCGGCGACGTGCTCGCGCGTGAGAGCGTGCTGCCGCTCCCCCGCACCCTCGACGTCGCGATGCAGGTCTGCAGCGCGCTGGCCGCGGTGCACGCGGCCGACATCGTGCACCGCGACCTCAAGCCCGAGAACATCTTCCTCATCGAGCGCGGCCGCCGGAAGGACTTCGTCAAGCTCATCGACTTCGGCATCGCGAAGCTGTCGCAGAAGCTCGACGGCGCCGCCTCGGGCGAGACCGCGTCCTCGGGCGCGATCATGGGGACCCCCGAGTACATGGCGCCGGAGCAGGCCTGCGGCGCCCCGGTGGACCAGCGGACGGACATCTACGCCCTCGGCGTGATCCTCTACGAGCTGTGCAGCGGCCGGAAGCCGTTCTCGGCGGCGACGCTCGCCGATCTCCTCGTCAAGCACCAGAAGGCGACCCCGCCCCCGCCGAGCCACGCCCGGCCGCTGCCGGCGCGCGTGTCGCAGGAGCTCGACGCGCTCATCCTCGGGTGCCTCGCCAAGGACCCCGCCCAGCGCCCGGCGACCATGAGCGAGGTCGAGGCGCGGCTGCGCGGCGTGCAGCTGGCCCTGCGGGCCGCGCCCGCCGAGGCCCCGGCGGCGCCGCGACCGCGCCCGCTGCGCCGCCTGCTGCTCGCCCCGGCGCTCGCCGGGCTGCTGCTCCTCCTGGCCGGCGTCGGCGGGTACGCCTGGGTGCGCCTGCCGGGGGCCCGGGCCGAGGTCGCGCCCGCGCCCCCGGCCGCGCCGGGGACGACGGCCACGGCCGCGCCGGGGACGACGACCACGGCCGCCGCGCCCCGCCGGGTGGCGCTCGTGTTCGAGTCGAACCCGCGCGGCGCCGTGGTGTGGGACGCCGCGCAGGACCGGATCGTCGGCACCACGCCGTGCACGCTCTACGTCGAGCGCTCCGACGAGGTCGCGACCTACGACATCCGCCTGTACGGCCGGCCCGCCGGCCGGGTCGAGGTGCCGCTGGCGCGCGACGCCCGGGTGGCGCTGCTGCTGCTCCCCGGCGGCGACCCCGCGCCGCGCGACCCGCCGGTGCAGCTGGGCCTCACGCGCGAGGCGCCGCCCCCGGCGCCCCGCGCCGCCGCGCACAAGGCGCCGCGGCCGCGGCCGTCGGCGCCCGCCGCGGCGCTGCCCCCGCCGCCGCCGCCGGCCTCGGAGCAGGCGCTGGCGCCCTCGCCGGTGCAACCCGCGCACGCGGAGCCGAAGCCGAGCCCGGGGATCATGAAGCGGCCGAAGGTGGGCCGCGGCGACGTGATGGATCTCGACGATTGAGGCGCGGGGGGATTGAGTGCGCGTGAGGCGATCGATGGTCCGCTCCTGGTTCTCGGCGGGTGCGGTGCTGCTCTGCGTGGCGCTCGCGGCCGCGCCGGTCCGCGCCGACGATGGCGCCGCGCCCGCCAAGGAGCAGGCGCGGTACCACACCGACCGGGGCAACACCTACTACTACCTCGGCCGCTACCGGGACGCGCTCACGGAGTACAGCCGCGCGTACGCCGCGTTCGCGGCGCCGCCGCTCCTCTTCAACATGGGGCAGTGCCACCGGCAGCTCCGCGATCACGCCGCGGCAGCGCGGGAGTTCCAGGAGTACCTGCGGCAGCGGCCCGACGCGCGCAACGCGGGCCTCGCCCGCGAGCTGCTGGCCGAGTCGCGCCGCAGCCTGGCGGCGCGCCGGGAGGTCGCGAAGCTCGCGCTGCGCGCCCCCGCGCTGGCGCCGACCAACCTGCCGGACCCGCGGATCGACGCGCGGGCGGACCCCGCGCCGGAGCCCCGGCCGCCCGTCTACAAACGCTGGTGGTTCTGGACGGTGATCGCCGGGGTCGCGGCGGTGTCGGTCACGGCGGCGGTAGTCGCGGGGTCGTCCGGCCACGCGACGCTGCCGGCGGGGAGCCTCGGCACCGTGGACCGGCGGTGAGGGGGGCGGCATGAGGCGGCGCAGCGGCATCGTCGCGGCGGTCGGGCTGGCGCTCGCGGTGACCGCCTGCAACGGCACGCAGTCGGGTCTCACCGGGGTCGACCTCGTCGTGCACTACGACGCCGGCACCGCGCTCGACCAGCTCCGCGTGACCGGGACCCACCAGGGCGCGGCGGCGTTCGCGCCGCTGGCGATCCCCGACCCGCCGCGCCGCCTGGCGGCCCAGGTCGAGAGCGTGGTCATCCTGCTGCCCGACGGGCTCGGCGGCGCCACCATCCACCTCCGGGCGGACGGGCTCGGCGGCGGCACGGTGCTCGGCTCGGCGGGCGCCTCGGTGACGCTCGGGGAGAAGCGGCTGACCCGCGTCGACCTCACGCTCGGGCCGCCGGCGGTGTGCGGCGACGGCCAGGTCAGCGCCGCCGAGGAGTGCGATGACCGCAACACCGCCGGCGGCGACGGCTGCTCGTCGACCTGCACGGTCGAGCCGGGCTGGACCTGCACGGGCGAGCCCACGGTCTGCACCGCCTGCGCCGACGGCGGCTGCCCGTCCGACGCCGGCGTGGCCGACGCGGGCGTCGACGCCGCGGTCGACGCCGGCCGCGACGCCGGCCGCGACGCGCCCCCGGCCTGTACCGTCACGTGCGACCCCGTGCGGAGCGACTGGTGCACGGGAGCGCAGTGCCAGTGCGGCAGCGCGCCGGCGTGCGGAAACGGGCAGCGGTGCGTGCTCGGCCAGTGCTACTGCGACGCGACCTCGTGCCCGAACGGGTGCTGCGCGGGCGGCCAGTGCGTCGACGGCAGCAGCAACCAGGCCTGCGGGGCGCACGGCGCGGCGTGCACCGCCTGCCTCGGCGGCCAGCGGTGCAGCGGCAACGCCTGCACCTGCGACGCGACCTCGTGCCCGAACGGCTGCTGCAGCGGCGGCCAGTGCGTGGCCGGGACGACGTCCGCCGCGTGCGGCGGCCACGGCGCGGCGTGCGCGGCGTGCGACAGCGGCCAGCGGTGCAGCGGCGGCGCCTGCGTGTGCGACCCGTCGTCGTGCCCGAACGGTTGCTGCAAGGGCAACCAGTGCGTGGGCGGCGGCAGCGACCAGGCCTGCGGCGCCGGCGGCGCCGCGTGCGTCGCCTGCCCGAGCGGCCAGTCGTGCAGCGGCGGCGTGTGCGTCTGCGACCCGCAGTCGTGCGGCGGCTGCTGCGGCGGCGGGCAGTGCCGCGATGGCACGAGCGACTTCGCCTGCGGCACCGGCGGCGCCGCCTGCGGCCCGTGCGCGAACGGCCAGCGCTGCGTCGGCGGCGCCTGCGTCTGCGACCTCGGCTCGTGCCCGCTCGGCTGCTGCACCGCGTCGGGCCAGTGCATCGCCGGCACATCGAACAGCGCCTGCGGCGTCGGCGGCGAGACATGCAAGACCTGCACCGGCGGCAAGACCTGCCAGGCGCACCAGTGCCGTCAGTCGCACTGACCTCAGGCTGGGATCCGAGTCGTGCCCGTGCCCCTGGCCGTGCCCGTGCCCGATCCTCTCGGCCAGACCGGGCACGGGCAGGGGCACGGGCACGGGCACGGGCACGAGAGGTCGTGCCAGGCGCCGTGCTCCCCCGAGCTCCTGGTCCCAATGCGGTTCAGCTAGGACGCGGATGGTTGAACCGCCAAGACGCCAAGGCAGCGAACCCAGTGAAGTCAGGGACGGCGTCCGACGAAAAGGGTCGATTTCGCGTAGGGAGACGGATCTGGGGTGAGTCGCGCCGAGAGCGAGCGAACGGCGCTCGAGCACGGGGCGGCGGGGCGCCCGCAACCAACCCCAAATCCTACTGCCCGGCTCCTCGTTCCCCGGCCTTTCTT
>DASXVK010000704.1:0-8446 GCA_036504295.1 Polyangia bacterium
CGGCGGCGCACCGGCGTACCGGGCGGCGGCGCGGCGCTGGGCGGCGGCGAGGAGCGCGGCGCCGCCGTCGCGCCGGCGCGCGCGCACCACCCCCGCCGTCGCGAGCCCGAGCAGGGCGCCGAGGGCTGCGCCGAGCACCACGCCGCCGAGAACCCACGCGCCCAGCAGGCTGCGGCCGAGCGCGACCGCCCCCGGGCCGCGGAAGTCGGCGAGCCCGATGACGAGGAAGCGC
This sequence comes from Polyangia bacterium, assembly GCA_036504295.1. Taxonomy (GTDB): domain Bacteria; phylum Myxococcota_A; class Polyangia; order JACRCY01; family JACRCY01; genus DASXVK01. The sequence goes on from DASXVK010000704.1 coordinate 233, forward strand.
CCGTGGAGCAGCCACGCCCCGATCTGCACCGCGCCGAAGATGAAGAGCGGCGCGAGCGGCGGCATCGTGATCTGCGCCGCGGTCAGCGTCGCGACGCGGTTGAGCCGCAGCAGCCAGGCGGCGCCGAGCGCGAGCAGCGTCTGCAAGCCGTAGAGCGGCGTACAGGCGATGAAGACGCCGAGCCCCACCGACCAACCGAGCCGCGCCGGCGTGGCGTTCTCATGGAGCACCCGCGCGACCGCCGCGCGCACCCGCGCGCGCCAGGTTCGCCGCACCGCCGGAGCATCCGCCACGGCAGGCAGTCTGGCGCGAGCGCGGCGAGCGATCAAGCGGGCGGCGGCGGCGACGCCGGGAAGAGGGCAACAGGGAGGCGGGGAGGCGGGGAGGAAGACTGGGTTGGGACCGTGCTCGAAGCGCCGGTCGGGCCGAGCACGTCGCGGCGCGATGGCGCCCACCAACCCCATCAGCTCTCCCCGCCTCCCCGTCTCCCTGTTGATCCATCCTCCGCGCCCGCCCGCATTTGCCGCCGCGGCGCCACGCGCGTACCCTTGGCGCGTGGGCTCGGCTCAGTCGTACCGTCACCCGTTCGAGGGGCCGCTGTGGCGGCGGGTGTTCCTCCTCGGGGTGCGCCACTTTCCGCGGTCGCTGCAGGTCGCGACCATGCCGTTCTGGGCGGGGCTCTTCTTCGCGCCGCTGCCGCGCGTGTGGGCCATCGCCGCCCGCAACCTCGAGCGGCTCGCCGGGCCGCTGCGGCCGCCGGCCGCGGCGCGCCGCTGCTTCCGCCTCTTCGTGAACTACGCCCAGGCCATCACCGACGCCTACCGCTGCCACGTGGGCGGCGCCCTGCCGGTCGTCGCCGAGCACCACGGCCGCGAGCGCCTGGCCGCCATCGCGGCCGCGGGGCGCGGCGCCGTGATCGTGACCGGCCACCTCGGCGCCTGGCAGCTCGGGCCCTACCTCCTCGCCGACGACGGCGTGGGCCCGCTCACGGTCGCCATGGCCGCGGAGCCGAACCCGGCGCTGCAGCGCTTCGTCGACGCGTTCCGCCACCCGTTCGCGATCGTCTACACCACCGCCGGCGCCTTCAGCACCCTCGGCCTCAAGGCGACGCTCGACCGCGGGGGCGTGGTCGCGATGCAGCTCGATCGGCCGCTCGGCCGCAGCTTCGTCGAGGCGCCCTTCTGCGGCGCGCGGGCTCGCTTCGCCACCGGTCCGGCGGCGCTCGCCCGCGCGGCCGGCGTGCCGCTCGTGCCGACGTTCCTCACCATGCGCGCGCCGGCGACCGTCGAGGTGCACGTCGAGGAGCCGATCGAGGTCCCGCGCACGTCCCGCCGCGCGGCCGACCTCGCGCTCGCCACGCGCCGCGCCGCCGCCGCCTTCGAGCGCCACGCCCAGCGCGTGCCCGAACAGTGGTTCAACTTCTACGACTTCTGGCCGCCGGCCGACGACGGCGGTGAGGAGAGCGCGTGAGCCCGGCGCCGCGCGCCGTCATCACCGGCCTCGGCGCCGTGAGCGGCCTCGGGCTCGGCGTCGCGGCGTTCTGGGACGGGCTGTGCGCCGGCCGCTCCGCCATCGGCCCCGGGCCCGGCGGCGCCGCGGGCGCCGCGGGCCACCTCGCCGCCGCCGTCCCGGGCGGCGACCCGGGGCCGCGGCGCGCCACCTGGCTCGTGCAGGCAGCGGCCGCCGAGGCCCTCGCGATGGCCGGGCTCGACCCGCCCTTCGGCCCGCGGCTCGCCCCGGCGGTCGCGGTGGCCGTCGGCAGCACCCTCGGTGGCCTGCGCACCTTTCTGCCCCGGCTGCGCGGCACGAGCCGGGCGACCCCGCCCACCTTCACGCCCGCGGGCCCGGCGGTCGAGCTCGCCGCCGGCCTCGGCGCCGAGGGCCCGCTCCTCGCGCCGTCCATCGCCTGCGCCTCCGGCACCGCCGCGGTCGGCGCGGCGCTCGATCTCGTGCGCGGCGGGCGGGCCCGCGTGGTCGTCTGCGGCGGGGTCGACACCCTCAGCGACTTCGTCGTCGCCGGCTTTCAGGCGCTGCAGGCCCTCGACGGCGAGCCCGCGCGCCCGTTCGACGCCGCCCGGCACGGCCTGTCGCTCGGCGAGGGCGCGGCCGTCCTCGTCGTCGAGGACGAGGACCACGCCCGCGGCCGCGGCGCCACCGTGCTCGCGTGCCTGACCGGCTACGGGCTCAGCGACGACGCGAACCACATGACCGGCCCCGACCCGCGCGGCCGCGGCGCGAGCCGCGGCATGCGCGCCGCCCTGCGCGACGCGGGCCGCACCCCGGCCGAGGTCGACTTCATCAGCCTGCACGGCACCGGCACCGTGTACAACGACCTCATGGAGCACCACGCCGTCCACGATCTGTGCGGCGCGCGCGCGGGCGCGGTCCCGGTCAACTCGATCAAGGGCGCGATCGGCCACACCCTCGGGGCCGCCGGGGCGTTCGAGGCGGTGCTGTGCGCCCGCGTGGCGCAGACCGGGCTCATCCCGCCGACCACTGGCCTCGCCGCGCCGGATCCTCAGATCGTCCTCGACCTGGTGCGCGGCGCCCCGCGCGCGGCGCCGGTGCGCGTGGCCGTCTCGACCACGTCGGGCTTCGGCGGCCTCAACGCCGCGATCGTCGTCGAGCGGGCCGGGTAAACCGCCGCCGCGACTCACGTCCGCCCGAGCCGCCGGCCGCCGCTGGTCGCCGCCCCGGCGGACGTTATACAGTCGGTTGTGGCCGCCGAGGACCCCCGCGACGAACGCACCACCGACGCCCTCCTCGCCCGCTGTCTGAAGGGCGAGGTGTCGCCCGAGGTGGCGGCCATGCAGCTCATCCTCGCGACTGGTGGCACCGCCGGCGCGCGGGCGGCCGTGGCCTCGGCCCGCCGCCGCCTGCCGCCGGGCGTGAGCCCGGCGCGCCTCGCCGCCGTGGCGCTGCTCCTGTCCGAGGACCACGACGGCTGCGCGCGGATCGCGGCCCTCATGCAGGACCCCGCGGCCCCGGCGACGGGCACGCCCGCCCGCCTCGCGCGCGTGCGCCGCTTCTTCGACCGCGCCGTCGCGCTCTCCGAGGAGGCGAGCGTCGCGCTCTACTCGCTCGGCAGCCCGGCGGTCCTCGCCCGGGCCACGGCCGAGGTCGTGACGGCGCTGCGGCGCTTCGGCGTCCTCGGGCCCGACCGGGCGGCGCTCGAGATCGGCTGCGGCACGGGCCGCATCGCGCTCGCCCTGGCCCCCGCGGTCGCCGAGGTGTACGGCCTCGACCTCTCGCGCCGCATGATCGCGGCGGCGCGGCGTCACGCCGGCGACCGGCTCAACCTCCACTTCAGCGTCACGCGCGGCCGCGACCTCGGCCGCTTCCCCGACCGGCGCTTCGACCTCGTCTACGCCGTCGATTCGTTCCCCTACCTCGTCGAGACCGGGATCGTCGAGACCCACGTCCACGAGGCGGCGCGCGTGCTCGCCCCCGGCGGCGATCTCGTGGTGTTCAACTACTCCTACCGGGGCGACCCCGCCGCCGACCGCGCCGACGTGGGCCGCCTCGCCGCGGCCGCGGGCTTCGCCGTCATCGCGAGCGGCGCGCGCCCCTTCACGCTCTGGGATGCCCTCGCCTTCCACCTCCGCCGCCGGGCCTGACCCCGGCGCCGCGACGGCGCGGGCGCTGGCATCTCGGGGCGGGCCAGGATACGCTAGCCGCCACGCGCCCGCGTGAAGCCGGGTCGGCGCTGCCATGATCGAGGACGTCGTCATCACCGGGGCTGGCTGTGTGACGGCCCGCGCGCCCGCGGCGCCGGCGCTGCTGCGGCCCGACGACGGCGCGGCGGCCGCCGGGCCCCAGCGCTTGCCGGAGCCGTTGCCGCGGCCGGCCGCCTGGGCGTGCAAACCGCCGCGCCTCGGCCGCATGGACCGCTTCTCGCAGGTCGCGCTCCTCGCGGCGCACGAGGCCTTCGCCGCCGCCCGGCTGGGCGACGGCGCGGCGGGCGAGGCGCTCGGTGTCGTCCTCGGGACGGCGTTCGGCTGCCACGCCGTCAACGAGGAGTTCTACCGCGGGCTCCTCGCCGGCGGCCCGGCGGGCGCGAGCCCGCTGCGCTTCGCCGCGACGCTCCCGTCGACGCCCGCGGGCGAGATCGCGATCGCGTTCGGCGCGCGCGGGCCGGCGCTCACCTTCGCGCACGGCTGGGACGCGGGGCTCGGCGCCATCGCCGAGGGCGCGCGCCTCGTCGGCGGCGGGCGGGCGGCGGCGGTCCTCGCCGGCGGCGCGGACGTGCTGAGCCCCACGCTCGAGGAGCTCCTCGGCGACTGGGGCTACGGCCTGGCCCCCGCCGAGGGCGCCGCCTTCGTCGCGCTCGAGCGGGCGACCGCCGCGGCCGCGCGCGGCGCGCCGGCGCTCGCCATCGTCCGCGGCGCCGGGGCGGCGTTCGGCCCGGCGCCCGGGCGCCGCACCGCGCTCGCGCAGGCGGCGCGCCTCGCGCTCGCCGAGGCCGGCGTGGCCCCGGGCGCGCTCACGGCGGTCCTCTGCGCCACCGCGCCCGAGGACGACCTCGGCGCGCTCGCCCCGCTTGGCCTGGGCGCGACGCCGGCCCCGTTCGCGCCCGCGCTCGGCGTCACCTTCGGCGCCGGCGGGCCGGCGGCGGTCGTCCAGGCGGCGCTCGGCGGCCGCGGCGCCACCCTCGTCTGCGCCTCCGATCCGCTCGGCGGCGCGACAGCGCTCGTGCTCACCGCGGCGGGCGTCGCACCACCATCCACCTGCGGGGCCGGCTGAGATGGTAGCCCTCAACGAGATCACCGCGCACGTCGCGGCGCTGCCGATCATCAACGCGACCTTCTCCAACATCTACGTGGTGCGCGAGGACGGCGGCTACACCCTGATCGACCCGGGCCCGGTCGGCACCGCGCCCATGATCCTGGCGCTCGACCGGCAGGGCGTGCTGCCGCTCGCGCGGGTCATCGTGACGCACGCCCACCCGGCCCACGCCGGCTCCCTCGCCCGCGTGGTGCGCGGCACCGGCGTGCCCGCGTTCGTGCACCCCGAGGACGCCCCGTTCCTCGACGGCCGCGAGCCGCCGCTGCTGCCGCGCGGCCACCGGCGGCCCCTCATCGCGGCCATCGGCAAGGTCGTCGACCTGTGCCCGCCGCTCTTCAAGATGGAGCCGCTCGTCACCGGCCACGCGGTGGGCTCCCTGGTCCCGCTCGCCACGCCCGGCCACACGCCCGGCCACGTCTGCCTGTGGCACAAGGAGGACCGCGTCCTCTTCTCGGGCGACGCCCTCCTCTTCGACGGCACCCACCTGCGCCTCTCGGACGACGAGCTGTCCGAGGACCCGCCGCGGGCGCGAGCGTCGCTCGCGGCGCTCGGCGAGGTGGAGTTCGACCACCTGCTGCCGGGGCACGGCCCGCCGCTGCTCACGACCGCGGGCGCGCGGGTGCGGGCGTTCTTGCGGGACGAGGGCATCCTGTAGGACGCGCGCCGATCAGCGGCCGGGCCGTCGAGTTCTCCCCAGTGCTCTCCCGCTGACGCAAACGCGGACGCCGACGCTGACGAGCCTGTGCTCGCAAAGTCGTCTGCGTTTGCGTCAGCGTCAGCGTCAGCGTCAGCGTCAGCGACCGAAGAGAAGGGAGAACTCGACGGCCCTGCGGTCAACGGCCGGTCAGCTCCTCGAGCGTGACCGAGCGCAGGCCGGCGGCCTCGACGGCGTCGAGCACCTCCTCGATGATCGCGGGCGCGAGCGGCACCCGCCCCGGCAGCTCGGCGCCGTCGTGCAGCGCGATGATCGCCCCCGGGGCGATGGCGCGGCGCACGCGCGCGAGGACCCGGGCGGCGCCGAGCGGCCACAGCGACGCGTCGCCCGCGCGGGCGCTGAACGCGCACACGCGCAGGCCCAGCCGCAGCGCGGCCGGTTCGAGCCAGGGCGCCATCAGCCCGACGGGGGGCCGCACGAACCGCGGCCGCGCCGCGGCGCCCGCGGCCGCGGCGACGGCCGCCTGCGCCGCGGCGAGCTCGCGCCCGAGGCGCCGGGGCAGGTAGAACGGCGTCGCCCACGAGTGGCGCTGGGTGTGGTTGCCGATCGTGCAGCCCGCGGCCACGATCGCGCGGCAGAGCGCGGGCGCCGCGGCGGCGCGGGCGCCGATGACGAAGAACGTCGCCCGATGGCCGCGGCGCGCGAGGGCGGCGAGGACCGCCTCGGTGCCGCGCGCGTCGGGGCCGTCGTCGAACGTCAGGGCGAGCCGGCCGGCGGCGCCCGGCACCCGCAGGAGCGGCCGCGCGAAGAGGCCCGCCGCCGGCACGTACAGCCCGACGAAGAGCACGAGCGCGAGGGCGAGCGCCGCGGCGCCGAGGGCCCAGCCCGGGATCGCCACGACGCCCGCGACGCGCAGGGCGAGCGCCGCGGCGAGCGCGAGCAGCGCGAGGTGAAAGCCGATCCGGCCCGACGCGGCGGTCGCCACGACGGACCAGTATACCGGCGGCGTTGCAATGTAAAGTCGCACAGGTACAATTCTTCCGCCATGCACGCACACCACGAGGCGCCGCACGCGCTGGTGACCGGCGGGACCAAGGGCATCGGCCGCGCCATCACGCTGCGCCTCGCGCGCGACGGGTTGCGCGTGCTGGCCCTCTACGCGCGCGACGACGCGGCCGCGGTCGCGCTCGCGGACGAGGCGCGGGCCGCGGGCCTCGAGGTGCGCACCCGCCGCTGCGACGTCACCGACGCGGCGGCCATCGCGGATCTCGGCCGCGAGAACGCCGACCCCGGCTTCGACGTCGTCGTCAACAACGCCGGCTTCTTCCGCGACCGGCTCCTGGTCATGATGCCCGAGCAGGACTTCGACGAGGTGCTGGCGGTGTCGCTGCGCGGCGCCTACCTCGTGCTGCGCCAGGCGCTGCGCCCGATGATCGCGCGGCGCCACGGCCGGGTCGTCAACATCGTCTCCCCGTCGGGGCTGCTGGGCCGCGCCGGCCAGACCAACTACGCCGCGGCCAAGGCGGGCCTGGTCGGGATGACCAAGAGCCTCGCCCGCGAGGTCGCGCGCTTCGGCGTCACCGTCAACGCCGTGTCCGCCGGGCTCACCGACACCCCGGCGACGCGGGCGCTCGCGGACCCGCTGCGCGCCGAGCTGCTGCGCGACGTGCCCCTCGGACGGATGGCGCGCCCCGAGGAGATCGCGGCGGCCGTGAGCTTTCTGTGCTCCGCCGCGGCGTCGTACATCACCGGCCAGGTGCTCTCCGTGGACGGGGGCCTCAGCACGTGACCGCATCCGGCGCGGCGCCCGCGGGCCGCGCGGCGAGGACTGCATGCCCGACCTGAAGCTGGAGCTCAAGGAGCTCCTCATCGCGACCCTCTCGCTCGAGGACGTCACGCCCACGGGCATCGTCGACGACGCCGCGCTCTTCGGCGAGGGGCTCGGCCTCGACTCCATCGACGCCCTCGAGCTGGCCGTCGCCCTCGAGCGGCGCTACGGCGTCTCGCTGCCCGACGCCGAGGCCGCGAAGCAGGCGTTCCGCTCCATCGACGCGCTCGCCACGTTCATCGGGCAGCACCGCACGAAGCAGCCATGACCGCGGCCCGCCGCGCGCCGCGGGGCCGCGCCGCCCTGCTCGCCGCCGTGGTCGCCGCCTGGGCGGGCGCCGCCGGCCTCGCCGCGCCGGCCGCCGCGGCGCCGAAGAAGCCGGCCTCGCAGCCCGCGCCCAAGGGCGCGCCGAGCGTCGCGGACCTCCTCGCGCGGGTCGAGCAGGCGCGCGCCGGCACCGAGACGCTCGTCGCCGACTTCACGCAGCGCAAGCGCCTCTCGCTCTTCAAGGACGAGCTCACATCCAAGGGCAGCCTCAAGTTCAAGCGGCCCAACCGCCTGCGCTGGGAGTACGTCGCCCCGGAGAAGAGCGTCATCCTCTTCGACGGCGCCCGCGTCACGGTCCGGGCCCCGGGCGCGCCGCCCGAGGTCTACGACCTCGCCAAGCAGCCCGGCATGCAGGCGGTCTTCGACCGCATCCTGGTGTGGCTCGGCCGCGGCTCCCTCGCCGACGCGGCCAAGGACTACGACGTCAAGGTCGTCGGCCCGGCCGCCCTGCGCCTCACCCCCAAGGGCAGCCTCGCCAAGCACCTCATCGACGTCGAGATGCGCTTCGACGCCGCCTGGCAGCTCGCCTACGTCCAGGTCCGCGAGAAGAGCGGCGACCAGACCCAGATCACCTTCACCAACCTGAGGCGCAACGTAAAGCTCGACGACGCCGTCTTCA
>DASXVK010000705.1:0-8647 GCA_036504295.1 Polyangia bacterium
CGGCCCGTGGCGCGCCGGCCCCGGCCCGTGGCGCGCCGGCCCCGGCCCGTGGGAAGGAGGAGGCATGCCGCGCCGCCGGGCCTGCCTCCCCGCGTTGCTCGTCCTCGCCGCCCTCGTCGGGCCGCTCGCGGCCTGCCGCCCCCGGCCGGCGGTGCCCCGGTCCGCCATCCCGGCGGGCTGGACCGAGCGCAGCCGGACCCGCTACGACCGGGACACCCTCTACGACTACGTCGACGGGGGCGCCGATCGCTACCTCAAGAAGGGGTTCCGCGGCCTCACCGCCACCCGCTACGCCGACGCGGCGGGCGACGAGATCACCGTCGACGCCTATGATCTCGGGACCGCGGCCAACGCGGCCGCGCTCCAGGCCGAGACGAAGCTGCCGCAGGCGCGCCCCTTCGGGGCCGGCGACGCCGCGCTCGCCCACGACTACGGCGTGCACTGCCGGCATGGCGGCCTCTACGTCGAGATCACCACCCCGCGCGCCGGCCCGGCGCTCGCGGCCGCCGCGGCGGCCTTCGCCCGCGCGGCGTGCCGGTAGGACCAACAGGGAGACGAGGAGACGGGGAGCACCTCAGGGTTCGGTGGTGCGGAGAGCGAAGGAGCACCGCCCGTCCGCTCTCGGCAGGACCCAACCCCCGTCCTTCTCCCCGCCTCCCCGACTCCCTGTTTCCTCAGTACCCCTTGCGCATCTCCAGGCGGTCGCCGACCTTGATCTCCTTCGACGACCGGGTGACGTAGGCGAGCGAGGTGTCGTCGCGGACCTCGACGACGACGAGCTCGGCGACGACCTCCTTGGGGAAGCGGGTGTCGTCCTGCTGGGCGCGCGCCTGCTCCATGTTCGGGCGGTAGCCGTCGCCGCGGCGGATGACGTAGAAGAGGTTGCCGTCCTCGACGCCCTGGCGCTTGCCGCGGTCGATGAAGATGAGGTCGCTCGAGCTGATGAGCTCGGTGAGGTGGATCATGCTGAGGACGTAGCCCTCGAGCTGGACCTTGTTGGGCTTGCGCTGCAGCGCGTGCGCCTGGCGCACGAGGGGCCCGACCTGGAAGCCGCGCTCGATCGGGTCGGTCACCTCGGACAGGGTGCCGCGCGCGATGCGGCCCTGCGTGATCTGCTCGATGCGCACCTCGCCGAGGACGCGGACGAGGTGGCCGAGGGTGCCGCCCTTGACCGGGTGCGTGATGCTCTGCTCGGGGCGGTAGACGGAGTAGCGCTCGCCGACCTTGAGCGGGTGCTTCTCCGGGAACTCGATGTAGGCCTGGTCGTGGTTCGCGAGCATCTCCTTCTCCTCGCGCGAACCGACGATCTTCGAGGCCCCGGCGAGCTCCTGGGTGGTGACGTAGGCCGTGCGGCGCAGCGTGAGGGGCCCGCTCAGCGGTGCGCCCGCGCGCGTGATCGTGAGCCGCGGCGCCTTGGTCCGGACCGCGACCGGCTCGGCGGTGACGCGGCCGTGGCCGAAGCGGATCACGTCGCCGGGGAAGATCCAGTGCGGGTTGGTGATGGCCGGGTTCTGCGACCACACCTTCGGCCAGGACCAGGCGTCGCCGAGGAAGCGCTGGCACAGGTCCCAGAGCGTGTCGCCCTTGTGGACCGTGTACTGGTCGGGCGCGGGCCCCACGGGCCCCGCGTCGTCGTCATCGTCGTCGTCGAGGTAGAGGCCGCGCTCGGCCGCCTTGCCGCCCTTGCCGGCTGCGGCGGCGCCGCCGCCCCCGCCGCCGCCGCGCGGCGCGCCCTCCCCGTCCTCGGTGTCGACGGCGTATGAGCGCGACGGCAGCGCGTTGCGCGCCCGCTCCGTGGCGCCGCGCGCGCTGCTGCCGATCCCGGCGCCGATGTTCGCCGCGGCGCCCATGGCCGCCGTCGTGCTGCCGAGATCCTGCGCCGCGGCGGGGCTCGCGACCACGCCGCCGAGGAGCACCATCGCGGCGAGGGCCAGGAACTTGGGTCTCATGCCTCAGTGCCTCCGTCCATGGGAGCGCGGCCGCGGCCGTCGCCCCCGCCGGGGTCAGCGCAGCGCGCGCAGGCGATCGCTCGCCAGCCGCGCCGCCGCGCTCTTGGGATACAGCTCGACGACCTGGCCGAGCAGGTTGCGCGCGTTCTTCGTGTCGCCGAGCTTCGCGTGGCAGTACCCTGCCTTGAGCAACGCGTCGGGCGCCTTGGTGCCGCTCGGATGCCGCTGCACGACGCGGCGGAACTCGTCGAGCGCGGTCTTGTGGTCGGCGAGGTCGTAGTAGGTCTCGGCGAGCCAGTACTGGGCGTTCTGCGCCAGCTCGTGGCGCGGCCAGGTCTTGAGGAAGTCGCGGAAACCGTTGATCGCCTCGGCGTGGGACTTGCGCCGCAGGGCCTCGAGCGCCCGCCCGTAGGCCGTGGCCGGCGACCCGGCCGGCGCCGTCGGACGTACCCCCGCCGCCGGACGCGCCCCCGCGGCCGGCGCGCTGCCGGCGCCTGGGACGCCACGGTCGGGCAGCGGGACGACCGGGAGGCGCTCGCCCGACGGGGGCGGCGGGAGGGGCGCCCGCTTGGCGGTCCGGACCGCCCGCGCCGGGCGCACCTCGGGCTGCTCCACCTCGCCGCCGACCGGTGTCATGCCGCGCCGGGCGTTCGGCCCCTCGATGCGCAGCACGGGCCGGGGGCTGCGCGTGTCGCGCGCCTCGCCCGCGTACTCGATGTCCCCGTCCTCCAGCGCGACCGGGTGCGGCTCCGGCTCGGCGGGCGCGGCGGGCTTGACGCGGATGACCTGCGGTCGGGGCGGCGCCACCGGCCGCGCGGCCGTGGTGGCGGCCCGCTCGAGCTTGTCCTGCAGGATCAGGATCTGGTTCGTGAGCTCATCGATCTTGCCGCGCTGCTCGGTCTTCTCGTGCGCGGCGGCCTCCAGCTTGCGCCGGAGGTCCGAGATCTCCCGGCGCAAGGGCGCGCTGCGGTCCGCGCAGCCCCCTGCGAGGGCGACCACGAAGCCGACTGCCACCAGGGGAAACACGCGCGAGCGCGACATGTTACACGGGACGAGGATACCAGATCTGCCCGCCCGAGTCAAAAGTCCGGCCGTCGACAAACGGCGCGCGGAGCGGTCCACCGACGGAGAATGCACACATTTTCCTACCTTGTCGCCATGTCACCATTGACGGCGCCGGGCCCGCGGCCGTACGGTTGAGTCCGATGCCCTGCGTGCGCGCTGGCTTCACGCCATGAACTCCGTCTCCCTCTTCTTCCGCGTGCCGCTGAGCCACATCGGCTACGTCCGCGCCGTCGTCGAGGCGTACGACGGGCTCGCGATGGTGCGCTCGGCCGACGCGAACCGGGGCGAGATCGAGTGGCTCGTGCCCGAGCCGCTCGTCGCCGACGCCCGGGCCCTGGCCGCGGCGCTCGGGGTCGAGACCGGGATGACGGAGATCCCGCGGCCGGCGGACTGGGCCGCGCTGTAGGTTCAGTGGGGGCAGCACTCCGGCGGCGGCGGCAGGCCGTAATCGCACTCGCAGCAGACGTTGGCGCAGGGATCGGCGCAGCACTGCTGCCAGACGTCGGGCGGGATGACGCCGTAGTCGCAGGCGCAGCAGACGCTCGCGCAGGTGGAAGCGTCGCCGCCCCCGTCGGGGAGCCCGGCCTCGGGGCCGGCGGCGTCGCGGCCGGCGTCGGCGGCGCCCGGCGCGTCGGCGCTCGCGCGCGCGTCGCGCTGGATCGCGGCGTCGACGCCCGGGCCGGGGCCGAGGACCTCACGATCGCCGCAGCCCCCGCCGAGGCCGAGCAGCAGCGCCGCGCCGGCCGCCGCGGCCGCGCGCTGCCAGCCCCGCCCGCGCGCCGCCTCGAGCGCGGCGAGCCGGTGGAAGCAGTACGGATCCTCGCCGAGCGCGCCGGTGACGGCGGCGGCGACGCAGCGGGCGCCGCCGCGGCAGGCGGCCGCGTGGGCGCAGCGCGCGCAGGAGCCGGTCAGCGCGGCAGGATCGAAGTCGCGGTTGAAGCCGAAGATGCCGGGGCGGTACCAGATCGCCTCGAGTGCGTCGGTGGCGAGGCTCGCCTCGCGGAACGCGTCGGCGGCGCCCGCGCGCGGCTGCAGCGAGAGGCAGCCCTTCACGCCACCGTCGGCCTCGATGCCGATCGCCTGCAGCCCGGCCTGGCACCCCTGCCAGCGCTCGGCCCGGCCGCCGCGCCAGCCGCGCCCCCGGAGCACCTCGTCGTGCGGGCCGTAGTAGCCGATCGAGTCGCCCACGCCGAGCGCGATGCCGCCGGCGCGCTTCATGCGCGCGAGCCAGGGCACCAGCTCGAGCAGGCGGCGCGGCGGGATCACCCAGTCGGTGTGGCGGCTGAGGCTGCCCATCGGCTTCGCGAGCTGCAGCCGCCAGGACCGCGCTCCCGCGTCGATGGCGATCTGCCGGATCGCGCCCAGCTCGTCGACGTTGAGCTGGCTCACCGTCGTGAGCACGCTCACCTCGATCCCCGCGCGGGCGAATTCGGCGATGGTCGCGAGCACCGCCGCGAACGTGCCCCGCCCGCGCAGCGCCTCGTGGGTCGGCGCGGTGCCGTCGAGGCTCACCCCCACGTTGCACAGGCCCGCGGCCGCGGCCCGCGCCGCGATCAGCCGGGCCGCCGCCGGGTCGGGGTAGACGCCGCAGGTGACCAGGTTGACCCGCACGCCGCGCGCGGCGAGCACGCGGGCGATGACGTCCCAGTCGTCGCGCAGCGTCGGCTCGCCGCCCGAGAGCGTGACGAGCTCGCAGCCGAGCCCGGCCAGCTGGGCGGCCACCTCGAGGCACGCGGCCGTGTCGAGCTCGCCCGGCCGCGCCGTCCCGGCGCCCGAGCCGCAGTGCCGGCAGCGCAGCGTACAGCGGAGCGTCAGCTCCCAGACGCAGTTGCGGGGCCGCCAGCCGTGCTCCTCGGCGCGGCGCCGCGCCGCCACGTGCTCCTCCCGAGCCTGGATCATGCCGTTCCCTCCTGATCGCGATCGTACGCCACCAAGCAAGCGGCGCGCCAGCGCCGCGTCAGGTGACTTCGCGCAGTTGGCGGGGCGCCGGGTGTGGTCGGCTGTCAGCGGGTGATGGCGGCGGACAACAGTGCGCGCGGGCTCCGTGAGGGGCGGCGGCTCCCCGGCGCGCGCGCGTCCCCTGCCGCTCAGCCCGGAGGCGGACACTTGTAGGTCACGGCGAGCGTCTGCGCGAGCTGCGCGCCGTCGGAGACGGGGTGCTGCCGCAGGACCCAGCCGCGAGCATGCACACGAGCACCGTCACCATCACGGCCAAGCCGCCAGGGCGGCGCTGCGCTCTCATGACTACCTCCGCGACCGGGGACACGATCGTCCGCGCCCATTCTCCACGGTGGGCGGCGACGCAGTCAACCGCACGCCGACGGCCATGGCTCCGCGGTCGACGGCGCGGGGCCGACCGTCGCGGCTCGAGTCGCTGACGAAGAATAAGGGCGTGCAGGTGCTGGTGAGCGACGAGACCGCGCGCCGCGCCGCGGGGACGAGGCTCGAGCGTATCGGCGCGGTCGCGCTCCGCGGGCGGGAGGAACCCCTCGAGGTGCACGCGCTGCCGCTCGCGGCGCCGTAGGACGCCGGGCGGCCGCCCGTCACCGCACGACGAGCGGGCGCATCATGTCGTGCTCCTCGTGCTCGAGGATGTGGCAGTGCCACACGTACTCGTGGCCGCAGGTGAACGGGCTCCCGGAGCTATCGGTGCCGCAGATGCGCGGGCTCGTGGGGTCGCCCATCTGCGCGGGCAGCGTCGGGAGCGCGAACCGGGCGATGACGGTCGTGACCTCGCCCGGGTTCGTGCGCACCGTCTCCTTCCACCCGATCTCGTTCGGGTCCGGCCGGCGCTCGGTGTCGTGGATGGGCACGAAGACGGGTGGGGAGGTCCCCGGCGTGCCCGGGTCGAACTGGGCGCGCTGGATCACCTGCACGTTCACGAGGTGGAAATGGATCGGGTGCGTGTCGCCGGTGAGGTTGTAGATCTCCCACACCTCGGTCGCGCCCGCCTGCGGGTTCTCCGTCGCGGCGTCCTCGTAGGAGCGGCCCCACGTCGGCAGGCCCTGGTTGTCGACGCCGTTGATCGTCAGACCGTCCTCGGTGGTGAGGTTCGTGTTGTCGGTGGTCCCGAGCCGCTGGATGAGGCGGCCGCGGGCGTCGAAGTCCTCGTTGAGCGTGAGCTTGCGCGCCACCTGGCCGGTGAACGGCACCGGCCCGGGGATGTTCGTCGTCGCCCCATGATAGAGCAGCGGGTCCTGGGCGCCGTTCTGGAACGCGCCCGCGAACTGCCTGTCCAGCGCGGCGATGACCTCCGCGGTGCCCTGCGCGTCCTGCGGCCCGGCGCCGACGACGATCCTCAGCACCGTGCGGGTGTTGGGCCCGAAGCCCGCGACCGTCGACGGCGCGCCGCCGAACGCAGTCAGGTCGAGGTCGCCGGTGAAGTAGTCGTTGCGCGCGTCGCCGCTCGGGAACGGCGCCGGGGCGTCGCTGTACAGGATGAACGTCCGGCCCGCCAACCCCGAGAAGTCCACGAGGAGGTCGGCGCGCTCGGCGGGCGCGAGGAGCAGGTTGAAGGGGCCCGTGGGGTCGCCGTTCGAGACCGGGTAGTCCTGGCCCTGGATGAACGGCATCGGGTGGTCGTTCTGTAGGGGCACCACCTGCGGCAGGAAGCCACCCTCGGTGCCGATCTGGTACAGCGTCGGGCCGGGCGCGCCGGTGTCGGCCTCGCCCGGCGTCTTGGGGTCCTCGGCGTACAGGTTCAGGTGCCAGAAGCGCGCCTGCGACGCGTTCAGCACCCGCAGGCGCACCCGGTGGTCGGTGACCGCGAGCATCGGGTAGACGCCGCCGTTGACGAGGGTCGTGTCGAGGAACGCCTCGGGCACCACGCTCGGGTCGGGCAGCGGCTGCGCCGGGGACTGCATCGGCGGGTCCGCGACCGGGCCGTGGTCCCAGCGACCCGTGCCGGGCGTGAACGGGGTGGTGGAGAAGTCCGGGATCGGCGGCACCTCGTAGACGTGCGGATAGAAGAGGTCGGCCGGCCCACCCCAGCGCCAGGTGGGGTCCTTCTTGCGGATGTGCTGCGGCACGAAGCTCTTGTCCTGGATGACGAGCGGCGTGCCGAGCCCGGGCAGCAGCCCCTGGGTGATGAGGCTCTGCTCGAAATCGTCGGTGATGAGGAGGGCCGACGCGATGCCCGCGTAGGCGTTCGTGCGCGTGATGCCCATCGCGTGATCGTGGTACCAGACGAAGCGGGCGCTCTGGTCGTTCGGGTAGTAGTAGGTCGCGCTGCCCGGCGGCGGGTCGGTGCCCGGCACGTTCATGAACGAGTCCCCGTGGAGACCGTCCGGGGTGAACCACTGGAACGGCGTGCCGTCGCTGAACCACGGCGTCTTGCCGCCGTGGACGTGCGTCGTGATGCGGTTGAACGGCAGATCGCCGACGGTCAGCCCGTCGCCGGCGGAGATCGTCCGATCGACGGGCACGAGCTCGCGGTCGGGCAGCTCGTTGCGGAGCTTCAGCAGCACGGGCGTGCCGCGCTTCGCGACGATGACGCCGCCGAGGTACTGCTGGCCGTCGCCGCGACCCTGGCAGCCCTGGCCCCCGTTGCCGTGGTCGCCGTCGCCGTCGTGGTCGTCGCCGCCGTGGTGGTCGTCGCCGCGGCCGTTGCCCCCGCGGCAGCCGTGCGCGTCGGTGTAGCCCCAGAAGCGCGTGGTGCCCGGCAGGTCCGGGTGCATGCGCTCGGTGAAGGGGCGCACGGCGAGCTCGTAGACGTCCGTCGCGATGCCGTCGAAGATCCGGGTCTTCTTCGTCGCGAGCGGCAGGAACTGCCCGATCTCGTTGGCGCCCGCCGGTCCGAGTCCCGGCACCGACGTGACGAACTTCCGGATCCCGTCCGGGCTCTGGACGAACGCGAACGGCCGCGAGCTCGTGTACTTCGGATCAACGGCGCCGGATCCGGTCCCAGAGTTCTGCCCGCAGCCGAAGAACGGCACGGCGGCGGCGATCACCACCAGCGCCGCGCGGCCCATACGAGTCGCCCCTGACATGTCTCCTCCTCGCACGCCCGGTTGCGGCGTGCGCCCCGCGGGCGCGGCGGCGCCCTCGCGCCGGCCAGCCGTCCGCCACACCATCGCTCGCCCCCACGGCGAGCGGTCTTGCGTTCGTAAGATGTAGGAACGAGGAACTCTGGACCGCGGGTCTGGTTAGATCTTGGCGGTGTCGATTCGCGGCCGCGGGCGCCGCGGCGGCGGGAGCTAGGTGAGCAGCGGCGGCTCCCCGGCGAGGGCGCGCATCTCCTCGAGGATGCGCTCGGCGCCGCGGGCGGCGAGCGCGCGGGCAAGGCCGACGCCGAGCGCCTCGGGGTCGGCGGCGGGGCCCTCCGCGTGCTCGCGGAGGATCTCGCTGCCGTCGACGCGGCCGACCATGCCCTCGAGGGTGAGGCGGTCGCCCGCGAGGGTCGCGTAGGCGGCGATCGGGGTCTGGCACCCGCCCTGCAGGGTCAGCAGGAACGCGCGCTCGGCGCGGACCGCGGCCGCCGCGGCGGGATCGTCGAGCGGCGCGATCAGCGCGCGCACGTCGTCGTCGGCGGCGCGGATCTCGAGCCCGAGCGCGCCCTGGCCGATGGCGGGCAGGCTCACGTCGAGGGGCAGCGTCTCGGTGATGCGGCCACCGTACCCGAGGCGCTTGAGGCC
>DASXVK010000706.1:0-11433 GCA_036504295.1 Polyangia bacterium
CCGACGCAAGAACGCTCCCGCCTTCCCGCATCCGCCCACCGGTCCGGCCCCTCGGACTCGGCCACCGTCTCAGGCGTTCCCTCGCGGGTGCAAACCGGCGAGCCGCGGGCGGGGAATCACGAACGAGCGTGCGAGCCTACATAGGGCGCTGATCGCCAAGGGAGCGCTGTCGTCGCTGATGCCAGTCGAGCGCTTGGGGCGGGTCAGCCTTAGGTTGCGTTCTCAAGATACCCGAGCGCCGATGCCACTGCGACAATCGCGGCGGCCGGCACCTCACTCGAGAGCCTGCGCTCCGGCACGGTGGACAGGAGAACACGGAGACACGGAGGCGCGGAGGAGCGCGGAGCATGATCCGGTCGGGGAGTGCCGACGGGCACCCGAATGCGCGTCCGCCCGCCGCGCCGACAATTCGGCCGGCGACAAGAGCGCCAGCGCTTGGAAGCCAACACGGTGTCGGAGTGGACGTCGCGTTGCGGTGAGTGGTGCTGCACGGCGGAGAAACCAATCGTGATTGGCTCGGGGGGGAGCTGGTGTGCGACCTCATGAACCATGACCTGAACCGGCTTACGGCGAACACCCTTCGCCCCTTGGCCGTGCTCCTCGCGCTGCCGCCTGCGCCTCGCGCCTGGCCGCCGACCCCGCCCCCTGCACCCCCGGCGCCCACACCCCCTGCACCGCCCCCGCCGGCTGCGCCGGCACCCACCAGTGCAACCCCGCCGGCACCGCCTTCGGCCCTTGCGAGTGCACCCCCGCCGACGCCGGCCCCGGCGACGCCCCCCGCGCCTCGTGCACCCCGCGCGCCTTCATCTGGTGCGACGGCGACGCGGCGCTGTGGTGCAGCGACGACGGCCTCGGCACCCGGCGCGAGCCGTGCGCCTTCGGCTGCAACTCCACCACGATGCGCTGCAACGAGTGTGCGCCGATGTCCGCCGTGTGCGCGAACGGCGACCTCGTGACCTGCAACGCGTTCGGCGAGGCGAGCCACCGGCTCTGCCGGCACGGCTGCGATCCCGCGGGCACGGCTTGCGTCATCCCGCCCTGCCCGGCGGAGATGCGGCTCATCGACGAGCTGGAGGTGTGCATCGACCGGTACGAGGCGTCGCACGGGCCCAGTGGCGAGGCGCTCGCCGTGAAGGGGGCCATGCCGTGGGTGTTCGTGTCGTACGCGGGCGCGGAGGCCGCGTGCGAGCTGGCGGGGAAGCGGCTCTGCACGGAGGAGGAGTGGGTGGCCGCGTGCGCCGGGCCGCAGCACAACGACTATCCGTTCGGCTACATCTATGACCCGACCGCCTGCAACGGCATCGACAGCCCCCTCGGCGGGCTCGTGCCGACCGGCACCGCGCCGCGGTGCGAGGGCGGGTACTCGGGCATCTTCGACATGGGGGGCAACGCCATGGAGCTCACGTCGGCGTGCGACGGGGAGGGGGCCTGCAAGGCCTACGGTGGCGACTACGGCGCCGACGCCTACAGCATGTTGTGCACGGCCTTCAATGTGGCCTCCCCCCATCCGCCACAAGCCGCCGACGGTGGCGCGGAGCCGGCGGGCTACGGGTCGCTCGGGTTCCGCTGCTGCCTGGCGCCGTAGCCGATGACCGCGCGCCCGCTCGCGGCCCGGCTGGTCTGCGCGCTCCTCGCCGCCGTCGGCGCGTGCGAGGCGCCGGCCCGTGATCACCGGCTGACGCTCACCCCCGCGGAGGTGGCGCGGGGCGAGACGGTGGCGCTCGCCGTCGTCGCTGAGGCCCCGGTGCTCACGCCGGACGCGCACGCCACCGTCGGCGGCGTCGCCGCGACCCTCGTCGCCGGCGACCCGCGGCACGCGGTGCTCGTCGTGCCGGTCGACGCCGACGCCGCGCTGGGACCCCGGACCGTGCTGGTCGAGGGGTCGAGCGGCCGGGCGGTCGGGACGCTCGCGGTCGTGGCCGCGTCGAGCGCCCCCCGGGTCGTCGGGCTGGCGCCGGATGCCGGGCCGCCGGGCGAGACCATCGCCATCACGCTCGAGACCACGGGCACGGACTTCACCGCCGCGGCGCCGCCCGCGGTGATGCTCCAGGCCGGAGCCGCGACGGCGGCGAGCGTCGCGGTGCTGGCGCCCACGCGGCTGCGGGCGACGCTGACGGTCCCGCACGCCGCGCCCGGCGCCTGGCCGCTCCTCATCACGAGCGGCCCACTGCTGCTCGGGGCGGTGTTCACCGTGGGCGAGGAGACGGCGGCGCACGCGGTGCTCGCGCCGGCCGCGGCGACCCGCGGCGCCGCGCTGACCCTCGCGATCGAGGGCACCGGCACGCGCTTCGCCGCCGGCGTCACTCGCGCCATCGCCGAAGCCGGCGCCGGCCTCACGCTCGGCACCGTCGCGGTCGCCGACGAGACGCACGCGGCGGTCGACCTCGTCATCGACCCGGCCGCGCCGCTCGGCCCGAGCGCGATCACGCTCGCGACCGGCACCGAGGTGCTGCGGGCGGGCTTCGCGGTGCTGGCTGCGCCCGGGATCGAGCTGGACCCGGCGAGCGCGGTCGAGGGCTGGAGCGGCACCATCACCGTCCGCGGCACAGCGACCCACTTCGCCGCTCCAGCCACGACCGCCGGCGTGGACGGGAGCGAGCTCCGGATCGACGCGCTGCGCGTGCTGGGGCCCGAGCTGGCAGAGCTCGACCTCACGCTGCCCCGGACGTTGCTGCCGGGGGCCGTCACCCGCGAGCTGGGACTGACGACCGGGTGGGAGACGGCACGCGCGGCCTTCACCGTGCTGCCGGCCGCGCGTGTAGCCTTCGCGCCGGCCGAGGTCCCGCAGGGCGGCACCGTGCGCGTGACGGCGACCGGCGCGTTCACGCACTTCGTCGCGGGCACGACCCGGGTCGAGGCGCCGCCGGATGCGGGGCTGACCGTCACCGGGCTCACCGTCACCGGGCCGGCCGAGGCCGTGCTGGACGTGGCGGTCGACTTCGCGCCACCACCGGGGCCCCGCACCCTGGCGCTCGTGACCGGCGACGAGGCGGTGGCCGCGGACCTCACGATTACCGCCGGCCCGCCGGCCGTGGGCGCGAGCCCCACGGCGGCGGGGCAGGGCGCGCGCGTCACGGTCGCGCTCGAGGCGCGCAACGTCGGCCTCGGGCCGGGCACCGCCTTCGCATGGCTGCCGGGCGATGCGGAGGTGCAGACGCTCGCGGTGTCGATCGCCGACGACGCGCACGCGACGCTCGACCTCACGGTCGCGCCGACCGCCCTCGTGCGCAGCGTGCTCCTGCGGGTGACGACGCCCACGGCGCAGGTGGACGTGCCGTTCGGCATCGAGCCTGGCGGTCTGCAGCCGGCGCTCGCCGTGACGCCGGCCGCCGTCCCGCAAGGCGAGACCACGCACGTCGTCGTCACCGGCGCCGCGGCGCACTTCGACGCGCGCACCGCGCTCGCCCTGCCGCTGGCGAGTGGGATCGTCGCGACGGCCGTGACGGTGACCGGCCCGACGCGGCTCGAGGCCGACCTCGTTGTGCCCGAGACGACGCCGCCCGGCGACGTCCAGGTGACCGCGACCACGGCGGGCGAGGTCGCGACCGCCACGCTGGCGGTGACGCCGGGCGCGCCGCGGCTGTCCCTGCTGCCGGCGGCCCTCGTCCAGGGCGCCGGCCCCCGGACCGTGACCGCGACCGCGCACTTCTTCCCGCTCGAGGCGGGCACGACCTTCGCCCTCGACCCCGCGTGCGACGTGTCGTTGCAGTCCGCGACCGTGACGAGCGCGACTTCCGCCACCCTCGCGCTCACGATCCCGCGCCTCGCCCGCCCCGGGCCCTGTACCGTCACGGCGACGACCGCGGCCGGCAGCGCAGCCGGCACGCTCGAGATCACGTCCGGCCCCACCGTGGCCGTCCCCGCCGATGCCGCCGTGACGATCACGGCCGCCGCGCCCACCGCCTACGTCGCGTTCACCGCGACTTCAGGCGCGCTCGTCTACGCCCGCGCGCGGCGCGCGCTGGGCACGCAGCTCGACCCCTACCTCACGCTCATCGACCGCGACCGCCACACCGTCCTCGCGACGAACGACCAGGAGAACGCGGCCACGCTCGACGCCCTCATCCTCTACCGCATCCCGGCGGAGGGGACCTACTACTTCGCGGTCCGCGACCGGCTCGGCGTCAGCACGGGCGGCATCACGGTCGCCCTGCGCCGCTTCGCCCCCGAGACCACCGGCGAGACCGAGCCGAACGACGACCCCGCCGGTGCCCAGGTGCTCGACCTCGCGGCCGGCCCCGTGCTCATGCGCGGCGACCTCGTGGGCGCCGACACCCGCGACTGCTACCGCCTGCTCGTCGCCGCGGGCTACCACTTCGCCGCGGACGTCGTGGCCCGCGAGGCGAGCCCGTACCCCGGCTCCGCGGCCGCGGTGACGCTGACGCTGCACCTCGGCGACGGCACCACGCTCACGAGCAGCGAGCGCGGGTACGGGCCCGATCCCGTCATCCACCACGAGCCCGCCGCCGACGCCGAGCTGCTGCTCGAGGTGCAGCGCAGCGACACCGACCCCGCGGGCGGCTTCTACTTCCTCAACCTGCGACCGGCGGTGGTCGTGAACGAGGTCTTCGCCTACCCGGGCGACCCGAGCGCCGCGTTCATCGAGGTCGTGGGCCCGCCGCTCGCGCCGCTCGCGGGGTACGCGCTCCAGGTGGGCGGCGCGACCTACGACCTCAGCGCCGCGACCACCAGCGGCACCGGCTTCGCCGTGCTCGCGCACGACGCGCTCGTGCCGCAGGCCACCCTCGTCGACCCGGCGCTCGTCATCCCGGGCACGGGCGCCATCGTCCTGCTGCGCGCGGGGACGCGCATCGACACGCTGACGTATGACCACAGCAGCCTCGGGCGCGGCTTTCGTCTGGACACCGGGGCCGACGCGGACGGCGTGCGTCAGGCCGGCGGCAGCCCCGGCGAGGCGAACCTGAGCGAGCTGCCGTAGCGGCGCCAGCCGCAAGCCCGTTCCTCCCCACCCCCACATGGGGTAGTATCCCCGCACCAAACACCCCGAGCCGCCCGCATGTCCCTGCGCAACCCGCCGATCCTCTACGTCGACGACGAGGAGCCGAACGTCGCCAACTTCCGCTGCTGCTTCGGGGACACCTTCCCCGTGCTGACCGCGCCGAGCGCGGCCGCGGCGCTGGCGATCCTCGCGACGGAGCCGGTGGCGGTGCTGCTGGCGGATCAGGGGATGCCCGGGATGACCGGCGCGGAGCTGTGCGCGGTCGTGTTCGAGCGGTACCCGGAGACGGTGCGCCTCCTCGTGACGGCGGACTCCGAGCCCGAAGAGGCGGCGGCGGCGGCGATCAACGCCGGGCATGTCAGCCATCGCATCCCCAAGCCGTGGCGCGAGCGGCAGCTCCGGCCGATCCTGCAGGAGGCGCTCGACGCCCACGAGCTGGGCCTCCTGCTGCCCGCGCTGCACGTGGACGAGCTGCGGCGCGAGCAGCATGCGTTCGTGCAGCGGGCGCTCTTCGGCGCCGGGGGCGGGGCTACGGATCTGTTCGGCGCCGCCCGGGGCCGCTTCGACGCCATCGCCGGCGTCGTGGACCGGCTGGCCGGGGATGCGGCGCCGCCGGCGAGCCGGCCCGAGGACCTCGCCGGGCTGCGCGAGGCGGCGCTGGCGGGCCGGGCCGCCTGCGAGCAGGGGCTCGCGCGGCTCGAGGCCGTGGGGCGGGTCGCGCCGACGCCGCGGCGCATGCCGGCGGCGGTGTCGCTGCCGGTCGTGACCCGGGCAGCGCTGACGCGCGCGCGATCCGCGGTCGAGGCGCGCGCCCAGGTGGAGCTGGAGCTCGGCCGGGTGCCGCGGGTCTTCGCGCCGCCCGCGGAGCTCGCGGGGATCATCATGGCTCTCGTGCTCGCGGTGGCGGACGCGATCCCCCCGCCGTTCCCGCACGGGCGGCAACTGACGCTGCGGACCGGCGCCGAGGACGCCACGGTGGTGCTCCAGATCCGGGGCACCGGCGCCGCGCTGCCGCCCGCGCGCGAGGCGGCCCTGCTCGACCCGCCGCCATCCGGCGCCGGCCTGCGCGCGCGCGTGGCCGCGCTGGGCGGCACGGTCGGCGTCACGCGCGAGGCGGGGCGGGGCGACGCCCTGGTGCTGCGGCTCCCGGCGCTGCGGGGGTGAGGGCCTGGCCGCGCCGCCGCTTGCACCCCGGGATCACGCGGGGTACGTTGTCGGAAGAGGGCAGGCCGTGACCGACCGACGCACAATCGATCCGCGCGAGGTGCCGAACTACACTGTAGTCGAGGCGGCCGCCTACCTGCGCCTGCCGCCGACCACGATTCGCCGGTGGATCGCGGGCCAGGCCTACGGCACCAAGAGCGGTGGTCCCCGTCGTGCAGCGCCGGTCATCGAGACGGCGGCGGGCCGACCGCCGCTGCTGTCGTTCTGGAACCTCGTCGAGCTGTTTGTGCTGGCGAGCATTCGGCGGCACCACAACATCCCGCTCCAGAAGGTCCGCAAGGCGCTGCGCTATGTGCGGCGGGAGTTCGGCACCCCGCGGCCCCTCGCCCACGAGGACTTCCTCACCGATGGCGTGGAGCTGTTCATCGAGAAGTGCGGCAAGCTGATCGCCGCCTCGGGCGAGGGCCAGATGGCGGTGCGGAGGCTGCTGGAGGCGACGCTCAGGCGCATCGAGCGCGACCCGCAGGGCCTCGCCCAGCGGCTCTTCCCCTGGTCGCGCCAGCCGGATGAGCCCACCGAGGTCGAGATCGATCCCCGGCGGGCGTTCGGTCGCCTGATCATCGCGGGCACCGGCGTCCCCACCGAGGTCATCGCCGAGCGGCTCCGAGCGGGGGACAGCGTGTCCCACCTGGCCGAGGACTACCGGCTCGAAGTGCGGCAGGTCGAAGCGGCACTGAGGTGGGAACTCGGCCGTGCCCTCGCCGCCTGAGCCGGTCTTCTTCGTGGACCGGAGTCTCGGGTCCGTCGATGTTGCGGCCGGGTTGCGGGCAGCGGGCGCGACGGTCGAGGTGCACGACGACCACTTCCCGCACACCGAGGCGGACGTGGACTGGCTGCCGGTCGTGGGTCAACGGGGCTGGGTGGTGCTCACCAAGGATCGGCGCATCCGGACGCGCACCCTGGAGCTGCGGGCGCTCATGGACGCAGGGGTCGCGGCCTTCGTGCTCACGGCCGGTGATCTGAACGGCGCCGAGATGGCGGACGCGCTCGTGAAGGCGCTGCCCCGGATGCGGCGCATGGTCGCCAAGCACTTGCGGCCATTCATCGCGGTTCTGGGGCGGTCGGGGGATCTCACGTTGAAGGTCGGCGGCGAGCGCCGGGGCGGGGTGAAGCGCGACGGGTAACAAGGGAGGCCATCCCAGATCCGGTCGTGGTCACGCGCGAGGCGGGGCGGGGCGACGCCCTCGAGTTGCGGCTGCCGGCGCTTCAGGGGTGATTCGGGATAGGCGCGCTACGCGCGCAGCACGGTCACCGCGCGGCCCGCGGCGCTGCAGGCCTCCTCGAAGCGGGTGCGCGTCTCGATCGCCCCGGCCTCGGGCCGGCGATCGAAGATGACCAGGACCCCGCGCGTGAGACCGAGGCGGGCGAGGTACTCGTCGAGCTGCACGAGCCCGCGCGCGAGCGGGTCGGGCCGGCCCTTGGCCCACACCTTCAGCTCCAGCGCCTCGCGCTGCCACTCGCGCCGCCCGCCGACCTGGTAGGGCCAGCGCACGAGCACGTCGATGCGCCCGCGGCCGACGCCGTACTCGCGATCGACGTACCCGCCGCCGTTCACCACGCGCTGGAGGAACGCCATCAGCACGAGCTGCGGCGCCACCTCGTGGTACGGCAGCTGGCCGGCCAGCACCTCGCCGTGCTCGCGCCAGAAGGCGGCGAACTCCTCCAGCAGCGCCGTGAGATCGAGGCGGCCGTCGGCGCCGACGAAGCGCCGCGGCTCGAGCGGCAGCACGGCCTCGACCCCGCTCGCGAGCACCCGCACGATGACCTCGCGGTAGATCGGGTTGGCGATGCGCACGGGGTTGTCGGTCGCGACGAGGCCGAGGTCGCGGACGAACTGCAGGTCGTCCTGGTAGGCGTCGCCGGCCTCGATGGCGCCGGCGATGACCGGCTCGAGCACGCCGCGCACGCGCGGCTCCATGAGGCGCGCGACCAGCGAGTCGAGGTGGGTCTGGCGCGCGACGATGAGCCGCTCCTTGGCCTGCTCGACATGGTCGGCGGTGATGGGGATGGGCGGGTCGATGCCCATCTTCTCGAGGACCTCGCGGGCGAGGGCGTTCACGAGCCAGGGCTGGCCCTGCGTGAGCGCGAAGGCGTGCGCCACGGCCTCGTCGGTGAAGGCCTGGCCCGTGTCGGCCGTGTGCTGCGCGTAGAGCGCGCGCACCTCGTCGGCCGAGAAGTTGCCCAGGCGCAGGGACTCGATCTTGACGTTGAAGGGGCTCGCGGTGCCGAGCCGGCTCGCGTCGCCGCCGCTCGCGGCCTTGTAGTCACGCACGTCGCGCAGGCCGCAGAGGACGACCGCGGCGGGGAAGGCCCCCGGCCGGTCCGCGTAGCCGGCGCGGAGCTGGCGCAGCACCGACGACAGGCTCGCGCCCGTGAGGGCGTCGATCTCGTCGAAGACCAGGACCAGCGGGCGAGGACAGGCGCGGGCCCACGCCGCGAGGGCCGCGCCCAGCAGGTCCGAGGCGGGCGCGTCGGGCCACGCGGGCGGTCGCAGCTCCGGGGCGAGCTGGGCCTCACTGCCGCGCCGCATCGCCGCGAGCACCGCCCGCTGCGCCTCGGCGTAGTCATCCCCCGCGGGCGCGCCGGTCTCGCAGGAGAAGTGCAGCGCCGCGAACGTGCCCTCGGCGGTGAGGTCTCGGGCCAGCGCGCGCAGGGTCGTGGTCTTGCCGGTTTGCCGCGGGGCGTGGACCACGAAGTACCCGAGCTGGTCGATGAGCGGCCGCGCCGCGGGCAGCCGCTGCGCCGCGGGGAGCATGTAATGGCGCGCCGGATCGCAGGGGCCGGCAGTGTTGAAGAACCTCACGTGCCTCATCATACGGTGGGCCCCGCGGCGCCTCAAGGCGGCATCCGGTCGGATGGACGCCCCTCCGCGGCCGCCGTATAGTGCTCTCATGGTCACCCGTTCACGCCCGGGCGACCCGCCGTGCGCGCCGACGGCGGAGCAGTGGGCGGCCCTGTCGGAGGACGAGCGCGCCCGGGTGGTCGACAGCCTGCCTGCCTCCATTCCCGCCGAGGAGCTGGCGCCGCCGGAGGGGGACCAGCACTTCGACGCCAAGAGCGGCGCCCGGGAGGTGCTGCGCTCGTTCTTCGGGAAGCTCGGGCGGCGCATCTACGTCGCCTGCGAGCTGACCGTCTACTACCCGGGCGAGGCCCGCTTCGCCCCCGACCTGCTGGCGGTGCGGGACGTGGACCCGCACGAGCGCATGAAGTGGGTGGTGAGCGCCGAGGGCAAAGGGCTCGACCTGGTGATGGAGGTCCACGTCGCCGGGGACTGGCGCAAGGACCTCGAGCGCAACGTCGCGCTGTGCGCGCGGCTCGGGATTCCGGAGTACTTCGTGTACGACCGGGGCCACCAGCGGCTGCACGGCTGGCGCCTCGGGCCGGCGGGCGGCTATGAGCCGATCCCCGCGCAGGCCGGCCGCCTCGGCTCGCACGTCCTCGGGCTCGAGCTGGTGATCGAGGACGGGCGGCTGCGCTTCTACGAGGGCACGGCCGCGCTGCTCGAGCCGGGCGAGCTGGTGGCGCGCATGGAGCGGATGGTCGGCCAGCTCGAGTCGAGCGCGGACGCGCGCGTGGCCGAGGCGCGGCAGGAGGGCGAGCTGCGCGGTCGCCAGGAGGGCGAGCTGCGCGGTCGCCAGGAGGCCTGTCTCGCGCTGCTCCGGGCCAGGCTGGGCGAGGTGCCCGTGGCCGTCAGGGCGCGGGTGCAGGCCATCATGGACCCGGCCGCGCTCGAGCGGCTCCTGGTCGCGCTCGGACTCGCCGCCGACGCGGCGGCCGTGCCGGCGATCCTCGGTGCGCTGGCCGAGCCGCCGTCCGATCCGCACTGACGTCGGGCCCACGCCCGCTACCCCGTCCGCCCCGCCCGCACTTCTCCAACGATCGCCCCCGCTCCCGCATCCAAACGCGCGGGAGTGTTCGCATATGGCGCCCGCGGTCGAGAAGATCGTGAAGCGGCTCGTCCGGCTCGCGCGGCTCTGCGAGGTCGACGCGCCGGCCAGCTTCATCGACGAGGCGCGCGACCTCGTGGCCGAGGCGCGCGCGCAGGGGGGTGAGGCGGCGTGGGCGGAGGCGCAGGAGCATCTGCCGCTCGAGCTCGAGCGGGCGCGGCTCGCGTACGAGGGCGCCTCGGCGATCCTGGACCGCTGCCTCTCGCGCTGCATCCACTGCGACTCCGAGGTGCCGGGGCCCGACGACGTCGACGATCTCGGGCCCGACACGCCCTGGTGCCGCGCGTACTCGCTCGGCGACGCGCCCGCGCTGCGTGGGGCATCTTGCCCCAGGTTCCGGCCCCGGAACTAATGCCCCGATAGCCTCAATTCTGCCGCGTCATGCGATTTTTGCTGCCGCGTCATCCGAATTGAGCCGCCGCGTCATCGGATACTGCGAGCGCCGGGCGAAAACCGCGCCAGACTATACGCCCCGCCGGCTGTTTGTCGGGTGTTGTGGGTTGGGTGCTGTGGGTTGGGTTGAGGTCGGACAGAGTGTCTGTGGGTAGGGCAGGTTGTCGGGGCGGCGCCGGCGGGGGCCGGTGATGCGCTCCGACGCGATCAAACGCGGGTTCGAGCGCGCCCCGCACCGCGCGCTCCTCAAGGCGACGGGGCAGGTGACCGACGCCGACATGGGCAAGCCCTTCGTCGCCGTCGTCAACTCGTACGTCGACATCGTGCCCGGGCACGCCCACCTGCAGGGCTTCGCCCGCCACATCAAGGAGGCGGTGCGCGCCGCGGGCGGGGTGCCGTTCGAGTTCAACACGATCGCCGTGGACGATGGCATCGCCATGGGCCACGGCGGCATGAAGTTCTCGCTGCCCTCCCGCGAGCTCATCGCCGACTGCGTCGAGACCATGATCTCGGCCCACTGCTTCGACGGCATGGTGTGCATCCCCAACTGCGACAAGATCGTGCCGGGGATGCTGATGGCGGCCATGCGCCTCGACGTCCCGACCATCTTCGTGAGCGGCGGGCCGATGCCCGCGGGCCGCACGCCCGACGGGCGCGTCGTCGATCTCATCAGCGTCTTCGAGGGCGTGGGCGCCTACAAGACCGGCGCCATCTCGGACCGCGAGCTGAAGACCCTCGAGGACCACGGCTGCCCGTCGTGCGGCTCGTGCAGCGGCCTCTTCACCGCGAACAGCATGAACTGCCTGTGCGAGGCGCTCGGCCTCGCGCTGCCCTACAACGGCAGCGCCCTCGCCCAGACCCCCGAGCGCCAGGCGCTCGCCGCGCGCGCCGGCCGCACCATCCTCGATC
>DASXVK010000707.1:0-14015 GCA_036504295.1 Polyangia bacterium
CCGCGCTCACCATGTTCTACCAGGCGGCGACCAGCGGCCAGCCGGGCGGCGGCCAGGCGCCCTCCGACGCGGCCAACAGCCCCTCGACCTACGGGCAGAAGCCGTACGGCGACAGCAGCGTGGCTCACAGCGCCCTCGACAAGGTCTTCAACTCACCGGAGAGCAATCAGGTCCCGACGACGCTGCTCGGGAAGATCGGCAACGCGATCTCGAAGATGCACGATGCCTGGAACTCGTGGATGTACAACGCCACGAACACCCAGGTCGTGCGGACGGGCTTCACGAACACGACGTTCGAGGCCACCCTCTGGGACGCGGTCTACAGCGTCCCGGGGATGGTCCCGTCGGCCGTCGTCACCGGCGCGGCCTACCTCGGCCAGTACGCGACCGGTGTCGGCGCGATGGCGGCGGCCGGATCGGCCACGCGCACCGGCTTCCTCGCCAACGCCTCGGGGACGCAATATGCGGGGCATCGGCAGTGAGTGAGCCGCCCACGCGGCGGTCCGTGAGCCCGGCGCGGATCGCGCTCGTGGGCGGCGTCATCGTCGTCGGCCTGGTCGCCGGCCTCATCGTCGACGACCTGTACCGCG
The DNA here is from genome assembly GCA_036504295.1 of Polyangia bacterium. Lineage (GTDB taxonomy): Bacteria > Myxococcota_A > Polyangia > JACRCY01 > JACRCY01 > DASXVK01. The sequence continues at coordinate 591 of DASXVK010000707.1, forward strand.
GCGGCCTCGCCGGCGCGACGCCGCCCGCCGCGGAGCCGCGGGCGGCACCCGCGCCGCGCGCGGCGCCGAGCCGCCTCGCGGCCGCGCCCCGTCGCGAGCCGCCCGCGGCGCCGCCGCCCACGCAGCCGTGGGCGGTCGCCCCGGAGCAGCAGGGGGCCGTGCCTCCCGGCCACGTGCCCGCGTGGGCGGTGCGGCCGCCCCGGCCCGATCCCACCATCCCCCGGCCCAGCCCGCCGGCGGAGCCGCCGGATCCCTTGACGTACCGCCCGCCGATGGATAACCCTGGCGGCGTCAATCGCGATCGCCCGCCGCGCCCGGTGCCGGGCCTGGACTAGCGTCGCTGCCGTCGCAGGAGGTGTGGAACGTGATCCGGGCGCGATCCTGGTCGCTGTGGGCGCCCCTGCTCGGGTGCGGGGCGCTCGTGCTCGTCCGCGTCGCGCAGGCCGCGGCCGGCGCCATCCCGGCGGCGCGCGCGGCGGGCGAGGCGGGCGTCGTCCTCGGCCTCGTGCTCGTGAGCCTCCTCGCCGTGCGCGTGGCCCAGGCGGCGACCACGACGGCCTGGGTCCTGCTCGGGCTCACGATCGTCGTCTGGGGCGCCGCGGTGCTGGTGCCGCTCTGGCGTCTGGCCCACCCGCCGGCGACGCTCTTCGCCGGACGGCTCGGGGGCGCGACGCGCGAGGTGAGCACCGCGCCCTCGCCCCGCGGCGGCCGCTACCTCGTCGAGGTGCGGCGTCCCGGCCGGCGGGCCGCCGAGACCTCCGCGAGCGCCACCTACCTGCTCCACGCCGGGGCCGGCCGCACCGCGCGGACGTTGACGGGCGCCGACGGCGCCACGAGCGAGCGGGCCGAGCTGCGGCTCGTCAAGGGGCAGCCGCTCAAGCTCTTCCTCGAGCGCAGCGACGAGCCGACGCTGGAGGTCGGCGTGCGGCCGGTGCCGCTGCCCTGGTGGTGGGTGGGCCTCGGGGCGATCGTCGCCGCCCTGCTCGCCATCCCCGCGGACATCGTCGGGTTCACGAGTCAGCCGCGGCTGCGCGGCCTGCTCGCGGCGGCGGTCACGGCCTCGGCGATCTACGTGAGCCTGCTCGATCCGGAGGCGGTCGTCACGGGGCGCCAGGCGCTCGGCGCCGGGGGCCTCGCGATCGTGGGCGGCGGGCTCATCGGCGGCGCCGTGGGCCCCATCGTGGGGCGGCTCACCGCCCGCCGGCGCGCGGCGGTCTCAGCCGCGCGGTGACCCACCCCGGCCCGCGGCGCGGCGGGAGCACGGGTGTGCAGCGCCGGTATCGCCGCCGGGGCGGCAAACGCACTGGCCGTGGCCGCGGGCTATTCCATGGCGGTGTACAACATTGCGTTCGTCGCGGCGTCGGCCGCGATCGGCTTCGCCACCGGCTTCGCCATCGGGTACGTCGCCAGCGGCAATCTCTCCACGGCAACCCGGGCGGCGTCAACGGCGACCGGCCGCCGCGCCCGGAGCCGGGGCCGGCGCGCGAATAGCCCCCCGGTACGAGGACCCTGAATGTCGTCGGCGCGAAGCTGGATCATGCGCGGGGCGCTGCTGGCGGCGGGCGCGCTCGTCCTCGGGCGCCTGCTCATGGCCGTCGGGGGCGCGGCCCCCGGGGCCCGGGTGGCGGGCGAGGTTGGCCTCGCCCTGGGCCTGGCGGGCGTAGTGGCGATCGCGGGTCCGGTATGGCGCGCGGGGCCACGCGCACGGCCTGGGTCAGTCTGTCCGTGCTCCTGCTCGCGTGGGGCGCGGGGGGGCTGGTGCCGCTCGGCCTCGTGGCGTCCCCGCCGCGGACCCTCTACGACGGCCGGCTCGGCGGCGCCACGCGGGAGGTGACCACGCCGCCGGCGGGCCGCCGGGGGCGTTACCTCGTCGAGGTGCGCACGCCCGCGGCGCCCGCGCAGTCGGCGGTACCCCTGACCTACGTCCTGCATGTCGGCGCGGGGCGCGATTCTCGCAGCCTCGTCGGGGCCGGGGCCACCGCGGTCGAGGGCGTCGAGCGCGCCGAGCTCGCTCGCCGCCGCCGTGGCGGCCTCCGCGATCTACGTGACGCTCCTCGATCCCGAGGCGGCCCCCACGGGTCGGCAGGCGCTGGGCGCTGCCGGCCTCGCCGTGGTGGGAGGAGGCCTGCTCGGCGCGGTGGTCGGGCCACTCGGCGCCTGGTTGAGCGCGCGCGGCCGTCACCGGGCCGCGTCGGCGTTCGAGCGGTGAGCCGTCGCCGAACCGCCGGGCGATTCGCACGACTGGGTGGCCGGTTGCTCCCGACGCGCACCGCTCGCAAAGGGGTCGGGCGCGCGAGGTTGACGGGCCACGCCGATTCACCGAGACTCAAGAGCGTGGCAGGCGGAGACCCATGACCGAGCCCGGCACCGGTCCGCTGATCCCGCTCGCGCCCGGCGAGGAGGGCCGGTGGACCGGCACGCCCGGCCTGGCGCCGCTGACCCGCATGGCGCGCTTCCAGGGCCTCAAGGGCCTGGTCGGGGCGACCTTCGTGGTCCTGCTGCTCGCCCTCGTCTACCGCTCCGGCCTGGGCGCGGGCGTCAAGATGCTCCTGGCCGTGGTCGCGGTCCCCGCGTTCATCATCGCCGCCATGATGATGGCCGTCCCCCTCATGGCGCGCCGGATCGGGCGCAACACCCGCTACGCCGTGACCAACCAGCGCGTCTTCGTGTCGTCGGGGTTCGGCAGCGTCTCGACGACGTGGTTCTGGCTCCGCGACCTCACCGGCGCCGAGATGATCCGTGAGCCGGACGGCACGCACACCATCACGATCCTGACGGCCAAGACCCGGCAGCTCCTGCACGGCATCCAGGACGGGGAGAAGGTGCTGGCGATCATCCGCGCGGGGATGACGAAGCCGAGCTGAGCCAGTCGGGGTCGGGCGCGGCGTGCTCGCCCAGGGCGGCGCGCACCTTCGCCGCCACCTTCGGCTTGAGCGCGTCGAGGAACAGCAGCCAGCGAAAGGCGTCGCGCAGGACGTCCGCAGGGGGCCGGAACGTGGCGCCGAGCTCCCGGCGCGCGCGCGTCGAATCGTAGGCGAGGTGGCGCCCGAAGACGTCCTCGACCTGGGCGCGCGTGAGGGGCGCGTCGGTGCCCGCGGCCGCGGCCTTCTTCTCCATGCGCCCGGCGAGGAACGAGAGCAGGAACCGCGGCGGCCGGAAGGTGGCCGGCTTCACGCCGGCGAGCCGCTGGAACATCTCCGCGAGCGCGGGTGGGGTCGCGACGTCACCCGTCAGGAGGTAGCGCTGCCCGTGCCGGCCCTTCTGCGCGGCCAGCACGTGGCCCGCGGCCACATCGCGCACGTCGGTCACGCACACGGCCAGGAACGCCGGATCGCCCTGCAGCAGGCCGACGAGGGCCGCGGTCGCGGGCGTGACCCGATGGTCACGGGGCCCGAACACCCCGCTCGGGTTCGTGGTCACGATCTCCAGCCCGTCCTTCTGGGCCTCCGCGCGCGCCAGCGCCTCCGCGGCGATCTTCGCGCGGCTGTAGACGCTCCGCGCGGTCTCGAGGAACGCGCGCTCATCGAGCGGTCGCGACGGGTCGGCGGTGAAGCCCACGGTCGCGCCGGAGCTCGTGACCACCACCCGGCGCACCCCGGCCGCCCGCGCGGCCGCGAGCACGTTGCGCGTGCCGTCCACCGCCGGCCGCATGATGGTGTCGGGGTCGGGCGTGAAGTTGCGGTGTGGCGACGCCACGTGGAACACCACCTCGACGCCCGCGCACGCGCGGCGCAGACTCGCGGCGTCGAGGAGGTCGCCCTCCCGGAGCTCGACGTCGAGCCCGGCGAGCGCGCGCCGGTCGCTCCCCGGGCGCGCGAACGCCACCGGCTCGATGCCGGCGGCGAGGCACGCGCGGACCACGTGGCCGCCGATGTGGCCGGTCGCCCCGGTCACGAGAGCTCGCATCCCCATCCACCACCTCCTCACCCCAGCTCGGCGCATCGGGCGATGCGTCGGCGCGAACCTGCGCGCCAGACCCGACGAACGAGGCTAGCGCATCCCGGGCGATGACTGCAAGGACCGTGGCCGGGTCTAGAACATCCTGGTCACGATCGCCTTGAGGATGCACCGCTGCGGCGTCGCGTCGGTGAGCCCCAGCCCGACCCCGAAGTTGAGGCCCCAGGGCGACGGCGCCACGCCCGCGGGCGGCGCGACGTCGAACGCGGCGAAGAGCAGGTGCGACTGCTCCCGGGCCGTCGCCGCGGCCGCGACGGGCGCCAGCAGGCAGAGGCAGCTCAGTGGCCACGCGATGCGCACAGGAAGGCCCCCGGGCAGGTCGAGGGGGTGAGATGCCTGGCGCGTCCGTTTGACGCTCCTCCGTGCCAGACGCGCGCCGCGGGTCCGTGATACCGTACCGTCTTCACCATACGGCGAGGTGTGCATGAGAGGCCCGCGGAGGTCCCTGCGCCTGGGGGCGCTCATTCTCATCGTGGCCGCCGGGTGCGGCGGCAGCAGCGGCGTGACGCCGGGCGACGGCGGCGGCGATACGTGGTCGGCCGATCGCCAGGTGGCCGCGGACGCGTCCGACGGCGCCCCGGCGCCGGATGGGTCGCCGGGGCCGGACGGGGGGCCGGGCGACGGCGCGACCTGCACCCCCGAGGGCAACGCGGCGTTCTGCGAGCGGCTGCAGAAGAACTGCGGCGACGTCTCCGGGACCGACAACTGCGGCACCCCCCGCCCGGCGGTGAGCTGCGGCACCACGTGCCCGACGCCCCAGACGTGCGGCGCGGACCACGTCTGCACCGGCGGCAGCGCCGGCACCTACGCGCTGCCCGCCGACCGCGCGACCACCTGGCGCCCCGGCGTCACCCACGGCGGCAGCGGCATCCCCGCGCGCACCCAGGTCTGCGCGACGGTCCCGCCGGGCAGCGGCGACCGCACGAGCGCGATCCAGGACGCGATCGACAGCTGCCCCGAGGGCCAGGTCGTGCAGCTCACCGCCGGCACGTACACCTGCAACGTTCTGCTCCTCATCGCCAAGGGGATCACCCTCCGCGGCGCGGGCGCCGGCCAGACCATCATCCAGAAGACCAACGGCGCCGTCTTCGGCGACTACGACCCGCCGGACCCGTCGCCGAACCTCGTCATCGGCCCCAACCGCTGGCCGTGGCCCGACGAGGCGACGTCGCAGGACCTGACCGCGGACGGCGTCAAGGGCACGACCTCGGTCACGGTCATGGACGCGAGCGGCTTCGCGGCCGGCCAGTTCGTGCTCGTCGACGAGGAGTCGAACGCCGCCTTCCGCCCCGATCCGCTCGGCCGCGGCCAGATCTACGCCTCGGACGACTGGCGCGTCGTGTGGTGGTACCACGACCCCCACGGGCCGAGCGACGACCCCGTCGGCGGCGGCGCCGAGGGCTGGTTCTCGCGCGCGTACCGCGTGACGACCGAGGTCAAGGAGATCGCGAGCGTCTCCGGCGACACCATCACGTTCACGACGCCGCTGCACATCAGCTACCGCGCCGCGAACCGGGCGCAGGTCACCGGCTACGGCAGCAACGCCCACATCCGCGACGCCGGCGTCGAGGGGATCACGTTCACCGGCGGCGCCAACGGCGGCGTGCGCTTCGAGACCGCGGCCTACTCGTGGGCCCGGAACATCGAGGTCGACACCTGGCTCGGCGAGGGGGTCGCCTTCGAGAACTCGTTCCGCTGCGAGGTGCGCGACTCGTACATCCACGACGCCGCGTGGCCGGTCCCGGGGGGCGGCGGCTACGCCCTGTCGCTCTCGGGCGGCTCGGCCGAGATCCTCATCGAGAACAACATCTCGATGATGGCCAACAAGGTGATGGTGGCCCGCGCCTCGGGCGCCGGCTCGGTCGTCGGCTACAACTACGCCGACGACGGCTTCATCGGCATGGACGGGCTCGCGGGCTGGGTCGAGGTCGGCATCAACGGCTCGCACATGGTCGGCCCGCACCACATGCTGTTCGAGGGCAACTACTCCTTCAACTTCGACAGCGACCGCACCCACGGGAGCTCGATCTACCACACGGTCTTCCGCAACTGGCTGACCGGCTTCCGGCGCCCGTACACCAACGTGCTCGCCGGCGACGTGGCGCAGAACGACCTCACCGACGGCGCCGGGCCGCGGCGCTGCATCGGGGCCAACGCGTACTCGTACTGGATGAGCTTCGTCGGCAACGTCCTCGGCGTCGACGGGCAGATGAGCGGCTGGGAGGTCGACGCGACCGGCACCGCGGCCTGGACCAACACCAGCGCCATCTGGATGCTCGGCTGGGACGCCGAGGATCCCTACCCGTACGACCCGCAGGTGGCCGCGACCGCGGTCCGCGACGGCAACTACGACTTCGTGAACCGCGAGCAGCGCTGGATCACCTCGAGCGCCGCGACCCTGCCGGACTCGCTGTACCTCACGAGCAAGCCGGCCTTCTTCGGCGCGCACCCGTGGCCGTGGGTCGACCCCGTCACCGGCACGACCTACACCCTCCCGGCGAAGCTGCGCTTCGACGACGGCACGCCGAACGTCGTTCCGTAGGCAGGCCCGGAGCTCTCTCGCGAGGCGATCCGAGGGCGTCAGTACCCGAGGCTCGGCCCCAGCCACTTCTCCATCTCGGCCTGCGGCACGCCCTTGCGCGCCGCGTACGCCGCGACCTGGTCCTTGCCGATGCGGCCCACGTTGAAGTAGCGCGCCCGGGGGTGCGCGAGGTAGATGCCGCTCACGCTCGCCGGCGGCAGCATCGCGAAGCTCTCGGTGAGCGTGATGCCGACCTCGTCGGGGCCGAGCAGCTCCCACAGGGCGCGCTTCTCGGTGTGGTCGGGGCAGGCGGGGTAGCCGAAGGCGGGGCGGATGCCGCGGTACTTCTCGGCGATGAGCTCCTCGTTCGACAGGCGCTCGCCCTGGCCGTAGCCCCACTCGCGGCGGACGCGCGCGTGCAGCATCTCGGTGAACGCCTCGGCCAGCCGGTCGCACAGCGCCTTCACGATGATCGCGCTGTAGTCGTCGTGCGCCTGCTCGAAGCCGCGCACGAGCTCGGCGGCGCGCAGGCCCGCGGTGACGGCGAAGGCGCCCACGTGGTCGGGCGGGCCGCCCACCGGGGCGACGAAGTCCGACAGCGCGAGGTGCGGCGTGCCGCCGGCCTTCACCGCCTGCTGGCGCAGCATGTGGAAGCGCGTGAGCTCTCTCGCGCGCGCGGCGTCGGGGTACAGGACGATGTCGTTGCCGTCGGCGGCCGCGGGCCAGAAGCCGTACACGGCGTTCGCGGTGACGAGCTTCTCGTCGACGATGCGCGCGAGCAGCTCCTGGGCGGCCGCGTAGAGGTCGCGCGCCGCCGGGCCCTTCTCGGGGTGGTCGAGGATCGCCGGGAAGGTGCCGGTGAGCTCCCACGCGGTGAAGAAGAAGGTCCAGTCGATGTAGCGCGCGATCTCCCCGAGGGGCGCCTCGAGGACGGTGCGGCGGCCGAGGAAGGCCGGCGCGGGCAGGTCGGCCGGCCCCAGCGCGAAGGGGAGGCGGTTCGCGTTCGCGCGCGCAAACGGGAGCAGCGGCGCGGCCTGCTTGTGCGCGTGCAGCTCGCGCAGCAGCTGCTGCTCGGCGCGGTTCTTCGCGTCGAACGCGTCCCGCTGGGCGGGGTCCTTCAGCGCCGCCACCACGCCGACGGCGCGCGAGGCGTCGAGCACGTGAACCGTCGCGTGGGAGTACCGCGGGGCCACCTTCACGGCCGTGTGCTGGCGGCTCGTCGTCGCGCCGCCGATGAGCAGCGGCAGCGTCATCCCGCGCCGCTCCATCTCCTCCGCGACGGCGACCATCTCGTCGAGCGACGGCGTGATCAGGCCCGAGAGGCCGACCATGTCGGCGTTCACCTCGATCGCGGTGCGCAGGATCGTGTCCGTCGGCACCATCACGCCGAGATCCACGATCTCGTAGTTGTTGCAGCCGAGCACGACGCCGACGATGTTCTTGCCGATGTCGTGGACGTCGCCCTTGACGGTCGCCATGACGATCTTGCCCTGCGGGCCGCCCCCGGTCGTCGCCTTCTCCTGCTCCATGAACGGGAGCAGGTAGGCGACGGCGCGCTTCATCGCGCGCGCGCTCTTGACCACCTGCGGCAGGAACATCTTGCCGGCGCCGAAGAGATCGCCGACGACCTTCATGCCGTCCATGAGCGGCCCCTCGATGACCGACAGCGGGCGGCCGAGCTTCGCGCGGGCCTCCTCGGTGTCGGCCTCGATGAAGTCGACCACGCCCTTGATGAGCGCGTGCGCCAGGCGCTCCTCGACGGGCGCGTTGCGCCAGGCGAGGTCCTGCTCGCGCTTCTTGCCCGCCCCCTTGACGCGCTCGGCGAGCTCCACGAGCCGCTCGGTCGCGTCGGGCCGGCGGTTGAAGATGACGTCCTCGACGTGCTCGCGCAGCTCGGGCTCGATCTCCTCGTACACCGCGAGCTGGCCGGCGTTGACGATGCCCATGTCCATGCCGGCCTGGATCGCGTGGTAGAGGAACGCCGCGTGCATCGCCTCGCGGACGCGGTTGTTGCCGCGGAAGCTGAACGAGAGGTTCGAGACCCCGCCGGAGACGTGCACGCCCGGGCAGCTCGCCTTGACGAGGCGCGTCGCCTCGAGGTAGCTCTTGGCGTAGTCGGCGTGCTCCTCGATCCCGGTCGCGATCGCGAGGATGTTCGGGTCGAAGATGATGTCACGCGGGTGGAGGCCCGCCTGCAGGGTGAGCAGGCGGTAGGCGCGCTGGCAGATCGCGACCTTGCGCGCGACCGTGTCGGCCTGGCCGGTCTCGTCGAAGGCCATGACCACGACGCCCGCGCCGTAGCGCCGCGCCGTGCGCGCCTTGGCGAGGAAGTCCGCCTCGCCCTCCTTCAGGCTGATCGAGTTGACGATCGAGCGGCCCTGCACGCACTTGAGCCCGGCCTGGAGCACCGACCACCTGGAGCTGTCGATCATGATCGGCAGGCGCGCCACCTCCGGCTCGGTGGCGATGAGGTTCAGGAACCTCGTCATCGCCGCCTCGGAGTCGAGCATCCCCTCGTCCATGTTGACGTCGAGGACGTTGGCGCCGCCGCGCACCTGGTCGAGGGCGACCGCGACGGCGCCCTGGTAGTCGTCCTTCTTGATGAGCTCGGCGAAGCGGGCCGAGCCCGTCACGTTGGTGCGCTCGCCGATCATGAGGAACGTGCCGTCGGGGCGGATCGTGAGCGTCTCGAGGCCGGCGAAGCGCGCGTAGGGCACCGGGTCGACGGGCACCACGCGCGGCGCGGCGCCCTGCAGCGCCGCGGCCACGGCGCGGATGTGATCGGGCGTCGTGCCGCAGCAGCCCCCGACGATGTTGACCAGGCCCGCGTCGGCGTACTCGCGCAGCAGCCCGGCGGTGATCTCCGGCGTCTCGTCGTACTCGCCGAAGGCGTTCGGCAGGCCCGCGTTCGGGTAGCAGCTCGTGAGCGTGTCCGCGATGCGCGCGAGCTCCGCGAGGTACGGTCGCATCTCGGCCGCGCCGAGGGCGCAGTTCAGCCCCACCGCGAGCGGACGCGCGTGCATGACCGAGGTCCAGAACGCGTCCACGGTCTGGCCCGAGAGCGTCCGGCCGCTGCGGTCGGTGATCGTCACGGAGAGCATGATCGGCAGCCGGGCGCCGGTCTCGTCGAAGACGTCCTCGATGGCGCAGAGCGCGGCCTTGGCGTTGAGGGTGTCGAAGATCGTCTCGACCAGCAGCACGTCCACGCCGCCGAGGACGAGCGCGCGGACCTGCTCGACGTAGGCCGCGCGCACCTGGTCGAAGGTGACCGCGCGGAACGCGGCGTCGTTCACGTCGGGCGAGATCGAGAGCGTGCGGTTCATGGGCCCGATGGCGCCGGCGACGAAGCGCGGGCGCTCGGGGGTGCGGGCGGTCCACTCGTCGGCGGCGCGCCGGGCGAGGCGCGCGCCTTCGAGGTTGAGGTCGCGCACGGCCGCCTGCAGGTGGTAGTCGGACTGCGAGATCGAGGTCGCGTTGAAGGTGTTCGTCTCGATGAGGTCGGCGCCGGCCGCCAGGTACTCGCCGTGGATGCCGAGGATGACGTCGGGGCGGGTGAGGCACAGGACGTCGTTGTCGCCCTTCAGGTCGTGCGGGTGGTCCGCGAAGCGCGCGCCGCGGTAGTCGGCCTCGCCGAGCCGGTGACGCTGGATCATCGTCCCCATCGCCCCGTCGAGGATGAGGATGCGGCGCGCCGCGAGCTCGCGAATCCGATCGGCGGTGGTCATGTGTGGGCCTCCCGGGCAGGGGTGAAGCCGATAGCTTGAGAGTTCGTAGGGCAGGGCGGGGCGCGCGTCAACCGCGGGCGGGCTCGAACGCCGCGAGCCGGGCGGTCCAGCCGTCGAGCGCCACGAGGAGGGCCGCGAGCAGCGCCGGCGTGGGGCGCGCGGCCGCGGCCGTGGCCGCGCGCGGCACCCACGACCGGAGGTGCTGGCGCGCGAAGTCGCCGAGCGCCCAGCGGAAGCTCTGGGCGTCGGCGCCGCGCTCGCCGCGCTCGACGATGGCCCAGGCCAGGTACTCGACGAAGGCGAGCTGCGAGACGAGGTGGTCGCTGAGCTCGCCGCCCGGCTCCACGTGCAGGTCGAAGGCGTCGTAGAACTGGTGGTTCTCGACCATCACCCGGTTGGCGCCGACGTGGCGCAGCCAGTGCGACTCGCGCAGGGGCACCGGCGGCGCCGGGGCGCCGACCTCGAAGGTCGCGAGGTAGTCGGCCTCGAGCTGGGCGAGGTCGGCCGGCACCTGGAGGCGGCGTGGCAGGCGCGCGGGGTCGGCCCCGAGGCCGAGCAGCGCGGCGCGCAGGCCGCGGCGCCGCAGCAGCGTGTGGCTCGCCGCGGTGGGGCGGCCCAGCGCCGTGCGCAGGAACCGCGCCTCGGCGCGGACCTCAGCGAGCTCGCTCATCCCCGGGGCGATACCACGGACTGAAGAATTTGTCGCCGTTGCGTTGCGCCTGGGCGCCGTCCCAGATGGCGAACGCCAGCGGCGCCGCGGCATCCGCCGGCGCCGGTAGGACGAAGACCCCGACGTACCCGCGCTCGTCGCGCACGACGGCGGCGTCGAACGCGACGCCCGGACGCGGGCTCACCGCGCCCCGCCCGCCGCCGTCGAGCACGGCGGGCTGGTCGCCGTGGCGCCAGAAGAAGATCCGCACCGGCGCGGCGGCGTCGCCCATCATCAGGCCCGGGAAGCGGGCGCGCCACCCCGGCCCGTTCGGCAGCATGACCGCGGCCCCGTCGAAGAAGGCGGCGGGGTCGGTGGTGGGGCGCTTGTAGATGCGGTCGCGCGCGTACGGGGCGACCGCCGGCCCGTGCCAGCGGTTCTCGGTGGCGTCGTCCCAGCGCAGGCGCACGTAGAGCCTCGCGCCGGTGAGCACGGCCTGGGCCTCGGCCGGCGGGGGCGCGGTCGCCGGCGGCCGGTCGGTCGCGAACGACGGCGGCGTGCGGTTGAGCAACAGCGCGGCCCTGGGCACGGCGGCCCAGGCCGCGGCGGCGGGATCGCGCCAGGCCGGCCCGTCGTCGCGGCGCGCGACCGCGAGCGTGAGGCCGGCGAGCGGCGGGCCGGCGACGGCGGTGGGCGGCGGCGCGGCGGGTGGCGGCGGCGGCGCGGGAGAGCGGTGGCAGGACGCGAGCACGAGCACGAGCACGAGCACGAGGCGCGGGGCGTCACGCATGGCGGCCTCCCGGCGCAGGCGGGCTCACGAGGGTGCGGGGGTCGACGACGCGGAAGCGGTCCAGGGCGGTCCGGCCGATGAGGAGCTGCAGCAGCTCGCTGCGGCCGCCGGCCTGCGCGCGCCCCAGCTCGCCCGCGAGGCGCATGATGAGCGGCCCCACCTCCTCGCCGAAGAGGCCGACGAGGGCGGCGAGCGGGAAGCGCGGGTGCTCGAGCAGGCCCGCGCCCCCCTGGCCCGGCCGTGGCGGCGCGAAGGGCGGCACGTAGTAGACGTTCGGCCCGGTGCCCTTCCACGGCAGGAGCGGCAGCGCCGCCCGGTGCTGGACGACGATCTGGTGCACTGGCGAGGCGGGATCGTCGAGGAGCCCGACGAAGCGGATGCGCCCCACGCACTGCGCGGCGCAGGCGTTCACGCGCCCCTGCTCGAGGCGCGGGTAGCAGAAGATGCACTTCTGGCTCTTCCCCGTCACCTCGTTGAAGTAGATCTTCTTGTACGGGCAGGCGCGCACGCACTGCCGGTAGCCGCGGCAGCGCTCCTGGTCGATGAGGACGATGCCGTCCTCGTCGCGCTTGTAGATCGCGCTGCGCGGGCAGGCCTCGAGGCACGCCGGGTGGGTGCAGTGGTTGCAGATGCGCGGGACGTAGGCGAAGTAGTTGTCGCCCTCGGGGTTGCGGGCGCCTACGTCCTCGTCCCAGTTCGGGCCGCTCGTGGGCTCGCGGTGGGGCATCACCGGCGCCCGGCCGCCCTCGAAGAGGCGCTTCCCGTAGCTGTACTCCCACGGCACGCCGTAGTCCTCGAGGGTCGGCAGCTCGCCGGGCGTGAGCTGGCCGTCGGCGAAGCCGCCGGGGCTCTCGCGCCAGCCGCGCGGGTAACCCTGCCCGGGGTGCGTCTCGACGTTGTTCCAGTACATGTGCGCCTGGCCGTCGCCGTCGGTCCACTGCTTCTTGCAGGCCATGGTGCAGGTCTGGCAGCCGATGCACTTGTTGAGGTCCATCACCATCGCGTACTGGTGCTTGCTCATGCCGGCACCTGGCCGTGCCACGGCGCGACGTCGACGCGGCAGTCGCGGTTGTTGCCCGTCGGCCCCCAGTAGTTGAGCTTGAAGACCACGTGGCCGTAGCCGCCGATGAGCTGGGTCGGCTTCATCCGCACCTTCGTGAGGGACTGCCAGCCGCCCTCGAGGAAGCCGAGGTACTTCTCCCAGCCGTGGTACATCGTGATGCGTCCCTTCGGCTCGCCCGGCAGCAGCTTCACGCGCACCACGCAGTGGCCGCCGTCGTTGAAGATGCGGACCCAGTCGTTGTCCTTGATGCCGCGGGCCGCCGCCTCCTCGGGGTTCAAGTAGCAGATGGGCACGCCGCGCTGCAGCCGCAGGGTGTAGCGGTTGTCGCGCCAGGTCGAGTGGATCGACCAGCGGCCGTGGGGCGTGTTCCAGAAGAGCGGGTAGCTCCCGGGCAGCGGGTCGCGCGCGACCGGCAGCGCCTCGCCCAGCTCGAGGAACCACGGGTGGTCGATGTAGAACTGCTGGCGGCCGGTGAGCGTCCGCCACGGCTTCTTCTGCTCGACCTGGTGCTGGAACGGCGTGTAGGCCTGCCCCGGCTTCACGTCGCTGTTCCAGATCTCGGGGTCGGTCGCCCGGAAGCGCTTCGGCCCGTCCTGGAGCGCGGCGTAGGTGAGCCCCTTCGTCTCCGCCGAGTGCTCGAGGATGAAGTTCACCGCCTGCTCGTCGCGCGCGAGCCGGCCGCCGTCGCTCCAGTCGTCGTGCAGCCGCGTGAGGTCGCGG
>DASXVK010000708.1:0-39307 GCA_036504295.1 Polyangia bacterium
AGGACGAGGGCACGACCTGCCGCACCGAGCGCCCCCTGGGCGTCTTCGAGCGCACCTTCACGCTCGGCGACGAGCTCGACGCCGAGAAGATCGAGGCGCGCTACGAGGCCGGCGTCCTGCACGTGACGATCGCGAAGAAGCCGCAGGTCCAGCCGCGCAAGATCCAGGTCGCCGTCTCGTAGCAGGCTGCGGGGAAATGCAACACGGAGGCACGGGGACACGGAGCAAGATCTTCAATATCCAGAATCATGCTCCGTGCCTCCGCGTCTCCGTGTAGCATTCCCGTTCACGCTCCTACCGCTCGCCCCGGACCCGCTGCACGATCGGCAGCGGGTCCACGAAGACCGGGGAGAGCTCCGCGCCGTCGAAGAACTCGCCGAGGCCGTCGAGGCCGGCGCAGATCGGGTCCAGGCGGCACACGCGGCACACGGCCGTCTTGCCGTGCACGAAGGCGTGCTTGTCCTGCCGCACCATGCCCTTCTGATCCAGGAAGTGGACGATGCGCTCCTCGTCCTTGACGATCTTCCGCGTCTCCGTCGAGCAGTGGGCGTACTCGACCATCGCGCACAGCGGCACCCGCTCGACCCGGAACGTGAGGCCGTGCGTGTCGGCGAAGCGCATGGCGCGCGCGAGCCCCAGCTCGAACTCCCACAGCTTCGGCACCGTGTCCAGGTTCTCGGCCACGCGGTTCATGCGCGGGTCGAGGTTGTTCCAGACGAGGTGGTGGACGAACGGGAAGCGCCGGACGATGAAGGCGACGTTCTGGTCGAGCTCGGCGGCGTTGTAGTGGTTGATGACGCAGTTGATGTCGGCGGTGACGCGCCCGCCGAGGTCGCCGATGCGCTCGAGGGTGCGCACGAGCCGCGCGTGCGAGCCCTCGTGCTTCGCGAGGAAGTCCTGCAGGTCGGCGCGATACGAGTACATCGAGACGTGCACGTGCGTGAGGCCGGCGGCGGCGAGCTCCTCGAGGAGCGTGCCCTCGCCCAGGAGCTGGCCGTTCGTGATGATGCGCGACGCCATCCGGCGCTCGCCGGCGTAACGGACGAGGTCGCCGACCCACGGCACCATCGTCGGCTCGCCGCCCGTGAGGATGATGCCGTCGTAGCCGCGGGCGACGAAGTCGTCGACGAGGCGGCGCGCCTCATCGAGGCTGCCCTCGCGGCCGGTGGGCGGGTTGCTGCAGAACCGGCAGTTCTGGTTGCAGCGGCGCGTGACCTGGATGTAGCCGAGGTTCGCCATCGCCGCTCAGGCCCGCACGGGGCGCAGCTCGCCGTCGCCGCGGCGGGCGTAGTAGGCGCGGTAGAGGCCGGGGCACCGCGCCGCGTGCGCGCAGCCGCCGCAGGCCGGGGCGGGCTTGATCCGATTGAGGTCGTCCACCGGGAAGAGCTCCTCCTCGAAGGCCTCGCTCATCACCGCGAAGTCGTTGGTCGTGAGGTCGTCGTAGAGATCCTCGAGGCCGGCCAGCAGGCAGAACGGCGTGCCGTCGTGCGCGGCCGCGCGGCCGTGCGCCGCGGCGTAGCCGATGGCGTCGCCGATGGCGCTCGCCACCGCGGTCACGCGCGGCACGACCGTCTCGAACTCGTCGAGCGCGCTGCCCTTGGCCTCGACCATCGAGTACTTGACCGTGAGGGGCCCGGCGCCGTCGAGGAGGTCGACGACGGCGCGCAGGCGGTCGACGTTGCGCCGCGTGACCACGCAGTTCACCGTCGGCGCGATGCCGCGGGCCGCGACGGCCCGCGCCCCGCCGAGGCTCTGCGCCTGCGCCTTCGCTCGCACCATCGCGTCGTGGGCCGCGGCGTCGCCGTGCAGCGACATGTAGACGTAGCGCAGCCGCCGCGCGACGAGGCGCTCGAGCAGCGGCTCGTACGAGAGCATCCGGCCGTTCGTCACCAGGCCGAAGTCGAGCCCGAGCCCGCTCACGTACCCGGCCAGCTCGACGAGATCGCGGCGCATGGTCGGCTCGCCGCCCGAGAGCACGACCATGTCGTAGCCCGCGGCCGCGCACCGGTCGATCTTGCCGCGGAGCTGCGCGGTCGTGAGGTCGCCGTGGTCGCGGTGCTCGCTCGAGTGGCAGAAGCTGCAGTTGTTGTTGCAGGTGTAGCCGACCTTGAGGAGCGCCTTCATGGCGCCGCTCCGCCGCCGGCGATCGGCCGCATCCACCCGAAGCCGTGCGCCCGCACCGTGTTGATGTGGGCGCCGTCGCACGCCGCCGCCTCGGCGCAGGCCGCGCAGCGCAGCGAGCGCGTGCGGTAGTGGTCGCGGATGTAGCCGTGCACGAAGGCGAAGACGTCGATGACGCCGTCGCCGTCGAGGATGGCGGCGTCGAGCGTCGCGCCCGCGGCGGTCACGGGCCGGGGCGCGCCCAGGCAGGCGGGGATCCCCTCGCACCGCGCCCCGGACGCCGTGAGCGCCGCGAGCTCGGCCGGCGAGAGGTCGAGCTCCACCGTCTGGGACAGGAGCTCGCGGCCCGGCGGCCGCAGCACGACGCGTGCCGGCGCCTCCGCGAGCGCCTGCCGCGCCACGGCGACGGTCGCGCGGTCGACGGGGATCTCGACGAGCGCGCGGGGCAGCGCGAGCGCCGCCGCGAGGTCGGCCGCGCGGCGCACCACGACGCGGCGCACCCGCGGGGCGAGCCCCGGCGGCAGCTTCGCGAGGCCCGGCACGTCCAGCTCGAGATCCGCGGCGGCGCCGCGGGGCAACGCGGCCAGGGAACGCTCGAGCGCGGCGGGGCTCGCGGCGGTCACCCGGAGCGCCGCCCCGCCCTGTCGCTCGATGGCGGCGCGGGCGCCGGCGCCGAGGCCCGCCGCCGCCTGCGCGTCCACCGCGACCGCCGCGAACGTGCCGCCGAGGAGCCGCTCGCGCGTGTCGATGAGGGTGCGGCAGAAGCGCGCGAGGAAGCAGTGCTGGCAGCGGTCGCCGTGGCAGTCGGGCTTGGCGCCCCCGCGCACGAAGCCGGAGAAGTTGTCGAAGCCGCCGCGGACCTCGTCGTTGATCTTGTGCGGGTCCTGGATGAGCTGCTCGACGCCCTCGAGGAGCGGGGCGGGCCAGCGATTGGTCCAGAGGTGCACGTCGGGGCGGAGCGCGAGCTGCAGCGCCTCGAGGATGTAGGGCCGCTCCTCGGCGGGGTCGTAGAAGAGCACGTCGCGGTGCTCGTCGAACCCGCGGCCGAACGGGATGAGGTGCAGGAGGTCGAACTCCCGGACGCCGAGCCCGAGGTAGAAGCGCAGGAGGTCGGGCAGGTGCCGCACGTTGAGCTTGCTCACGACGACGTCGACCGAGACCACCAGCCCCGCCGCGAGCAGGTTGCGCAGCCCCTTGAGCGCCTGCGGGAACGCGCCGCCGACGCCGACGAGGCGGTCGTAGAGCTCCGGCGTGTGGCCGTGCATCGACAGCGTGGCCTCGCACAGCCCGGCCGCGATCGCCCGCCGCACGAACTTGTCGTAGGCGAACATGCGGCCGTTCGAGATCGTCTGCAGCCAGGTGTAGCCCACCTCGCGCCCGTAGGCGACGAAGTCGAGGAACGCCGGGTGGATCGTGGGCTCGCCGCCCGAGAGGATGAGCCGCGTCGCCCCGCGCTCGCGCCCGGCGCGGATCTGCGCCCGGATCTCCTCGGGGTCGATGATGCCGCCGTCGTGGCGGTAGGCGTCGTGGCAGAAGAGGCAGCGGTTGTTGCACCGCTTCGTCAGGCGCACCCACTGCCGCTCCTCGGTGGCGGCGGCCTCGCGCGCGACGACGTTGGTGACGAGCTGCCCCGCGGTCCCCGGCTTCACCCTGCGCCCCATCACCCTCGCCCTCACGCCGGCCGCGGCCGGCGGCTCGCCGCGGCGCGCCGGGCCCGTACCGGCACGAACTCGTCCCAGCCGTAGGCCTCGAGGTACGTGCGCCACACGCCGAGGCACCCGCTGTCGTAGACGCAGCCGGCGCACTCCGCCCGCTTCGCCCGGTTCTCCGCTTCCTTGTGCACCTTGCTCGCCCGCGGTCGCGGCTGGCCGTCGTCCTCGTACTCGGTGAAGTACGCGAACTCCACGTAGCCCCGCACCTCGTCGGGCAGCGCCTCGGTGGTGCACAGCGGCAGATCGACGAGGAACAGCTTTGGCCGCGGCTCGCCGAGCGTCGCGACGAACGCGCCGAACGCGGCCGCGACCTCGGTGTAGCGCGCCACCAGCTTCCCGACGAGCAGCGCCCCGCGCCCGAGCGGCTGCATGACGTTGAAGACGTACTGGTCGACGCCGACGCCGGCGAGCAGCTCGTAGATCGGCGGCACCAGCCGGTAGTTGCGCTGCCCGACGACCGTCGAGGAGTGCAGCGCGAAGCGGTGCTCACCCTTGAGCCGGGCCAGGGTCTCGAGGCCCGCCACGGTCTGCACGAAGCTCCCGGGCGAGCGCGTCTGCGCGTCGTGCGACCGCGCGTCCGGCCCGTGGATCGAGACGACGATGTGGTTGAGCCCCTCCTCGAGGAGCTGCCGCGCGTACGGCTCGTACCCCAGCCGCCGCGCGTTCGTCGTCAGCCCGATGCGCTCGTACCCGAGCTGCCGCGCCCACCGCATGTACGTCGGCAGGTTCCGGTTCAACGTCGGCTCCCCCGACGTGAACATCACCTCCCCGCCCGCGACGTGGTCCTTGAGGAGCTGCAGCACCCGCTCGGCGGTGATCAGCGCATGCCGGTGCTTCCGGTCGGCGCGGTCGTCCTCCATGCAGAAGACGCAGTTGTTGTTGCAGTCGGGCCCCGCGAGGATGTGGAAGCGCTGGTGCACCGGGCCGGAATTATAGCATGGAGGTCCGGCCGGGCACGGCGACGGCGGGAGAGGTCAGCAACAACGAGGCTCGCGGGGGCTCGCCTCAGCCGTTCTTGATCGTCAGCGTGTAGGTGTCGGTGCAGCGCACCTGGGTCGCCGGGACGCGATACACCCGGATCATGTACGGGTTGCCGTGGTCGAGGCACTGCTGGTACCCCGGCCCGGGATTGGTCGCGTTCAGGCACGGGCACTCGCTGAAGCCGTCCACCACCTGGTCGGCGACGTTCGCGCACAGCCCGCCCGTGACGCACGCGCCGCGGTAGACGTCGACGCGGAACACGTTGTTCGTGTTCACGGTAAGCCTGATGTCGACCAGGAAGGGGTTGCAGCCGCTCGCCCAGGACGGGTTCGTGGCGGTGACCTGGTACCAGTCCTCGTCGCCATCGGGCACCAGGTTGCCGCTGACGCTCACGCTGGCGCCGTTGTCGGCCACCGTACCGAGGTTCACGGCGTGGCTGCAATCGGCGCCGCCGGTGCCGGACTTCTGGCACTCGCAGCCGTCCGCGAAGGAACCGTTGAGGTCGAACCAGCCCGCGGCGCAGGTGTCGACCGAGCAGGTCGCGGCCACGCACTTCGGCGTGCCGTGCGCGGTCGCGCCGCACAGCGTCGTGGGCGGGCCGTCATCCGTCAACCCGTTGCAGTCGTCGTCCTGGCCGTTGCACACCTCGGTGTGGGACGCCCCGGGGTCGCACTTCTCGACGCCGCCGATGCAGGACGACCACGCGAGGCAGGTCCCGGTGCCGCAGGTGTGCGGCACGTAGCCGTCATCGGTGAGGCCGTTGCAGTCGTTGTCGACGCCGTCGCACGACTGATCGTTGGGCGCCGGGGTGCCCGGCACGCAGGACTCGACGCCGCTGACGCAGGTGGACTGCCGCTCGCACGCCCCGACGCCACAGCCGTGGGACGTGTAGTGATCGTCGGTCATGCAGTTGCAGTCGTCGTCGACGCCGTCGCAGGTCGCGTCGTCCTCGCTGATCTTCTGGCAGAGGACCTCGCACCCCGGCGCGCCGTCGCAGTCGATGTGGTCGGGGCGGCAGCCGGTGATGGTGCCGACGAGCGGCACGAGCGCCTGTCCCGGCGGGTTCTCCACAAGGCTGAGCACGAAGTTCTGGCCCGGGACGACCCCGTCGATGCCCGTGGCCGTGAACGTCACCCGGAAGTAGATCTCGACCGGCGGGACGGGCGGCGTCACCGTGGCGTCGCCGGCGACGAGCATCAGCGGCAGGGTCACCGGCACCTCGACGCCGCCGGTCACCTGGAACGCCGCCGTCTGGAACACCGTCGAGGCGTTCGGCGGCGGCACCTGGATGTAGGTGTTGGCCGCGGTCAGGACCTCGTTCCCCGAGCCCTTGTTCCAGAACTTCACGACGCGCTCGACGGTGTTGCCGTAGGGCACGGCGCCGAAGTCCAGCGCGTAGTCGCAGCCGGTGCCGCTCGTCTGGAGCACGCAGTAGCCGAGCTCGGCCGCGCCCTTGGGCTCGGTCGTGAGCTTGACCTCTTTCTTGCCCGCGCCCGCGCCGTAGTCGTGCGGGTCGTTGGAGTCGATGATGATGGTGGCGAAGTCCAGCTCGCCCGACGAGGGCCGCAGGGTGACGGTCACCGTGTGGGTGCTCCCCGCGGTCAGGGTGTCCGGGATCGTCCCGAGGACGGCCGTGAAGTCGTCCCGGGACGGATCGTTATCGACGAGGTTGATGGCCCGGATCTCGAGCGGGCCTTCGCCGACGTTGCCGATGGTGAAGCTCCTGGTCATCTCCTGCCCGACCAGCGGGCTGCCGAAGTTGAGCTCCGACGGGTCCACGCTGATCTGCGGCGGCCCGAGCGGCGCGTCGACGGAGCCGTCGGGAGTGAGACACATCCCGCCCGAGCACACCTGGCCCCGCGAGCAGTCGTTGTCGTCGTGACAGATGGTGGAGGCGTCGACGCCCCCGCCGCTCGCGACCGACCCGCCGCAGGCGCCGAGGGCCGCGGCGAGCACCGCCAGCAGGATCCCTTGCCGCATGTCCATTGCCCTCCTCGGACCGCACGCCACGTGTGACTCCTCGAGCCTCATCCCGACAAGCGATCTTCGCAGACCACCCATGCGCCTGTCAACGCGCGCCCGATGCCGCCCGCGTTTCCAGGGGCGCCGCGGCCGGTTACGGACCGTTCAACACCTGAACGGTGTACGACGCCGCGGCGCAGGTTGCGGGGGTGCTGTTCCACGAGACCTTGATGAAGTAGGTCTCGGCGCCGTTGCCGCCCGCGCTCGGCGGGCCGTGGTTCACGCAGTTGTTGTAGCCGGGCCAGTTGCCGTAGTAGCACGGGTTCTCCCCCGGGTTCGGCGACGAGGTCGCCACGTTGTAGGTCACCTGGTAGTACTGCCCGCCGCTGATCTGGCCCATCACCGGCTGCGAGCCGCCGCCGCACACGGCGTCGGCCGAGCAGCTGTCGCCCATCACCTCGAGCTTCATGCCCGCGTTCGTGTTGAACCCGACCCGCAGGTTGTACGGGTTGTACATGAGGGAGGCGTTCCACCTGCTGTTGTAGGCCTTGAACTTGTAGTAGACGACACCGTTGTACGGCAGGTTCCCCGCGTGCACGAGCCCGGTGGCGCCGTTGTTGTCGTCGATGCTGCCGAGGTCGTAGGCGGTGTTGCTGGCCGGCGACGTGCACGTGTGGTTCGCGACCATGTTGTCGTGGCACTCGCAGCCGTCGGGCCAGGTGCCGTTCACGTTGTAGTAGTCGGCCGCGCAGCTATTGATGACGCACGCGCTGGCCACGCAGCTCGAGCTCACGACGTTCGCGAGCGCCGTGCAGTTGGTCCCGCAGCCGCCGCAGTTGTAGACGTCGTTCGTGATGTCGCGGCAGGAGTTGCTGCAGCAGTGGTTCGTGAGGCAGTTCGCGTCTCCGGCGCACGAGTACCCGGTCGCGGTCTTGCAGACGCCGGCCCCGTTGCAGACGGAGTTGGGTGCGGCGCAGGTGTCCGGGTCGGAGACGCCGATGGGCCGGTTGTAACAGGTGCCCTCGTGCGTCGCGACGTTGCAGCCCACACAGGACGAGCCGCAGGTCGAGTCGCAGCAGTACCCGTCCACGCAGCCGCCGGGGGTGCCGCACTCCCGGCACCCGGCCACCAGGCAGTCGGTCGTCGTGTTGCACGTGCTCCCCTGCGTCTTCTGCGGGACGCAGGTGCCGGCGCTGCTGCAGTAGTAGCCGGCCTGGCAGTGGCTGTCGTTGCCGCACGTGGTCGGGCAGCTCGTGCTCGCGCCGTTGCAGAGGTACGGGGCGCCGCAGTTCGGGCTGCCGGGGAAGCCGGCGGGGGTGAGGAAGCAGGTGCCGTTGGTCGCGCCGCCCAGGCCGAGGCTGGCGCCGTTGCACACGTCGCACGACCCACCGTTGCAGGCGGTGTCGCAGCAGAAGCCGTCGACGCAGCCGCCCGCGCTGCTGCACTCACGGCAGGACCCGGGCACCTTGCAGTCGGTGGTCAGGTTGCAGGTGCTCCCCTGCCCCTTGCGGGCGACGCACTGCCCGGCGGCGTTGCAGTAGTCCGCCGCCGCGCACTGCGCGTCGCTCGTGCAGCTCGCGGGGCACGCGGCCGCGCCGGTGCACACGTACGGCGAGCACGACGGGCTGCCCGCCCATCCGGCGTTGGCGTTCGAGCACGTGCCGTTGGTCGCGCCGGCGAAGCCGAGCGCGGCGCCGTTGCACACGTCGCAGGACCCGCCGCTGCACGCGGTGTCGCAGCAGAAGCCGTCGACGCAGCCGCCCGCCGTGTTGCACTCGCGGCAGGACCCGGGCACCTTGCAGTCGACCGCCGGGGTGCACGAGCTCCCCTGCGCCTTGCGCACCACGCAGTGGCCGGTGGCGTCGCAGTAGTCGGCCGCCACGCAATCGGCGTCGCTGGCGCAGGTGGCGGCGCAGGAGACGCCGCCGCCGCAGAAGTACGGCGCGCACGACGGGCTGCCGCCATAGGTGACCGGCGCGTTCGCGCAGGTGCCGTTGACCATGCCGCCGAAGCCGAGCGCGGCGCCGTCGCACACGTCGCACGAGCCGCCGGCGCAGGTCGTGTTGCAGCAGAAGCCGTCGACGCAGCCCCCGGCGCTACTGCACTCGCGGCACGTGCCCGGCACCTTGCAGTCCGCCGCCGGGCTGCAGGCGTTGCCCTGCACCTTCTGCGGCACGCAGTGGCTGGTCGCGTCGCAGTAGTCGGTGGCGATGCAGTCGTTGTCGCTCGTGCAGGTCACGTCGCACGTCGAGCCGCCGCTGCAGAAGTACGGCGTGCACGACGGGCTGCCGGCCCACCCCGCCGGCGCGTTGAAGCAGGTGCCGTTCGTCGCGCCGGTGAAGCCGAGCGCGCCGCCGTTGCACACGTCGCACGACCCGGCGCTGCAGGTCGTGTCGCAGCAGTAGCCGTCGACGCAGCCGCCGGCGGTGTTGCACTCACGGCAGGAGCCCGGCACCTTGCAGTCCGCCGACGGGTTGCAGGTGTTGCCTTGCGCCTTGCGCGGCACGCAGTGGCTCGTGTTGTCGCAGTAATCGGCAGCGACGCAGTCGTTGTCGCTCGCGCAGGTCGCGGCGCAGGTCGCCCCGCCACCACAGAAGTACGGGGAGCACGACGGGTTGCCGGCCCAGCCGGCCGGGGCGTTGAAGCACGTGCCGTTGGTCGCGCCGCCGAGGCCGAGCGCGGCGCCGTTGCACACGTCGCACGCGCCGCCGTTGCAGCTCGTGTTGCAGCAGTACCCGTCGACGCAGCCGCCGGCGGTGCCGCACTCGCGGCAGGCGCCCGCCACCTTGCAGTCGGTCGTCAAATTGCAGGCGTTGCCCTGCACCTTCTGCGGCACGCAGTGGCCGGTCGCGTCGCAGTAGTCCGCGGCCGCGCACTGCGCGTCGCTCGTGCAACTCGCGGGGCACGCCACCCCGCCGCCGCACACGTACGGGGTGCAGGACGGGCTCCCCGCGAAGCCGGCCGGGGCCGTGAAGCAGTCGCCGTTGGAGGCGCCGCTCAGGCCGAGCGCGGCGCCGTTGCACACGTCGCAGGCGCCGCCGGCGCAGGTCGTGTTGCAGCAGTAGCCGTCGACGCAGCCGCCGGCGGTGCCGCACTCGCGGCACGCGCCCGCCACCTTGCAGTCGGTGGTCAGGTTGCAGGCGTTGCCCTGCACCTTCTGCGGCACGCAGTGGCCGGTCGCGTCGCAGTAGTCCGCCGCGACGCAGTCGCTGTCGGTGGCGCAGGCCGCGGCGCAGGCGACGGCGCCGCCGCAGAAGTACGGCGTGCACGACGGGTTGCCGGTCCAGCCGGCCGGGGCGTTGAAGCAAGTGCCGTTGGTCGCGCCGGTGAAGGCGAGGGCGCCGCCGTTGCACACGTCGCACGCGCCGCCGTTGCAGGCCGTGTTGCAGCAGTACCCGTCGACGCAGCCGCCGGCGGTGTTGCACTCGCGGCAGGAGCCCGGCACCTTGCAGTCGACCGTCGGGTTGCAGGCGTTGCCCTGCGCCTTCCGCGACACGCAGTGGCTGGTCGCGTCGCAGTAGTCCACGGCGATGCAGTCGTTGTCGTCCGCGCAGGTCGTCGTGCAGCTCGCCCCGCCGCCGCAGAAGTACGGCGTGCACGACGGGCTGCCGGCCCAGCCGTTGGGCGCGTTGAAGCAGGTGCCGTTCGTGGCCCCGGTGAAGCCGAGCGCGCCGCCGTTGCACACGTCGCACGACCCGGCGCTGCAGGTCGTGTCGCAGCAGTAGCCGTCGACGCAGCCGCCGGCGCTGCTGCACTCGCGGCACGCCCCCGCGACCTTGCAGTCGGTCGTCAGGTTGCAGGCGCTGCCCTGCGCCTTGCGCGCCACGCAGTGGCTGGTGCTGTCGCAGTAGTCGGCCGCGATGCAGTCGTTGTCCGTCGCGCAGTTCGCGGCGCAGGTCGCCCCGCCGCCGCAGAAGTACGGCGTGCACGACGGGCTGCCGGTCCAGCCGGCCGGGGCGTTGAAGCAGGTGCCGTTCGTCGCGCCGCCGAGGCCGAGCGCGGCGCCGTTGCACACGTCACAGGCGCCGCCGGCGCAGGCCGTGTTGCAGCAGTAGCCGTCGACGCAGCCGCCGACCGTCCCGCACTCGCGGCACGACCCCGGCACCTTGCAGTCCGCCGACGGGTTGCAGGCGTTGCCCTGCACCTTCTGCACCACGCAGTGGCCGGTCGCGTCGCAGTAGTTCGTGGCGATGCAGTCGCCGTCGGTCGCGCAGGTCGCGCCGCACGACGCGCCGCCGCCGCAGGCATAGGGCGCGCAGGAGGGGCTGCCGCCCCACCCGGCCGGGGCGTTCGAGCAAGTGCCGTCCACGGCGCCGCCGAAGCCGAGCGTGGCGCCGTTGCACACGTCGCACGAGCCGCCGTTGCAGCTCGTGTTGCAGCAGAAGCCGTCGACGCAGCCGCCGGCCGTGCCGCACTCGCGGCACGCGCCCGCCACCTTGCAGTCGGTGGTCAGGTTGCAGGTGTTGCCCTGCGCCTTCTGCGCCACGCAGTGACCGGTCGCGTCGCAGTAGTCCGCCGCCGCGCACTGCGCGTCGCTCGTGCACGTGGCCGGGCACGCCGCCCCGCCGCCGCACACGTACGGCGAGCAGGTCGGGCTCCCGGCGAAGCCGGCCGGGGCGGTGAAGCAGGTGCCGTTCGTAGCGCCGCCGAGGCCGAGCACGGCGCCGTTGCACACGTCGCACGACCCGCCGCTGCAGGTGGTGTTGCAGCAGTAGCCGTCGACGCAACCGCCGACCGTGGCGCACTCGCGGCAGCCCGCCGCCTTGCAGTCGGCGGCCAGGTTGCAGGCGTTGCCCTGGAGCTTCTGCGCCGCGCAGTGGCCGGTCGCGTCGCAGTAGTCGGTGACCACGCAGTCGGCGTCGGTGGTGCAGGTCGAGGCGCAGGTCGCGCCGCCGCCGCAGAAGTAGGGCGAGCAGGAGGGGCTCCCGGTCCAGCCGGCCGCCGCGACGAAGCACGTGCCGTTCGTCGCGCCGGACAGGCCGAGCGCGGCGCCGTTGCACACGTCGCACGACCCGCCGCTGCAGGTCGTGTCGCAGCAGTAGCCGTCGACGCAGCCGCCGGCGGTGTTGCACTCGCGGCAGGCGCCCGCGACCTTGCAGTCGGTCGTCAGGTTGCAGGCGTTGCCCTGCGTCTTCCGCGCCGCGCAGTGGCTGGTCGAGTCGCAGTAGTCCGCCGCGACGCAGTCGCTGTCGGTCGCGCAGGTCGAGGCGCAGGTGGTGCCGCCGCCGCAGAAGTAGGGTGTGCACGACGGGCTGCCGGCCCAGCCGGCCGGAGCGCTCGAGCAGGTGCCGTTGGTCGCGCCGGTGAAGCCGAGCGCCGCGCCGTTGCACACGTCGCACGAGCCCGCGCTGCAGGTGGTGTTGCAGCAGTAGCCGTCGACGCAGCCGCCGGCCGTGTTGCACTCGCGGCACGAGCCCGGCACCTTGCAGTCCGACGGCGGGTTGCACGCGCTGCCCAGCGCCTTCTGCGGCACGCAGTGGCTGGTCGCGTCGCAGTAGTCGCCGCTGACGCAGTCGTCGTCGGCCGCGCACGTCGCCCCGCAGGCAACCCCGCCGGCGCAGAAATACGGCGCGCACGACGGGCTGCCCGGCCACCCGTCGGGCGCGTTGAAGCAGGTGCCGTTGGTCGCGCCGGTGAAGCCGAGCGCGCCGCCGTTGCACACGTCGCAAGCGCCGCCGGCGCAGCTTGTGTTGCAGCAGTAGCCGTCGACGCAGCCGCCGACGGTGTTGCACTCGCGGCACGCGCCCGGCACCTTGCAGTCCGCCGCCGGGTTGCACGTGCTGCCCTGAGCCTTGCGGGCCACGCAGTGGCCGGTGCCGTCGCAGTAGTCGGCCGCGATGCAGTCGCCGTCCGCGGCGCAGGCGGTCGCGCAGCCGACGCCGCCGCCGCAGAAGTACGGTGTGCACGACGGGTTGCCGGCCCAGCCCGCCGGCGCGCCCACGCAGGTGCCGTTGGTCGCGCCGCTGAAGCCGAGCGCGCCGCCGTTGCACACGTCGCACGAGCCGGCGTTGCAGGCGGTGTCGCAGCAGTAGCCGTCGACGCAGCCGCCGGCGCTGCTGCACTCGCGGCACGCGCCCGCGACCTTGCAGTCGGTCGTGAGGTTGCAGGCGCTGCCTTGGGCCTTGCGGGCGACGCACTGGCCGCTCGCGTCGCAGTAGTCCCGGGCGACGCAGTCGTTGTCGCCCGCGCAGCCCGCCGTGCAGACGGCGCCGCCGCCGCACAGGTAGGGGGCGCACGACGGATCGCCGTCCCACCCGTCCGGCGCGTTCATGCAGGTCCCGTTGACCGCGCCCGAGAAGCCGAGCGCCGCGCCGTTGCACACGTCGCAGGCGCCCCCGGCGCAGGCCGTGTTGCAGCAGAACCCGTCGACGCAGCCGCCGGCGGTGTTGCACTCGCGGCAGCCCGCCACCTTGCAGTCGGTCGTCAGGTTACACCCGCTGCCCTGGGCCTTGCGCGCCACGCAGTGGCCGGTCGCGTCGCAATAGTCGACGGCGACGCAGTTGGCGTCGGTGGCGCAGGTCGCGGCGCAGCCCGCGCCGCCGCCGCAGAAGTACGGCGTGCACGACGGGCTGCCGGCCCAGCTCGGCGGCGCGTTGACGCAGGTGCCGTTCGTCGCGCCGGAGAAGCCGAGGGCGGCGCCGTTGCACACGTCGCACGAGCCGGCGTTGCACGCGGTGTCGCAGCAGTAGCCGTCGACGCAGCCGCCGGCGCTGCCGCACTCGCGGCACGCGCCCGCGACCTTGCAGTCGGTCGTCAGGTTGCAGGCGCCGCCCTGCGCCTTGCGGGCGACGCAGTGGCCGGTGGCGTCGCAGTAGTCGGCCGCGACGCAATCGCTGTCGCCGGCGCAGCTCGAGGCGCAGCCCACGCCGCCGCCGCAGAAGTACGGCGTGCAGGCGGGGTTGCCGGCCCAGCCGACGGGCGCGCTCGAGCAGGTGCCGTTCGTCGCCCCGGTGAAGCCGAGGGCCGCGCCGTTGCACACGTCGCACGAGCCGGCGCTGCAGGTGGTGTCGCAGCAGTAGCCGTCGACGCAGCCTCCGGCGCTGCTGCACTCGCGGCACGCGCCCGCGACCTTGCAGTCCGTCGTCAGGTTGCAGGCGCTGCCCTGGGCCTGGCGGGCGGCGCAGTGGCCGCTCGCGTCGCAGTAGTCGGCCGCGATGCAGTCGGCGTCGGCCGCGCAGGTCGAGGCGCAGGCCGGACCGCCGCTGCAGTAGTACGGCGAGCAGGCGGGGTTGCCCGTCCAGCCCGCGGGCGCGCTCGCGCACGTGCCGTTGACCGCGCCGGTGAAGCCGAGCGCCGCGCCGTTGCACACGTCGCAGGCGCCGCCGTTGCACGCGGCGTCGCAGCAGTACCCGTCGACGCAGCCGCCGGCGGTCGTGCACTCGCGGCACGAGCCCGGCACCTTGCAGTCCGCGGACGGGTTGCAGGTGCTGCCCTGGCTCTTGCGCGGCACGCAGTGCCCGGTGCCGTCGCAGTAGTCGCCGGCGATGCACTCGCCGTCGCCGGCGCAGGTGGTGGCGCAGGCCGCGCCGCCGGAACAGAAGTACGGCGTACACGACGGGCTCCCCGCCCAGCCGGCCGGGGCGCTCGTGCAGGTGCCGTTGACCGCGCCGCCGAACCCGAGGACGGCGCCGTTGCAGACGTCGCACGCCCCGCCGCTGCAGGCCGCGTCGCAGCAGAAGCCGTCGACGCAGCCGCCCGCGGTGTTGCACTCGCGGCACGACCCGGGCACCTTGCAGTCCGTCCCGGGGTTGCAGGCGTTCCCCTGCGCCTTGCGCGGCACGCACTGGCCGGCCGCGCTGCAGTAGTCGGCGGCGATGCAGTCGGCATCGCCGGCGCAGCCGACGGCGCAGGTCGCGCTGCCACCACAAAAGTAGGGCGTGCACGACGGGCTCCCGGTCCACCCGGCGGGGGCGTTGAAGCACGTGCCGTTGACGGCGCCGGTCAACCCGAGCGCCGCGCCGTTGCAGACGTCGCACGAGCCGCCGTTGCACGCCGTGTTGCAGCAGTACCCGTCGATGCAGCCGCCGGCGGCCGCGCACTCGCGGCACGAGCCCGGCACCTTGCACTCGGCGGCCGGGTTGCACGCGTTGCCCTGGACCTTCTGCGGCGCGCAGTGCCCCGTGTTGTCGCAGTAGGCCGTGAGCGCGCAATCGCCGTCCGTCGTGCAGGTCGCGGCGCAGGTCGCCCCGCCACCACAGAAGTAGGGCGCGCACGACGGGCTGCCGGCCCAGCCGGCAGGCGCCGTCGAGCACGTGCCGTTCGTCGCGCCCGAGAAGCCGAGGGTCCCGCCGTTGCACACGTCGCACGACCCCACGCTGCACGCCGTGTTGCAGCAGAACCCGTCGACGCAGCCGCCGGCGCTGTTGCACTCGCGGCACGCCCCCGGCACCTTGCAGTCCGCCGCGGGGTTGCACATGTTGCCCTGGACCTTCTGCGGCACGCAGTGGCCGGTGGCGTCGCAGTACTGGGTCGCGGTGCAGTCCGCGTCGCCGGCGCACGCGCCGGGGCACGCGGCGCCGCCGCCGCAGACGAACGGATCGCAGGTCGGGCTGCCGGCCCACCCCGCGGGCGCGTTCACGCAGGTGCCGTTCACCGCGCCGGAGAAGCCGAGGGCCGCGCCGTTGCACACGTCGCACGAGCCGCCGCTGCACGCCGTGTCACAGCAGAACCCGTCGACGCAGCCGCCGGCGCTCTGGCACTCGCGGCACGCCCCCGGGACCTTGCAGTCCGCCGCCGGGTTGCACGCGCCGCCCTGGGTCTTGCGCGGGGCGCAGTGCCCGCTCGCGTCGCAGTAGTCGGTCGCGATGCAGTCCGCGTCCGCCGCGCAGGTCGACGCGCACGTCGCCGCGCCGCCGCACAGGTAGGGCGTGCACGCGGGGCTGCCGGCCCAGCCCACCGGCGCGATCGCGCACGTGCCGTTGCTCGCGCCCGAGAAGCCGAGGGCGGCGCCGTTGCACACGTCGCATGCGCCGCTGCAGGCGGTGTCGCAGCAGTAGCCGTCGACGCAGTGGCTGTTGACGCACTGGTGGTTGCCGCTCGGGTCCAGCGGGTCGCTCGCGCAGGCGATGCCGTCCACTTTCTTGGCCGCGCAGCTCCCGCCGCCGTTGCTGGTGCAGTAGAAGCCGCCGGCGCAGTTGGCGTCGGTGGTGCAGCTCGTCCGGCAGTGGCCCACGCCGTCGCAGGTGTAGCCGCTCGAGCACTCGGTGTCGGGATCCGTGTTCCCCGCGATGTTCCCGCAGGTGCCGTCCGCGCCGCTGCCCTTCTTCGTCGCCGAGCACGCCTGGCAGGCGCCAGTGCAGGCGGTGTTGCAGCAGAACCCGTCCACGCAGGTGCCGTTCGTGCACTGGTGGTTGCCGGTCGGGTCGACGGTATCCGCGCCGCAGGCCTGCGCCACGGGCTTCTTGAGGAGACACGCCCCGCCCGCGTTGGCGGTGCAGAAGTACGCCGACTCGCACTGCAGATCCGCCGTGCAGTCCGGCCGGCAGGCCCCCGCCCCGTCGCACGTCAGGCCGCCGCCGCACTCGGCGTCGGGGTCCGTGTTCACGGCGACGTTGCCGCAGGTGCCGTCGATGCCGCCGCCCTTCTTGGCGGCTGAGCAGGCGACGCAGGTCCCGGTGCAGCCGGTGCTGCAGCACACGCCGTCGACGCAGGAGCTGGTCGTGCACTGGTGGTTGCCGGTCGAGTCGACGGTGTCGGCGGCGCAGCCGATGCCCACGCTCTTGCGCGCCAGGCAGGTCCCGTTGGTGGCGTTGCTGCAGTAGAATGCCCCCTCGCAGTTCACGTCGGCCGTGCAGTTCGTGCGGCAGGCGCCGCCGCCGTCGCAGGTGAGCGGCCCGGCGCACTCCTGGTCGGGGTCGGTGTTCGCGGCCACGTTGCCGCACGTGCCGTCACCGCCGCTCCCCTTCTTCGCGGCCGTGCAGGCCTGGCACTGGCCGGTGCACGCCGAGCTGCAGCACACGCCGTCGACGCAGAAGTTGCTGGCGCACTCCTTCGTCCCCCCGCAGGCCCCGCCGTCGGGGTGCTTCTTCTCGCACCGGCCGGAGCCGTTGCAGAAGAACCCGGTCACGCACTGGGCGTCGAGGGTGCAGGTGCCGCACAGCGTCACCGCGGCCAGGTCGGTCTCGCAGCCGTCGGACGGGTTCGCGTTGCAGTCGGCGAACCCGGCGTCGCACACCGGCTTGCAGGCGGTGCCGTCGCACGAGGTGGAGCCGTGCGCGTTCGTGCACGCGTTCGTGCACGTGCCGCAGTGGGCGACGACGTTGAGGACCTGCTCGCAGCCGTTCCAGTTGTCGCCGTCGCAGTTGCCATACCCGGAGATGCACTGGGGGGCGGTGCAGGCGCTGCTCACGCACGTGGAGCCGGTCGCCTGGGCGTTCGTGCACGGCCTCTGGCAGCCGCCGCAGTTGTTGATGTCGTTCGCGAGGTTGGACTCGCAGCCGTTGTCGTGGTTGTTGTCGCAGTCGCCGAACCCCGACGAGCAGACGGGCTTGCAGACGCCGGCCTGGCAGTCGGTGGTGCCGCCCGCGTTGGTGCACGCGACCGTGCACGACCCGCAGTGGAGCCGGTCGGTCAGGACGTTCGTCTCGCACCCGTTCGTGGGGTTGCCGTCGCAGTTCGCGTAACCCGGGTCGCAGCCCGCCTGGCAGACGCCGCCGGCGCAGCTCACCGACCCGGCCGGGTTCACGCACTTCTGGCCACAGCCGCCGCAGTTGTTGACGTCAACCTGGGTGTTCACCTCGCAGCCGTTGATCGGGTTGCCGTCGCAGTTCGCGGCGCCGAACGAGCAGCTCGGCACGCACAGGCCGCCGCTGCACGCGGTGGTGCCGTTCGGGTTCACGCACCTCGTGCCGCAGAGACCGCAGTTGTTGACGTCGAGCGTGGTGCGGGTCTCACAGCCGTTCGCCGGGTTGCCGTCGCAGTCGTCGTAGCCGTTGTCGCAGGAGGGCTTGCACGCGCCGCTCTGGCACGGGTTGGTGCCGTGCTGGTCGACGCAGGCGGTGGCGCACGTGCCGCAGTGGTCCTTGGTGACGAGGAGGTTCGTCTCGCAGCCGTCGTCGGCCGTGTTGTTGCAGTCGCCGTAGTGCTGGTCGCACGACGCCACGGCGCAGTGGCCGCCGACGCAGGCGGGCGTGCCGTGCGTGACCGCGCACACGTTGCCGCAGGTGCCGCAGTTGAGCGGGTCCGTTTGCGGATCCGCGCCCCCGTCGGGCACGCCGGCGTCGACGTCGCCGGGCTTGCAGCCCGCGATCGTGCCGCGCACCGGGATGGAGGTCTGCGCCGGCGGCGGCGGGTTGTCGGGGAGCGTGTAGTCGAGCTGGAGCGAGACGTGCGGCACGTCGCCGTCGACCCCGTCGGCGGTGAAGGCGACGTGGACCCGGAGCTCGGTGGGCGGCACGGGGGGAGTGGACCCGGAGTCGCCGGCGCTGAGGTAGAACGGGAGCGTCACCGGCTGCTCGAGCTTCTGGCCCGGGTTGGCGGGATCGTCGACGAACTGGAACAGCGTCACGGTGAAGTGGGTCGGATCCGTGAGCGCGACCTTCGAGACCTCGATCGGCAGGTTGCCGTCGCCCGTGTTGCGCGCCGACACGACGCGCTCGACGCTGGTGCCGTACGGCACGGCCCCGTACTCGATGACGGGGTTGTTGTCGCTGGTGACGGTGCAGTCGGGGGGCGGGGCCGCGTTCTGGGCGCACACCGAGAGCTGCGGCGCGCCCTTCTGGTGCGCCAGGAGGTCAATCGTGGCGTCGCCGGTGGTCGGGTCGTCGCTGTGCACCTTGATGCTGCCGACCGGCAGGTTCTCGTCGTTCGGCCGCAGCACCACCGGCACGTCCAGGCTGTCGCCGGCGGCGACGATCAGAGGAAGCGGGGCGTGCGAGAGGGTGAAGGCGCCGACGGTGCGGTCCTCGAGGAGGGTGATCGCGGACACCGTCAGCGGCCCGGAGCCGACGTTGGCGATGCTGAAGACCTTGGTGTACTCGGCCCCGATCACGGGGCTGCCGTAGTCGAGGACCGTCGGGCTGACCAGCATCTTCGGGATCGCCGCCTGGTCGACGGCCGCGTCCACGAGGCTCTGGCCCTGGCAGTAGCCGCCGATGCAGCTCTGTCCCGATGGACAGTCGTTGTCCCCGGAGCAGGGCCGCGGGCCCGCGTCTACCCCGCCGCCCGGCGAGGATCCGCCGCCGCAGGAGAACAGTGACGCCGCGAGGGCCACTACGAGAGCCGCGAGTCCCCGGGACGTAAGCATGCATACACCCCTTTTGTGGCATTGTCGCCCGGCGCGGCGCCGCGAGTCAACGGTGTCCGCGCGGGTCCGGCGCAAGATCGGGCGCCGCATGCTCGTTGACGGCCTAGGCCGGCCCTGAGACAATGGGCACGAAGGGGAGTGACCATGGCCAACGCGTTCGAGGCGCCGGCTGGGCGCGGCGCCGGGTGGCGTCGCGGATTGATCATCACGGGGATCGCGGCCCTGGCCGCATCATGCGGGGGCGGCACGCCCGCCGCTCCCACCGGCGACGCAGGCCCCAAGCCGTGCACCGAGGACTACGAGTGCCCCGGCGGCCAGAACTGCGTCAACGGGTTCTGCGCGGGCGGGGTCCTCGTGGATGGCGGTTTCGACGCCGCCGGCCCCCCGCAGATCGTCGTCACACCGACCGTGCTCACCTACGGCAACCCCTACGTCGGCGGCGAGTACGCCCAGACCTTCACCATCCGGAACGTCGGGCAGTCGCTGCTGACCGTCAAGCAGCTGGATCTGGTCGACAACACGCTGAACAAGGACTTCGCGATCTCGGCTCCGGCGACCCCCTTCACGGTCGTCCCCGATCCACAGGAGTCGGTGACCATCACGGTCACGCTGCGGCCGACCGACAACGCCGTCCCTTCCGGGGTCATCCACGTCGTGTCCGACGACCCCGCGACGGTCGACGTGCCGGTGCAGCTCGCGGCGACGGTGAAGGACGCCGCGGATCTCGGGGTGTGCGTGCTCCAGGGCGCCACCGTCGCGGACGGCTGCACGGTCAGCCCCTCCGACAATACGCCGCTCGTCGATCTCGGCCAGATCCCCTACGGGCAGAGCGGCAACCGGGTCGTGTCCCTGACGAACGCGGGCAGTGGCAACATCGCCGAGAAGATCGCGGCCGTGAAGTTCAACCCGAGCACCGGGACCGCGCACTACCGGCTCGACATCTTCACCCTCGACGGCAGCGGCGCCGAGGTCCCGGTGACAGCGTTCCCCTTCTTCCTCAATCCCGTGGACCCGAGCGGTCAGGTCGCGCAGAACGAGCTGCGCGCGCGCGTGACGTTCACCGCCGACAACGTCGACGGCCCCATCAACGGCGTCGGCCTCGAGGTCGACTCGGACCACCCGGACAACTCCAAGACGATCATCCCGATCGTGGGCGTGATCCTCGGCTGCAAGCCCGCGGCCGGCGACGGTGGCACCGCCCTCGACGGCGGCGCCGACCCCCTGACCGACCCGAACAACTGCGGCTACTGCGGCAACCACTGCACCCTCGCGCACGCGAGCGCCAAGTGCGAAGGCGGGGTGTGCAAGGTGGAGCTCTGCGAGACGAACTGGGGCAACTGCGACACCATCGAGAGCAACGGCTGCGAGACGGATCTCCTGTCCGCGGTGGGCCACTGCGGGATGTGCAGCAAGTCGTGCACCAACCAGCATGGCTCGACGGTGTGCACGAACGGCCAGTGCTACCCGAACTGCAATAACGGGTACGACATCTGCAGCGGGGACCCTGCGCTCGGCTGCCAGGTGGCGCTGAACACGGTCAGCAACTGCGGCTCGTGCGGCGCCGTGTGCGCGAACAACCACGGCAGCACGACCTGCCTCGGCAGCCAGTGCGCCCCCACCTGCGCCACGGGGTTCGGCGACTGCGACGGCCACCCGGAGAACGGCTGCGAGACGGACTTCACGCAGCTCGACACCTGCGGCACGTGCTCCACGAAGTGCAAGAACGACAACGGCACCACGTCGTGCAACGGCACGGCCTGCGTCCCGGTGTGCACGCCGGGCTTCGGCGACTGCAACGGGAATGTCGCCGACGGCTGCGAGACGAACCTGAGCGGCGTCACGTTCTGCGGCGCGTGCGCCAACGACTCGCAGTGCCCGACCGGGTTCTACTGCACCGGGACGCAGTGCGAGAAGAGGCACACGACCGGCGTCGGCTGCGGCGCGAACAAGGAGTGCGCGACCGGGTTCTGCGCCGACGGCGTGTGCTGCGACGGGGCGTGCGACACGGCGTGCCGCGCCTGCAACCAGATCGGCAACGTGGGCACCTGCACGAACCTCCCCGCGTTCGCCACGGACAACTCCCCCGCCGGCGCGTGCCTCGCGCCGAACGCGTGCGACGGCAACGGCGCCTGCAAGCAGGTCAACGGCTACGCCTGCCCGAACGGCGCCGCGGACTGCGCCTCCGGCAACTGCGTCGACGGGGTGTGCTGCAACTCCACGTGCACCGGGCAGTGCCAGGCCTGCTCCGCCGCGAAGAAGGGCAGCGGCGCCGACGGGACGTGCGGCAACATCGCCGCGAACACGGATCCCGACCAGGAGTGCGCCGGCGGCCTGACCTGCACCGGCGGGGGCGCGTGCCGGGCCAACTGCGCCGCCGACGCGCAGTGCGAGTCGGGGTACTTCTGCAACAACACGGCCGCGGGGAGCTGCATCCTCAAGAAGGCGACCGGCGGGGCGTGCGCGAGTGATCCCATCGACGGCAGCGGCGCGCACCAGTGCACGGTGCCGAACTGCGTCGACGGGTACTGCTGCGACACCGCCTGCAACGCCGGCGCCTGCGACGTCTGCAACGGCGGCGCGCTCGGCTTCGCGGGCGCGGCGAACGGCACCTGCTTCAACGCGCCCGCGGGCTGGGGCGGGAGCCCGTCGTGCTCACCGTATCTCTGCGGCGGCGCCGCGACGTGCGGGACCACCTGCGCCGCGGACACCGACTGCGCCACCGGGAGCTACTGCGCGACGAACGCGACCTGCCAGCCGCAGAAGAGCCAGGGGGCCGCCTGCAACGCGACGGCCGGCCAGGACTGCCGGGTCGGCGGCTGCCGCGTCTGCGGCACGGCCGGCGGCTGCGTCGACGGCTACTGCTGCAACACCGCGTGCGCCGGCGGCGCCTGCGACGTGTGCAACGGCGCGGCGCTCGGCATCGGCGGCGCGGTCAACGGCACGTGCTCGAACGCCACGGCCGGCTACGCGGGCAGCCCCAGCTGCGCGCCGTACGTCTGCACCGGCGGCGCGGCGTGCCCGGTGACCTGCGCCTCCGACGCCCAGTGCGCGGCCGGGGACTACTGCGACGCGACCAGCCACTGCGTGCCGCAGAAGCCCCAGGGCACGACCTGCAACGTGGCCGCCGGCCAGGACTGCCTGACCGCCGGCTGCCGCGCCTGCGGCACGGCCGGCGGCTGCGTCGACGGCTACTGCTGCAACACGACCTGCGCCGGCGGCCCGTGCGACATCTGCAACGCCGCGGCCCTCGGCTTCGGCGGCACCCAGAACGGCACGTGCACCAACGCGCCGGCCGGCTACGCCGGCAACCCGTCCTGCGCGCCGTACCTCTGCGGCGGGGGCGTGAGCTGCGCCTCGGCGTGCAGCAGCGACAACGACTGCGCGGCGGGCACCTACTGCGACAGGAACGGCTCCTGCGTGGCGCAGAAGGCGCAGGGCCTCGCCTGCAACGTCGCCGCGGGCCAGGACTGCCGGGTGGCCGGGTGCCGCGCCTGCGGCAGCGCCGGCGGCTGCGTCGACGGCTACTGCTGCAACACGACCTGCGCCGGCGGTGAGTGCGACGTGTGCAACGGGGCCGCGCTCGGGTTCGGCGGCGCCGTGAACGGCACGTGCTTCAACGCCCCGACCACGTACCCCGGCAACCCGTCGTGCTCGCCCTACTACTGCGGCGGCGGCGCCACCTGCGCGGCGACGTGCACCGGCGACGCCAACTGCATCGCCGCGGACTACTGCGACAACACCGGCCACTGCGCGCCGCGCAAGGCGCAGGGCAATGCCTGCAACACGACCACCGACTGCAAGGTGGCCGGCTGCCGCGAGTGCACCACCGCCGGCGGTTGCGTCGACGGCTTCTGCTGCGACACTGCCTGCAACGGCGGCGCGTGTGACGTGTGCAACGGCGCCGCGCTCGGCTTCGGGGGCGCCAACGGCACCTGCGCCATCGCCCCGCTCGGCTACGCCGGCAGCCCGGCCTGCGGCACGGCGTATCTCTGTAACGGCGCGAGCGCGAGCTGCCCGGTGACCTGCACGAGCGACAGCCAGTGCATCGCGGGCGACTACTGCGACAGCACCGGCCACTGCGTGCCCCAGAAGGCGCAGGGCAACTCCTGTGACACAACGGCGGACTGCAAGGTCCCCGGCTGCCGCGAGTGCGGCAGCGCCGGCGGCTGCGTCGACGGGGTCTGCTGCGACACGACGTGCACCGGCACCTGCATGGCCTGCAACGTCGCGACCCACGTCGGGACCTGCTGGAACATCCCGCTCGGCGGGACGGACGCGGTGAACTGCGCGGCGCCGACCTACGTCTGCAATGGCAGCGGCGGGTGCAAGGTGCAGACGGGCTACCCGTGCGCCGCCGGCGGCGGCGGTGACGCGGCCTGCATGACGAACCACTGCTGCAGCCCGACCTGCCGGGATCTTGCGAACGACGTCGGCAACTGCGGCGCCTGCGGCACCAACTGCGCCGCCCTGCCCCAGGTCTTCAGCTCGAGCTGCGTCGGCAGCGCCTGCGTCATCAACCAGTGCCAGAGCGACTACTACAACCTCGACAGCGTCAGCGGCAACGGGTGCGAGTGCCACGACGACGCGACGGGGCACCACACCTGCACGGACCCGACGAACAACACGGCGATCGACCTCGGGAGCATCGACGACAACAACAACGGCGGCGTGAACGGGCTCATGGCGAGCGGCAACCTGCCGTTCAACGGGGCCGTCTACTACAAGTTCAAGGCCTACAACAACCGCTGGAACGCCGGCCTCGGGTACAACCCGTTCAACCTCAAGGTCGGCTTCACCGTGAACAACGGCATGCGCCTCGAGGTGATGCGCGACAGCTGCACGGCCGACGCCACCTGCGGCGGCGGCAGCCAACCGGTGGGCGGCACGCGGGCTGCCGGCGAGTACTTCCAGTGGGACGTGTCCACCTGGGTCGCGTCGCCGGGCGTGTCCGAGAACCCGTGCCTGACCTACGTCTGGCCCGGGTATAACGTGTGCGTGAATCACGGCCCGCTCAGCGCGTTCGGGGATGGCGCCGACACCTACTTCATCAAGATCACGTGGCTCAGCCCCCCAACGAGCTGCGCCGCCAGCCAGTACACGATCCAGGTCACGAACGGAACGTAGCGCCGCCCGCCAGCACGCGCCCTGCCCGCGCGACGTGGTGCCCGCGGGCGGGGGAGGTCGGGGGTAACGTCGCACGGAGGCCGCTCCGTGCGGCCGCGAGCCGCGACCGCCGGCGCGAGGGGCTCGGGTACCGGCACGTTCGAGCGAGGCGGCGGCGTGGGCCGCGGGCGCCTCGCTCCCCGGGAGATCAGCCTACCTACAATCCGTTCATCACTTGCAGCGAGAATTTGTTGCAGGTCACCGGCCCCCGGCGGGTCACCCTGATGTAGAGGGTCCGGGTGTAGTTCTGGCAGACCTGGAAGCCGAAGCCACGTAGCTCAAGCACGGATTCTCGCTCGTGGCGTTGTACTCCCACATGTCCGTCGGCCTCGTCAGGTGGACCGGTGTGCCGCCGTCGGGGCACTCGGCGCCGCCGCCCGAGCAGTGCGCGCCCTGCCCCCGGCGCGGGGTACATCGGCGATCTGCCCTCGCCGGCGGCGCGGCGGCCTACGTGTCCCACGCGTGCTAGGCTGCCGGGGTGCGCTCCTCACGAATGCTCACGCTGGCGGCCGGCGCCGCGGTCATCGCCGCCCAGCTCGCCGGATGCAAGGCCCGCTCCCCCGCGCCCCCTGCGCCGCGGGCCGCGGCGTCGGCGCCGGCGGTCCGTGCCCCGGACGAGCCGACCACGCGCGTCCCGGTCGCCTCGCTCATCGGCGAGGCGTCACGCGCCGAGCTCGATGCCGGGGGGGTCGTGATTGACCTCGGCGCGCCCGACCAGCACAAGTACACGCGCGGCGGCTGGATGACCGGCTGGGGCCCCCCTGCCACCGACGCCGACGGCACGACCGCCGCGTCCGTCGCGCAGGAGACCGCCCGCCTCCACGTCCTCACGGCTGGCGACCCGCAGGTCCACACGGTGGTGCTGCGGGCACGATCGGCGGTGCCGGGCCAGACGGTCGAGCTGCTGATCGACGGTCGGCGCGTCGGCATTGCGGCCGTGGCCTCGCGCTGGACCGTAACCGAGATGCCGATCGGACGCCCAGGGATCACGGCCGGCTGGCACGAGATCGCGCTCGCCTTCGCCCGCCCCGGAGGGGGTGTCGAGCGGGCCCTGGTCGACTGGGTCTGGCTGAAGGCCGCGGCGGCGCCGCCCTCGCCTCCCCTCGCCCCGCGCGTCCTGCCCCTCAACCTGCGCGGGGTCACGCGCCGCGCTCTCGTCGCGCCCACGCCGGGGTCGTACTCCTTCTACATCGACTTGCCCCGCCGCGCCGCGCTGCGGTTCGCGTACGGCGCCGCCACGGCGACGACGTTCGTCGTCCGCGCCGAGCCCGACGGCGGTCCCCGGCAGGAGCTGTTCCGGGCCACTTCGACGCCGCGCGCGTGGGCGTCGGCTTCCGTCGACCTGCGCGGGCTCGGCGGGCGCGTTGTCCGGCTGCAGCTCGCGACGGAGGGCCCGGCCGGGGTCGCCGGCTGGGGCGAGCCCGAGGTCCTGGCCCCCGCCGGGCACCGGCCCCCGCCGTCAGCGCCCCGCGCGGCACCGTCGCCGCGCAACGTCATCATCGTGCTCCTGGACGCCGTGCGCGCCGACGTGATCGGGCCGCCGAGCCCGGGGGCGCCGGTGGCGGCACCCGCTCTCGAGCGCTTCGCCCGGCAGGCGCTCGTCTTCCGCACCGCGTACAGCGGGGTGAACTGGACGCGGCCGGCGATCGCGACCCTGCTGTCCGGCCTCTATCCACAGACCCACGGCGTGCGCGCCAACCCGGACCGGCTCTCGCCCGCCGTGCCGACGCTCCCGCAGCACCTCAAGACCGCCGGCTTCGCGACCGCAGCGTTCACCGCCAGCCCGCAGATCTCGGTTGCATCCGGCCTCGACCGGGGGTGGGACGTCCTGCAATCCGACGAGCGGCAGCGAGGGTCCCGAGTACGCGTGAAGCACGCCCCCGATCGCCTGCTGGCCGACGCGCTCGCGTGGGCGAGGGCGAACGAGAGCCGCCATTTCCTGCTGTACGTCCACCTGATGGGCGCACACCTCCCCTACGAGTTCCGCGATGGCTGCACGCAGCTCCATCACCCGGAGAGGTACGGCGGCACGTTCGGACGCTCCATCACGCCCAACGACCTCGCCCACCTCAACATGGGCGACGCCAGGCCGACTCCGGCGGACGTTCGCTGGATCCGCGCACTGTATCATGGCGAGGTGACCTGTCAGGACGCGGCGCTCGGCCGCTTCCTCGAGGGGCTCGAAGGCGCTGGTCTCCTCCGGTCGAGCCTCGTCGTCCTGGCCAGCGACCATGGCGAGGCGTTGCTGGAGCACGGAGCTCTCGGCCATATGTCGACCCTGTTCGAAGAGGAGACCCGCACCGTGCTCGCGCTGCGCTTCGCACCGCGGCTGCCCGCGGGGACGGTGCTCGATGACGTCGTCGAGCACGTGGACGTGACGCCGACGATCCTCGAGCTGCTCGGCGTCGCGCCGCTCGCGGCGGACGGGGAATCCCTCATGCCGCTCGTGCGCGGCGCGGCCTCGGTGAGGACGAGGACCGCCTTGCTCGAGACCGGCCGCGGCCGCGCCGCCCGCGCGGTGCGCGTGGGCCGCTTCAAGCTGCTGGTCGTCGATGCCTCCCTTGGCCTCCCGCTCCTCCCGCCCCGCCCGCCGGCCCCGCCCGGCGAGGGCGCCGGCCCGCAGCTCCCGTCCACGCCGCCGGGAGCTCAAGCGTCAGGCGCGGGGGAGGCATCGGACGCGCGGCTCGCCGCCGCCCTCGCCCGCACGCCGGCCCCGGTGGGGGTTCATCTCTACGACCTCGAGGACGACCCGGGCGAGACCCGCGACCGGGCCGCGGTGCTCCCACTCGCGCGCCGCTACTGCGAGATCCACCTGGCCGAGGCGCTGGCGGTCCCCGCTCGCCGCGCCCGCAACGACGCCGGCGGCGGGCCGCGCGGGTTCCCGGCAGGCCGGGTCGCGCTCGATGCCACACTGCGGCGCCAGCTCGAGGCGCTCGGCTACCTGGGCGAGTGAGCGATGACTCCGCTCACCCGTTCGTGACCTGGAGGGTGAAGCTGCTGCAGCTGGGGGCGGTGCGCCGTGTCACCCTGATGTACAGCGTCTGAGCGTGGTTCTGACACTGCTGGTAACCCACTCCCGCGGCGGCCTTGCACGGGTTCTCGCCCGTGGCGTTGTACTCCCATTGATCCGTGGGCATGGTCTGGTGGACCGGAGTGCCGCCGTCGGGACACCCGGCGGCCCCGCCGCTGCAGTTGGTGTAGACCTGGAGCTGGAACTCGTCACCCGGATTGCTCGTGAAGCCAATCTTCACGTTGAACGGGTTGCCGCCGCCCCAGCTGGTCCGGTCCCAGTGGGTGTTCAGGGCATTGACGACGTACCAGACCTCCCCGCCTGACAGGGGGATGTTGCCCGTCGCGGTCGCGGACTTGCCATTGTCGTCGACCCCGTCGCACGAGTACTGGCCCGTGTAGAACCAGGGCGCGCACGGATACGGGTTGCATTGGTAGGTCCCACCGCCCGAGCAGTAGGTCAGGTCATCCGAGTTGCACACATACCCGCCCCCGGCACCGTAACAGGACCAGGACCACGAGTACGTATTGAAGGAGGCATACCAGTTGCAGCAGGTCTGGTAGCAGGTGGACCAGGACATGGCCTCGCAGGTGTGGCTCGCCCCGATGTTGATCGCCGCGCCGCAGACCTTGTTACCCGGGTCGAGGTCCTGGCACTCGCAGCCGTCGCCGAGCTTGTTGCCGTTCGTGTCGACCCACGGGCTCGCGCACGCCCCGTCGCAGGCGCCGCCGTTGCACGTGCGCGACGCCATGTGGTTGCCCGAGCACACGGCGCCGCAGCCGCCGCAGTTGTTCGGGTCGCCCGGCGTGGCGCTCGTGTTGGTTTCGCACCCGTTCGTCTGCTTGTTGCCGTCGCAGTCGGTGTAGCCGCCGGTGCAGGTGCCGTTGCAGACGCCGCCGCCGCAGGTGCGCGTGGCCATGTTGGTGTCCGAGCAGACCCGGCCGCACACGCCGCAGTTGTCGGGATCGTTCGTCAGGTTCTTCTCGCAGCCGTTCGCCTGCTTGTTACCGTCGCAATCGGTCCAGTTGGCCGCGCAAGCGCCGTTGCACACGCCCCCGCCGCACGCACGGGTCGCCATGTTGTTGCCCGAGCACACCGTGCCGCACCCGCCGCAGTTGTCCGGATCGTTGGTCAAGTTCCGCTCGCAGCCATTCGTCTGTTTGTTGCCGTCGCAGTCGCTGAAGTTGGCCGCGCACGTGCCGTTGCAGACGCCCCCGCCGCACGTCCGGGTCGTCATGTTGTTGTTCGAGCAGACCCGGCCGCACACGCCGCAGTTGTCCGGATCGTTCGTGAGGTTACGCTCACAGCCGTTGGTCTGCTTGTTGCCGTCGCAGTCGGTCCAGTTGGCCGCACAGGTGCCGTTGCACACGCCCCCGCCGCACGTGCGGGTCGCCATGTTGTTGCCCGAGCACACCGTCCCGCACCCGCCGCAGTTGTCGGGATCGTTGGTCAGGTCCTTCTCGCAGCCGTTGGTCTGCTTGTTGCCGTCGCAGTCCGTGAAGTTCGCGGCGCACGTGCCGTTGCAGACGCCCCCGCCACACGTGCGGGTCGCCATGTTGTTGCCCGAGCAGACCGTCCCGCACCCGCCGCAGTTGTCCGGATCGTTGGTCAGGTCCTTCTCGCAGCCGTTGGTCTGCTTGTTGCCGTCGCAGTCGGTCCAGTTGGCCGCGCAGGTGCCGTTGCAGACGCCCGAGCCGCAGGTGCGCGTCGCCATGTTGCTGGCCGAGCACACCGTGCCGCACCCGCCGCAGTTGTCGGGATCGTTGGTCAGGTTCTTCTCGCAGCCGTTGGTCTGCTTGTTCCCGTCGCAGTCGGTCCAGTTGGCCGCGCACGTGCCGTTGCAGACGCCGCCGCCGCACGTGCGCGTCGCCATGTTGCTGTTCGAGCACACCGTGCCGCAGCCGCCGCAGTTGTCCGGATCGTTGGTCAGGTACTTCTCGCAGCCGTTGGTCTGCTTGTTGCCGTCGCAGTCAGCGTAGCCGGCCGCGCAGGTGCCGTTGCACACGCCCCCGCCGCACGTCCGGGCGGCCATGTTGTTGCCCGAGCAGACCGTGCCGCACAGGCCGCAGTTGTCGGGATCGTTGTTCAGGTTCCGCTCGCAGCCGTTGGTCTGCTTGTTGCCGTCGCAGTCGCCGAAGCCGGCCGCGCAGGTGCCGTTGCAGACGCCGGCGACGCAGGTGCGGGTCGCCATGTTGTTGCCCGAGCAGACGAT
This sequence comes from Polyangia bacterium, assembly GCA_036504295.1. GTDB lineage: Bacteria > Myxococcota_A > Polyangia > JACRCY01 > JACRCY01 > DASXVK01. The sequence continues at coordinate 29,406 of DASXVK010000708.1, forward strand.
GCCGCAGCCGCCGCAGTTGTTCGGATCGTTGTTGATGTCGGTCTCGCACCCGTTGGTCTGCTTGTTCCCGTCGCAGTCGCGGAAGCCCGCGGCGCAGACGCCGTCGCAGGCGCCGCCGGTGCAGCTCCGACTCGGGATGTTGTTGCCCGAGCAGACGGTGCCGCAGCCGCCGCAGTTGTTGACGTCGACCGCGGTGTGCGTCTCGCAGCCGTCGGACTGCTTGTTGCCGTTGCAGTCCGTCCAGCCCGCGGCGCAGGCGCCGTCGCAGACGCCGCCCGTGCAGTGCGGCGTCACGTTGCTGCTGGAGCAGGCGGAGCACGAGCCGCAGTGGGCCGTGTCGGTGCCGAGCACGTAGGTCTCGCCCCCGTCGGTGAGCTTGTTGGCGTTACAGTCCATGTAGCCCGCGGCGCAGGTGCCGTTGCAGACGCCGCCGGTGCAGGTCCGCGTCGCCATGTTGCTGCCCGAGCAGGAGAACGGGGCGCCGCACCCGCCGCAGTTGTTCGCGTCCACATCGGTGTGGATCTCGCAGCCGTCGGTCAGCTTGTTGCCGTTGCAGTCGGCCCAGCCGGCGACACAGTTGCCGTCGCACACCCCGTTCGTGCAGTGGGGCGTGACGACGTTGGCGCCCGAGCAGACGAACGACGCCCCGCAGCCGCCGCAGTTCGTCGGGTCGACCGAGGTGTGGGTCTCGCAGCCGTCGCTCTGCTTGTTGGCGTTGCAGTCGCTCCACCCGGCCGCGCAGGCGCCGTCGCAGACGCCGCCCGTGCAGTGCGCGGTCACGTTGTTCGTCGAGCAGGCGGCGCACGACCCGCAGTGACTGACGTCGGTGCCCAGCACGAACGTCTCGCAGCCGTCGGTCTGCTTGTTGCCGTTGCAGTCGGCGTACCCGGCCTCGCACGTCCCGTTGCAGACGCCGGCGCCGCAGCTCGGCACCGGCACGTGGCTGTTCGAGCACACGCGGTTGCACGCGCCGCAGTTGTTCGCGTCGCCGTCGGTCCAGGTCTCGCAGCCGTTCGTGTCCGGCGCCGTCGCGCTGCAGTTCGTGTACCCGAGGGCGCAGCCCGTGTAGATGCAGCGGGCGCCGTCGCAGCTCGCGCCGTTGGAGTGGCTCGTGTCGCACACGTTGCCGCAGCCGGCGCAGTTCGTGGTCGTGTTCGTCGGGGTCTCGCAGCCGTTCGTGTCGACGCCGCTGCTGTTGCAGTTGGCGAAGTTCGTCGCACAGCCGGTGTAGGTGCACTTCGTGCCGTTGCACGCGGCGCCGGTGCTGTGGGCCGTGTCGCACCCGTTGCCGCAGCCGGCGCAGTTCGTGATCGTGGTCGTCGGCGTCTCGCACCCGTTGGTGTCGGCGCCCGACGTGTCGCAGTTCGCGTAGTTCGCCGCGCAGCCGCCGTACGTGCACTTCGTGCCGTTGCAGCCGGTGCCGGTGCTATGGACGGTGTCGCAGGCGTTGCCGCAGCCGCCGCAGTCCGACGTGGTCGTGGTCGACGTCTCGCAGCCGTCGGTGAGCTTGTTGCCATTGCAGTCGGCCCAGTTCGCGGCGCACGCGCCGTTGCACACGCCGCCCGCGCAGCTCGGGGTGACGTGGCTGCTCGAGCACGCGTTGCCGCACCCGCCGCAGTTGTTCGCGTCCACGTCGGTGTGCGTCTCGCACCCGTTCGTGTCCACGCCCGACAGGTTGCAGTTCGTCCACCCCGCCGCGCAGCCGCCGTAGTTGCACTTCGTGCCGTTGCAGGAGACCCCGGTGCTGTGCGCCGTGTCGCAGACGTTGCCGCACCCGCCGCAGTTCAGCGTCGTCGTGGTCTGCGTCTCGCAGCCGTCGGTGTACTTGTCGCTGTTGCAGTCGGCGTAGCCGTTCGCGCAGCTCCCGTTGCAGGCCCCGCCCGCGCACGTGCGCGTCTGCATGTTGCTGTTGGAGCACATCCGGTTGCAGCCGCCGCAGTTGTCCGCGTCCGCGTCGGTGTGCGTCTCGCAGCCGTTCGTGTCCGGGCCGCCGTTGTTGCAGTTCGTGTACCCGGCGACGCAGCCGGTGTAAGTGCACTTGCTCCCGTTGCAGGACGCGCCCTGGCTCTGGGCGGTGTCGCAGGCGTTGCCGCAGCCGGCGCAGTTCGCGATCGTGTTCGTCGCCGTCTCGCAGCCGTTGCGGTTGTCGTTGTCGCAGTTGGCGTAGCCGCCGTTGCAGCTCGGGGCCGTGCACGACCCGCCGGAGCACACCGACCCGGAGGCGTGCGCGTTCGTGCAGGCCTGGTTGCAGCCGCCGCAGTGGGCGAGCGTCGACAGGAGGTCGGTCTCGCACCCGTTCCAGTTGTCGCTGTCGCAGTTGCCCCAGTTGGGGTCGCAGGTCGGCGCGGTGCAGGCGCCGCCCGAGCAGGTCGAGTTCGAGCCGTGCGCGCTCGTGCACGGCCGGTTGCACCCGCCGCAGTGCGCGGACGTGGTCTGGAGGTCCGTCTCGCAGCCGTTCACCGGGTTGGCGTCGCAGTTACCCCAGCTCGGATCGCAGCTCGGCGAGCAGACGCTGCTCTGGCAGGCCGTCGAGCCATGCGCGTTCACGCAGGCGACCGCGCACGTGCCGCAGTGGTCGGTCGTGGAGCGGAGATCGACCTCGCAGCCGTTCCAGTTGTTGCCGTCGCAGTTCGCGAAGTTGCCGTTGCACGTCGGCGCCGTGCACGCGCCGCTCGTGCACTGCGAGCCGCTGCCGTTCGCGTTGGTGCACGCCTTGGCGCAACCGCCGCAGTTCGCGTTGTCGTTCTGGACGAAGAGCTCGCACCCGTTCTCGGGGTGGCCGTCGCAGTCGTCGTAACCCCCGAGGCAGGTCGGGACGCACACGCCGGCGACGCAGGCCGTGCCGCCGTGGGCGTTCTGACACCGGAAGCCGCACGCGCCGCAGTTGTCGGTGTCGGTGAGGAGGTTCGTCTCGCAGCCGTTCCAGTTGTTCGTGTCGCAGTTCGCGAACCCCTGCGCACACACCGGCGGCGTGCACGCGCTGCCGCTGCACACGGACCCGGAGCCGTTCGTGTTCGTGCACGGCTTCCCGCACCCGCCGCAGTGGGTGCCGCTCGTCGTCGTGTCGGTCTCGCAGCCGTCGGACGGGTTGCCGTTGCAGTCGCCGAAGCCGCCCGCGCAGACCGGCACGCAGGCCGTGCCGTTGCAGCTCGTGGTGCCGTTGGGGTTGAGGCACTTGTTCGTGCACGACCCGCAGTGGTCCACCGTGTTGACCTGGGTCTCGCAGCCGTTCCAGTTGTCGCCGTCACAGTTCCCGTACCCGGAGATGCACACCGGCGCCGTGCAGGCGCCGGCAACGCAGGTGGAGTTGTTCGCCTGGGCGTTCGTGCAGGCCTTCAGGCAGCCGCCGCAGTTGTTGATGTCGGTCTGGAAGGCGGCCTCGCAGCCGTTGTCCGGATTGCTGTCGCAGTCGCCGAAGCTGGCGGCGCACGAGGGCAGGCACGCGCCCCCGGCGCAGGTGGTGGTCCCGTGCCCGTTGAGGCAGTGCACCGCGCACGAGCCGCAGTGAGCGACGTCGGTCATCACCGCGGACTCGCAGCCGTTGGCGGAGTTGCCGTCACAGTCGGCGTAGCCCTGGGCGCAGCCCGGGTGGCACTGACCGCCGGAACAGCTCACGGATCCCCCGGCGTTCTCGCACACGGTGCCGCACGCCCCGCAGTTGTTGACGTCGACGTTCGTGTTCGTCTCGCACCCGTTGCGCGGGTCGCCGTCGCAGCTCGTCCAGGTCGAGGCGCAGGTCGGCGTGCACACCCCGCCGAGGCAGAGATTCGTGCCGTGCTGGTTCGAGCACACGGTCCCGCAGGAGCCGCAGTTGTTGGAGTCCGTGGACGTGCGCGTCTCGCAGCCGTTCACCGGGTTGCCGTCGCAGTCGTCGTACCCATTGTCGCAGGACGGGAGGCAGACGCCGTTCTGGCAGCCGGTCGTCCCGTGCGGATTGGCGCACACCGTCGCGCACGTGCCGCAGTGGCCGGCGGTGGTGCGGAGGTCCGTCTCGCAGCCGTTCGCGGGGTCGTCGTCGCAGTCGCCGAAATGGTCGTCGCAGCTCCCGGTCTTGCACACGCCGGCGACGCAGGAGGGGGTGCCGTGAGCCGTCTGGCAGCGGGTGCCGCACGCGCCGCAGTTGTTCGGATCGGTCTGCGGATCGGCGCCGCCGTCCGGCACGCCGCCGTCGACCGACGCGGGCTTGCAGCCCTGGATCTTGCCCACGATCGGGATCGTCGAGGGAGATTCGGTGAGCTTGTACTTGACGATGATCGACTCGTGCGGGACGTCGCCGTCGATGCCGACGGCGGTGAACTTGATGTGCACGCGCAGCTCGGTCGGCGGCACGGGCGGGCTGACCGTTGCGTCGCCGATGCTGAGGAAGAACGGCAACGTCGCGGGCTGCTCGATCTTCTGCCCCGGGTTCGCGGGGTCGTCGACCGCCTGGAACAGGGTCGTCGCGAAGAAGGTCGGATCGCTGATCGCGATCTCGGTCACGTCGACCGGCAGGTTGCCGTCCCCGACATTCGTGAGCGCCACCACGCGCTCGGTGGTGCTCCCGTACGCGACGGTACCGTAGTCGAGCAGCGGGTTGTTGTCGTTGCTGACGATGCAATCGGGCGGCGGGGTCGGGTTGCGGACGCAGATGCCGAGACGGGGCGAGCCCTTGGCGTGGGCGACGAGGTCGACGGTCGCGTCGGCGCTCGAGGCGTCCGGGTCATCACTGTGGATCTTGATCGAGCCGGTCGGCAGGTTCTCGTCGTTCGGGCGCAGCACGACGGTGACCGTCACGGTCTCGCCGGCCTGGACGCCGAAGGGGGTCGGCTGGGCGCTCACGGAGAACGCGCCAGTCGTCCGATCCTCGATGAGGTTGAGCGAGCTCACGGTGAGGACGGAGCCGCCGACGTTCGCGATGGTGAGGCTCTTGACGTACTCGCCGCCGACGTACGGGCTGCCGAAGTCCAGCACGCTGGGGCTGACGAGCATCTTCGGCGCCGCGGCCTGGTCGACGGCCGCGTCGACGAGGGTGGTCACCTGGCAGAAGCCGCCGGTGCAGGCCGACCCGCCCGGGCAGTCGTTGTCCGCCGTGCAGGGCTTGGGCCCCGCGTCACTGGTCGGCGGGCCGGCTGACGAGCCTCCGCAAGAAGCGAGGAACCCGAGCAACAGGACGACAAGACACCACACGGACCCGGAGCGAGCGTGCATGCATACCCCTTCGCGCCGATTGTCTCCCGGCGACGGCCCCAGCGTGAATAATGGGGTGCGCCCGTGCGCCCCGACGGTCCTACCGAACCGGTTCGCGGTCTCCAAATGCGCGACGCGCCGCCGGCCGATTCCCTGGGTGAGCTCGCCGCGGAGCAGGTCAGCCAGGCGCTGTAGAGCCGCGGAGCTGAATGTGCTCCGCGCACCACGAGCACGTCAGGCAGCTCCGGTCGCAGTGCGCGAGGTGGTCCCAGGCCTCCGGCGGCTCGGTGTAGCCCAGCACCGGGTGGGTGAGCGACTCGGCCTCGAGATAGGCTCGCACGCGGTCGAGCAAGGTCTTGGTGCCCTGCTCCCGACCGGTGATCTTCACCTCGGTCACGGCGCGCGGCAGATGGCGCAGGTGTCCCGGGAGGAACTCCTTCTGCGCGACGAGCCACGGGCGCGTCCGAGTCATGTGGTGCTGCGGGCAGCGGCTCCCGGTATCATGGTACTGCCAGGCGCGGCGCCGAGCCGCGCCGGTCGATCGCGCCGGGGGCGGGACCGGCCAGCTATGATGGTGGACGAGCTGACACCCGGGCGCGCAAATGTCGCAGCACACGGTCCCGAGCGTCATGCCGCTGGTCGCGAGGGCCTCCAGCCGGTCCGGCTGCCGATTGACGTCGCGCGCGACGACCAGGTGGGTCGCACCGACCTGCTCGCGCCACCAAAGGGCTTCCACTGGCGTGGCCACGCAGGCGAGACAGGAGACGCTGAGCTCGAGCCAGGGGGCCCGCTCGCGGACGTCCATCGCCAGCCACAGATCGGCGAGCGTGAGCCGGAGCCGCGGGACGACGTCCCGCACTGCCGCCGCGGCAGCGACGAGGCGCTGCGGGTCGGCGGCGAGGTGGCCGCAGTTGGCGATGAGGTTGAGCCCGATACCGAGTTCGGCGCAACGGCGCGCGAGCCACTTCAGCTCCGTCACGTAGGCGCGCCCCGACCGTGGCCCCCGGAAGGGGCGCCCCGTCGGCGCCGCCGCGGGGGGGACTGGGGCGTAGACGCAGGCGACGTGGCGCGCCACAGCGCCGAGCGCCTCGAGCACCGCGGGGTCGTGGTTGTACGGCACCGCCAGCTTGACATGGGGGGGCAGGTTCACGCGGACCCCCTCGAGCGAGGCAGGATCGCGGGCGCGCGCGTCGCCCCCGCTTGTGGCGCCAGCCATTGGTAGACGGTAGCACACAAGGCCGCGGCGGAACCACGGCGCGCGTGTCGCGAATCGCGAACGCCAGACGGACCGGCCGGAAGTCGAAGGGGTGGTGCGTCCCGCCTTGCGACACCAGGCAGTCTGGGCTAGGCTGTACGCACTCTCCTGATGACCTCGGCGGGCCGCCAGACTCCGCGGATGGCCCAGCGGGATGAAAGCGATGCGGCTACTCACGCAAGGTCTTCCCCGGCGCACGGGCTTCCGGCCTCATCACCTTGCCCTGCTGGCGCTCGTAGCCCTGCCCCTCCAGGGTTGCCAGTGCGGCGGGAGCAGCGCCGGTGGCACAGTGGCGCTGGACGCGGAAGCGAGCAGTGTGCGGGGTGTCCCGACCCCGGGACCGTCGTCCATCCCCTGGTCCATGCGGCCGCCGCCCATGCCGTCGACCCAAGCGTCGCAGCCGAGTAGCCAGCGGCGGACGCCAGCCCCGGACAACCCGGCCGAGGCGGAGCGCACGAAACGAGCGTGGCTGAAGCTCGCCGAGCAATTCGCCAAGGGCCGTCGCGCCAGCCTGGAGCAACTCGTTCGTGCCGCCTCCGAGGGCAGCCGCGACGAGATCGATCAGGCCACCTCGACCGCCGCGCTCCGGCGGGAACTGGTCAGCAAGCTCGAGGACGTGTTCCGCTGCGAGGCGGTCGCCACGCGCAGGCCGGATCGCTGCGGCGCCGCGGCGCCGCTCGGCCCCAAGGCCGAACAGGGCTGCCGCTTCGACGTGGCGCTCGTGGAGGACATGTTTCGCGCCATGTTCCGCGCGCACGATTGCAGGCCGGAGGTCGTAGCCAAGGTCGCGGCGCTGCTGAAGGCCGAGCAAGCTGCCGTCGCTGCGCTCTGCACGGCGGCGGTTGACGGCAACCCAGCCCCGTGCGCCCAGGTGCAGGGCGAGCTCAAGCCCGTGTGCGAAGCCACCAGCCGGCGGGATCCGGCAGTCTGCAGCCGGAGCCTCGCGCCGGGGAGCCGCGCTGCCAGCGAGTGCGAGTCGCAGGCGCGCGGCATCAGCGCGCTCGTGACCGGACAGTCGTCGATGATCACCGAGGATACGAGGATCGCGACGCTGCTCCGCGTCGTGCTCGGCGAGCGGCCTGACTGCGGGGCCGACTTCGCCCGCCGGCTGAAGGCCAGCAAGGCCTTCAGCGCGCCCTCAGGGAATGCGCCCACCCGCTGACGTCGGCGTCGTCACCTGCCGGTGGAATACGCCGCCTCCGCGCAGACCGCGCCCAGGTCGGTCATGGTCAGGAAGGTGTAGCCTTCGGCGCGCAGGTGACGCGTCAGCGCCGTGAGCACGGCGAGTCCGCTGTGCTTGCGCAGGTCGTAGACGGCGCGCACGCCTCTGGGGAGCTGCGCCAGGCTCTCCTCGTCGATGACCACGTCGTGCAAATGGAAGTTGACGACGACCACGGGAGGGACCCCGAGCAGCCTGAGCAGCGCCCGACCCAGCCCGGGGCCAAGCAGCTTGAAGTAGCTCACCGCGACCGGGACGCGCAGCCCGCGCAGCACGCCGAACGGCAGCTCGAGGAGGCCGTTCTCGTACTTCAGCGGCATCGCCGGCTGCCGCAGGTGGTTGTACGCGCCGGGCCGAAACGTCGGAAAAATGCTGGAGCTGAAGGCGAAGCCCGCCTCCCCGAGCAGGCCCACGTGCTCGGGCCGCAACAACCCCATCGGCGCCCGATACCCGGCGGGGGACCGCCCGAAGTGCCGCCCGAAGCACTCGACGGTCGCCGCGACCTCTGCGGCCAGGTCGGGAGCGGCGACCTGGTGGGTGTGCGAGTGCGAGTGCCAGTCATCGCCGAGCACGCGCGCGAGAGGCGCCGCCTCGGGCCACCGGTCGAGCACCTCGGTGACGAGGAAGAGCGAGAGGGGAATGCGCTCGCGCTCGAAGAACCCGCGCAGGGCGTGCAGCTCGTCTTCGCGCCGCAGCAGGCGAAACTGGCCGGTCCGAGCGCCATAGTCGCACTCGAAATCCAGGGTGACGCACGCGATCTTGTCCGGAGCGCCCGCCGGTAACCGGCGCAGGACGCCATGCGGAAACAACCGCCGCACCGGCTGCGCGTTGCTCATCTCCCTGGCCCCGACGGCGCTTGTGATCGCCGCAAGCATGCGATACCCTAAACCAATCTCGTATCGAGAGCCAGCGCCCTCGGTCTCCGCCGTCGACCTACCCCGGATTTGAGATAGCGTCGAATGCGCCGTACTCGTGATGCCGCCCGTGCCGTTCGACCGCGCGCTCGCGTGGTGCGGGGCGCGGCCTGCGGCTTCGTGGCCGGCCTCGTCCTCATCGAGCTGACGGTCCGGATCGCGACGGGCTCGCTGTTCACGTGGGGCAGCTGGAACGATCGCCGGTACGGCGTCGTCGATCCCGTCGTCGGGCACGTGCCGCGCCCCGGTCTGTCGTTCCGTCATCCGCGCAAGCGTTTCCAGATCAGCACGGGTGAGCACGGCACGCGGCGCAATGGCCCGGCCGCGCCCGCGAGCGAGCGGCCCTTGACCGTCGTCGTGGGCGACTCATTCGCGTTCGGCGACGAGGTCAACGACCACGAAGCGTGGCCGGCGGTGCTGGAGCAGATCAGCGGGCGGCGGGTGATCAACGGAGGGGTCCCGGGGTTCGGGGTGGATCAGATGGCGCTTCGGGCGGCCCAGCTGACCGAGGCCTACCACCCCGACACCTTGATCATGGGGTTCATCCCGCACGACGTGCGACGCTGCGAGATGTCCATCTGGTCGGGCGATGCGAAGCCGTACTTCGAGCTCGATGGGACAGGCCTGCGCCATCACCCGGCGCCAGCCGTGAGCCAGTCCGCGGCCATGACCCGCCTCAAGCGACTGCTCTCCCACAGCGTGACTCTCGATATCCTCTTCACCCAGCGCCTGCACTGGTCGGGCCCGGACACGGTGGTCCATCGCGACGGCGACGAGGTCGCGTGCCGCCTGATGGACCGTTTCGCCCAGCTCGGCCGCGCGCACGGGGTTCGGGTGGTCGCGGTGGCGTACCCTCAGGCGCCGGAGTCCGCTCCGCGCGACCAGGCGGTGAAGGACCGCGTCCTCGCCTGCGCGCGCCGGAGCGGGCTGGTCGTCCTGGATATGTTCCCGGTCTTCGCCGAGCTCTCGCCCGAACGCCGGCGCGAGCTGTTCCACGGGCATTTCAGCATCAAGGGTAATAGGCGCGTCGCCGCCGCGCTGCACGACCTGCTCGCCGCGACCCCGCCGCCCGGCTACCGGTAGCACTTCGCGAAGACGTGCTGACAGTCGCCGACGTCGGCGCCGGCCTCCGCGGGCACGGTCGGTCCCCGGTCGCCGACGCGGGCCTGGAGCTCCCGCAGCCGCGACGTCCAGTACCCCTCGACGGGCGGCGGGTCCAGGGGACAGCGCGGACGGCCCAGGCCGTGGCCGGTCGCAAAGCGCGTGTACACGTCGCCGAACACGAGGCAGTCCAGGCGGACCGCGCTGGCGCACGCCCCCTGGAGCGCCGGGCTCGCGAAATCAGCGC
>DASXVK010000709.1:0-14004 GCA_036504295.1 Polyangia bacterium
GCCGCGGCCGAGCGCGACGCGGCCTTCGCGCTGCGCCACGGCCCGCTCGCCGAGCGCGCCCGGTTCGTGCTCAGCCGGGCGCGCGACCCGCGCTGGGTGTCCGAGCTCACGGAGCTCCTCGCCGCGCCCGGCGCGAGCGGCAAGGACCAACTCTACCCGCACGCCGCGATGGTGGGCCTCGCGCCGCGCTTCGCCCCGCGCGTGCTGGCCGAGGCGCGCGCCCTGGTCGCGAAGGAGCCCGACCGGTGCTTCTTCCATCGCCGCATCGCGAGCCAGCTCCGCGGCGCGGCCGACGAGACCTTGGCGCTCGCCACGATCTTCCTCGGGTGCACGAAGCGGCTCGCGGAGCCGTGGGGCGAGCTCGTCGAGTCGCTCCGGTACGGCCCGGCCCCTGACGAGGCGCTGCTGCGGCTCGCCCGCCTGCAGTACGAGCGCGGCGCGCCCCCCTTCGCCGACTACGTGCGGGAGCTCGCCGGCGCGCTCGCCCGCATCAAGACGGCGCGCGCGGCCGACGCGGTGGTCGCCATCGCCCGGCTCGCGGCCACCCCCCGCGGCGACGATGGCCCGGGGCTGTCGCGGGTCGCCAGCGACTGCGTCCAGGCGTTGCGCGCGAACGGCAGCGACCGCGCCGCGGAGGCGCGGCTGGAGCTCGCGCGCATCCTCGCGGCGGGCCCCTGCGAGCGGGACGGCGCGGGGTGCCTCTGGCGCCAGCGGCGCGAGCTGCGGGAGGGGATCAAGGCTCAGGGTGGGGCCGAGGCGCGGCGGCGCCTGCGTGCGTTCGACCGGCTGCGCGACCGGCCCGCGCCGAAGGCGCCGCGGCGCTGAGGCAGGCGGCGGCGCCCTGAGACCGGAACGGGCACGCGGGCGTCCTCGCCACTTCCGGGCGGCGCGAGACGCATCAGGCCGTCTCTGGTCAGCTCCTCGTACAGTCGCTCCGGGCGGATGCGCCGCTTCGCCGCGAGTGCCCGGGCGCGAGCGCGCGCGTCCTCGCAGCTTTGCACGAAAGCATCGAGCGGCTGGGCGCCGAGGAGCACACGGCCGTTGACGTAGAACGTGGGCGTGCCGCGGGCCCCGAACCGTTGCGCGAGCTGCTGGTCCGCCTCGACGGCCGCCTTGTACGTGCGCGCGTCGAGCGCGGCCCGGAAGCGCCTCAGGTCGAGCCCGATCTCCGTCGCGTAGCGCTCGAGGTCGGCCCGCTCGAGCGCGGCCTGGTTCGCGAAGAGCTTGTCGTGCATCTGCCAGAACCGGCCTTGCGCCCGGGCTGCGAGCGCGGCCTCGGCCGCGAGGGCCGCGTGCGAATGGAACGCCAGCGGGTTGTGCTTGCAAACGATGCGCAGGTCTTTGCCGAACCTGGTCCGCAGGTCGGCCAGGGTCGCCTCGGCGCGGCCGCAGTACGGGCACTGGTAGTCCATGAAGGCGACGATGGTAATGAGAGCGGTCGCGGCCCCGCGCACCGGCGAGCTCCCCACCGGGATCTGGTACGTTGCGCTCAGGTCGGGCTCGCGCCTGTAGGCAGGCGGCGCGAGCGGCGTCCCCTCCGCCTTGTCGAGGGCGTCGCGCTGCACCTCAGCGTACACCTGCCCCCGAGCGAGGCCGCGCTCCCGCATCAGGTCGCGTGCGCGGGCGAGCGCCGCGTCGATCATGCTGCGGAAGGTCGCCTCCGGCCAAGCGCCCGACATGTACCGCCCGTTGACGAAGAAACTCGGTGTTCCCCCGGCCCCGACGCGTGCGGCCAGCGCCTGATCCGTCTCGACCGCCGCCCGGAACGTGCCCCGATCGAGCGCGGCGCGGAACGCGTGGAGGTCGAGCCCGAGCGCGGCGGCGTGGCGCTCGAGGTCGGCGCGGCCGAGCGCGTTAGGATGGGCGAAGAGCGCGTCATGCATGGGCCAGAACTTGCCCGCGCGAGACTGTACCGCGTTCTCGCGGGGCCGCTAAGCTTCTTCAGGAGGTGGGAGCGGCGGGGCGGGGGCAGGCCCTACTGCGCCACCCGCGCGAGCTCGCGCGACGCGCGGCCGGCTCGTCATTTTCTCGTGCGACATGGGCGCGCCCCTTGCGTCCTCAGGGTGGAGGTCACCTGGGGCCTCGGAAGGAGCTGAGGATGACGAAGCGCTCACTCGTGATGCTGTTCGTGCTCACCGCCGTGACCGGCGGCCTCTACGACATCTACTGGCTCGTCGCGACGAAGCGGGAGATGGTGGCGCGCGGCGCCGCGATCCCGAGCGCCTGGCTCTTGCTGGTGCCCGTCGCCAACCTGTACTGGGTCTGGAAGCACTGTCAGGGCGTCGCGCAGGTGACCGACGGCCAGATGTCGGCGGCCGCGGCGCTCCTCTGGCAGATCGTCCTGCCGGGCTGCGGCCAGCTCGTGGTCCAGCACGCGCTCAACCGCGTCGCCGGACGCGCCACCGTGTCGTACGCCAAGGCCGCGTAGCGCCGCGGCCCCCGCCTCCGCAGATGGTCAACGAAGAGGAGCACCACATGGAGACGTTCGAGGTCACGCGCAAGCTGTTCAGCTGGGGTCCCGCCTACGAGGTCCGCAAGGCCGGCGCGACCGAGTTGCACATGACGGTCAAGGGGAAGCTCCTGACGGCGACCCCGAAGCTCACGATGGTGCAGGGGCAGGATGGCCCCGCGATCGCCTCGCTGAGCGGCAACTTCACGCGCACCAGGTTCGAGATCAAGGACGGGGGCGAGAAGAGCGTGGGCACGCTGTCGTTCCCGATGTTCGCGCTGAAGAAGGGGTTCACGCTCACGACGGGCGGGGCGGAGTACAAGGCCAGCGGGGGCTTCCTCGGCGCGGCCTTCGGCTGCAGCGACGCGCAGGGGCAGCCGGCCTTCGATGTCAAGTGGGAGCCCGGCTGGGCGGACAAGTTCGTGGTCTCGGCGCAGCAGCCGTTGCCGCCGGAGGTGCTCATCCTCGCGACGGTGGCGGTCCACCAGAAGTACTACGAGCACAAGGCCACCGACTACGCGGAGTAGCCCACCCGCGGCCGTGACGGCCGCGGCGCGCGACGACGCGGGGGAGAGCGCGCTCTCCCCCCGCGTCACCGCACGCAGCGGAACCCTACGTCCGGCCGGAGGCGGGTCAGGCCCATGCTCGCGCGCACCGCGGCGGCCGTCTCGGCCGGCGGGCCGGCGTAGCTGCCGGCGCGCAGCAGGATGAGCGTGGTGTCGGCGGCGACGGGGCGCTCCGGATCGCGCAGCACGCCCACGGGCGGGTCGGCGCCGCCGGCGCCGGCGGGCGGGGCCGCCTCGCGGGTGAGCTCCGCCAGGTTGGAGGCGAGCCCCACGATGCGAGCGGCGCCGACGGCGAGGACGTCACGGGTCGCGGCGAGGTCGACGGCCGTCAGCGGCAGGAACGCCACCGTCGCCCCCGCCGAGCACGACGTGTCCCCGACCATGACGCCGACCGCGCGGCCGAACACGGCGTCCGCGCAGCCCGGCAGGTCGTGGCCCCACACGAAGCTCGATCGCCCGAAGGCCGAGCCGAGGTACTCGAGCTGCGCCGCCGTCGGGAGGTCCCCGCCGCGCGCCTGACAGGCGGCCTGCGCCACCTCCCGCTGCACGCAATTGACGGGGCGGTCATCGTTCGGTCCCGGGGCGTCTGTGTAGTCGCAGAACGCGGTCGCCTCGGTCGCCGCCGCCCCCCCGGACCACCGGACCACCATCGTCGTGTCGACGCCGCTGCGGCGCAGCTCGGCGACGGTGACCTCGTGGTCGTCGACGCAGAAGGGCGACAGGTGCACCAGCCTGGGCTGGGGCGTGGCGGCGGCCGACTCGGGCGGCAGGCGCGGGTCACCCATCCAGAACCAGCCGCCGTCGAGGCACACCTCGCCCGTCGCCGCCACCGCGGCGGTCGTCGCGGCGGGCAGGGGCGGCAGCCGCGCCCCGGCCGCGTCCGGCGCGGTCGGCTCGGCGAGCGAGCCGAGCGGCTGGCCGACGCGCTCCATGGGCAGCATCACGGCGAGGCGGGTCGTGCCCTCGGGCGGCCGCGGCGGCAGGCGGACCCAGCGCTCGACCACCGTCCCCGGCTCGAGCGCCATGTGGGCGAGGCGTGAGCAGAAGAGGCGCACGCGCAGGATGACGACCTCGTCGGACTGCACCACGAAGGTCGCGCCCGCATCGACCAGCTCGCGCGTCAGGCTCAGCTCGCGGGCGCAGCCGTCGCACGCCGGCGCGCCGTCGGGGGCGAAGGGCTCGAGGCGGACGCCGTCGAAGACCGGCGCGCCCGTCGCGGCCGGCGACGGCAGCGGCGCCTCGGTCTCGATCCTGACCTCGACGGAGCCCTCAGGCAGGGCCGCGGGCGGGGCGCACGCCCACAGACCGACGGCGAGGAGCGCGACGCCGGCGAAACGAGCCGCGCTACGGGCCATACACGCACCTGAAGCCGGTGAGCGGGGTGCTGCCCCCCGCCGGCACCTGGAGCCGCTGCACCGCCACGAGGCCCGCCCGCGGTGAGCCGAAATCCCCGCCGCGCGCGCTCGCCGCGGCGCCGTCGGCCTCGCAGACCGGATCGACGAGACCGGCGCGCTGGTAGCAGGCCGAGTCGTACGGCAGGGGCGCCCCGAGCACCCACTCCCACGCCGCCCCGGCGAGGCCGCGAATCCCGTCGGGCGTGACGTCCTGCCACACGGTGTTGGCGTCACGGAGCCCGAACGGGAAGGCCTGGGCGAAGCACTCGTCGGAGCCGGCGCTGCTGTTGTCGAAGCGCCCGAAGCAGACGCCCGCGCACTGCGCCGGGTCCTCGCCCCAGGGGAACCGGGCCTTGCGCGCGCGCCCCGCCGCGGTGGCGGCGTACTCCCACTGGGCCTCGGTGGGCAGGTCGCCGCCCTCGAAGCGGCAGAACTCCCGGGCGGTCGGCAAGGGCACGCAGGTCACCGGCAGCTCCTCGCGCCCGGGATCAGCGGGGTCCGGGGTGGCGCGGTAGGTGCAGCTGGCGAGCGGGTCGGCGGAGCTCGTGGCGAGCGCCCCGGGGTTCTCCCGGACCTTGAACGACGGCGAGAACCCCCGCGCCAGGGCGTCGCGCAGGCGGGCCACCGAGACCTCCGTCCGGTCCATCGCGAAGCTGTGCACCACGGCGAGCCGCGGCGGGTAGCTGGGCGCGACCGAGACCCCCGAGAAGGACACCGGCAGGTCGTCGCCGCCGAGGACGAACGCGCCGCCGCGGATGGCGGTCGCGCCGTCCGGGACATCGGCGACCGGCGCGACGGCGTCGGCCACGAAGGCCCCGACCTGGCTCGGCCCGCCGTCGTCGGGGCCGTCGCCGGGGCCCGCGTCCTCCCACAGGCGCGTCGCGTCCACGCAGCTCGCGCGGTCGGCGACGCTCGCCATCCGCCCGGCGCAGGCGCCGCGCAGCGTGACCCGGAGGCGCGGCGCCGTCCCGGGCCGCAGCTCGACCCTGACCAGACGGTCGACGGTCAGCTCGGGGAGCGGCTCCGCGGCGGGCGTGCGGTCCGCGCCGTCCACGATCAAGCGCGGCTGGCCGTCGCCCGGTGGGATTGGCATCACGGCCTCGGGCGGCGCGTCATCCGCCGGGGGCGGACGATACCGCTCGCCGCGGTAGTCACGCTCGGCGCCGTCCGGTCGCAGGCGCAGCCGTACGAGCGCCTCGGCCTCGAGCCGCTCGTCCGAGAGGTAGAGCGAGAACGACGCCGGGTAGTCGCTCGGGTTGCGCAGGGCGAGGTCGCGCGACTCCCGCCATCGCCCGGTGCCGTCGAAGACGTCCACGCGCAGATGGGTCGCCACGCCGGGGACCGGCAGATCGGTGTCGACCACCAGCAGCGCCTGGGGGAACGGCGGCGGCGTGGCCGCGCAGGCCACGGCGAGGGTCGCCATGAGGGCGGCGTACCTCATCGCAGATCGAGCCTCCAGTCGAGGGTTCCGCCGGTCACCGGGGGGCGGACGGGCGCCGGGCGCGTGGCGGCGTACGTGCCGGTCGCGACCCCGGCCGCGATCACGCCGACGCCGGTCCAGAACCACCACCGCTTGAAGAGCGAGGGTGTCTTCGGCGCCAGGGTGGCGCGGAGCTCGACCTCCTCGCCCGGCCGCGCCGTGATCTGCGCCTCGTAGGGGACGAACCCGCCCTTGCGCACGACCACCCGGTACTTGCCCGCGGGCCGGAGCAGGTCGAGCGGTGCCGGGCCGAGATCCGCGTCGTTCACCAGGACCAGCGCGCCCTCGCGATCCGACGAGATGTGGAGCGCCGCGGGCAGGCGGTCGAGCTCGATGGTGACCGCGACCTGCGCGCCCGGAGCGAAGGAGCGGTTGACCACGGCGTCGGCGAAGCCCTTGCGCGCGAAGGTGAGGACGTGAACGCCGGGGTCGAGGATCAGGACGTACGACGCCGCGGGGACGGCCGCGGCGGGGCCGGGCGGGCGTACGCCGGCGATGAAGGTCGGCACACCGTCGCCGCCGACGGCGTGCACCGGGCGCCCGTCCACCGCGAGCGCCGCCCCGGCCGGGCGCACCGTGAACCGCACGCGCGCGAGGAGGCCGTCGATCTCGCGCAGGAAGGCCGTGCTGTCGGCGACCAGGCTGGCGGGGAGCTGCCGGCGGCCGGCGCGGTCGTTCTCCTCGAGCGCGGCGGCGAACCGCGCGCGGGCGCGGGTGTAGCGCCCCAGGGCGCGCTCGCAGAAGCCGATGTTGTAGGTGGCCACCGCGTGCGGCTTCAGCTGCGCCGCCCGCTCGAAGGCGGCCAGCGCCTCGGCCCACTTCGCGTCCCGCGCCAGCGCCGTCCCCTCGACGAACGCCGCCCGTGCTCCCGGCGAGTCGCCCGGGGGCGCGGCGTGCGCGAGGGCGTGGAGCAGCGCGAGGCCGAGGGCGATGCCGGTGGCCGCGACGCGCCGAAGTGGCCGCGCCGCGGGGCAGCGGACGGGCCCACCGGTCAGGGAGCCAGGACCGCGAAGAGCCCTAGTAGGGTGAGTCCTCATGCAGGCCTCGGTGGGGCGGGCGCGGACGGGGCGGCCGCGCGGGCTTGAGAGCGGCGGCGCCGCCGTGCTTGACGCTCGACGGATGGCGGACGAGCGGCGTCTGACTCGACGGCGCCCCGGCCACTGCCGGCCCGGCGTCCGGCGCCGCCGCGGCGTTGGCCGGGAGCGAGGCGGCCGGCCGGACCAAGGCGGCCGGCCGCGGCGGGGGCGGGGCCGGCCGCGGCCGCGGGCGCCAGCCGATCCACGCGGCCGACGCGACGAGGAGCAGCCCGCCCACGGCGAGCGCCGCGCGCCGTCGCCACGGGCGAGCACCCGGCGCTTCGACGGGGCGCTGGATCGGGGCGGGACGGGGAGGCAGGGGCTCGCGCGGCTCCGCCGTACGATCCTGCGAGACGTGGGCCGCGAGGAGGTCGAAGAGCCCGCTCAGGTCGGGCGGTCGCCGGTCGCGGTCGCGCTGGAGCAGGCCGCCGACCATCGCCGTGAGCGCCGGCGGCAGGCCGGGCCGTCGCTCGCTCAGGGGGACGATCGGCTTGACGGTGATGGCGTAGATGAGCTGACCGAAGTTGTCACCGCCGAAGGGACGCACTCCGCTCAGCACCTGGTAGAGGAGCACGCCCAGGGCCCAGAGGTCGGTGCGGTGGTCGAGGTCCTGGTGCCCGTACACCTGCTCGGGCGACATGTAGTACGGCGTGCCGAGCAGCGCCCCGGTCCTCGTCAGGCTCGTCGTGGGCGCGAGGTCACCCTCGCTGGCCGTCAGCTTGGCGATCCCGAAGTCGAGCACCTTCACCCGGGCGCAGCTGGCGCCGCTCTCCTCGACGAGGAAGACGTTGTCCGGCTTGAGGTCGCGGTGGACGATGCCGAGCGAGTGGGCGAAGCCGACCGCGGACACCACCGGCAGGAGGATCCGGGCCGCCTCGTCCACGGCGAGCGCGCCGTCGCGGGCGAGCCTGTGCGCGAGCGACTCGCCCTGCAGGTGCTCCATCACCATCGCCGGGGTGCCGTCGACCAGCTCCAGCACGTCGTGGACCGTCACGACGTTGGGGTGGCGGATCGTGCCCGCGATGCGCGCCTCGCGCAGGAGGCGCCGGGCGAGCTCGGCGTCGGCGGCCTTGAGGAACTTGATCGCGGCCGTCCCCCTGGTGGTGAGGTGGGTCGCGGCCCACACGGTGCCCATGCCGCCCTCGCCGATCAGGCGATCCAGTCGGTAGCGCCGGTCGATGACGGCGCCCTCGCGCAGCGGGGGGGCGAAGGTCTCTGCTGACGGCGCTCTCGGCATGGCGACGGTCCGCGTGCCGACGCGCGGCGCGCGCCGACCTCGGACCGAAGGAGAACCCGCGACGCCGGCCGCTGTCAAGATGTGTCCCGCCGAGGTGGGAACCACGGGATCGTGTAAAATCGGGAGCTGAGCGATGGGGCCCTGCCCGGACGACAACGCGCTGCTCGACTTCGTGCACGGGCAGCTCAGCGACAGCGCGGGCCGCGGGGTCGAGGAGCACATCGACGGGTCCCGCCCGCCCCGCATCGCGGACTACGCCGGCCGCGCGCCGCTGCTCGCGTGGCTGCGGCTCGGCGCGGTGCGCCTGGCGGTGAGCCTGCGCCGCGGCCAGCACCACGAGGTCGCGTCGGACGAGGCCATCGCCGAGCTGCCGATGGCCGGGGCGGATCCCGAGCTCGCGGCGCTGCGGGCGCGGTACGGCGGCACCTTCCGCGCGGCCGTCATGGAGGCGTTCGCCGCGCTCTCGAGCCACGAGCGCAACCTGCTGCGGCTCAGCGTCCTCGACGGCCTCAGCATCGACAAGCTCGCGGCCCTCAACCACGTTCACCGCGCCACCGCGGCCAGATGGCTGCTGCGCGCCCGCGAGCAGCTGCTCGGGCACGCGCGCCGGATCGTGCGGGAGCGGCTGAACCTGACGGACGGTGACTACGAGAGCCTGCTCGGGGCGATGCAGAGTGGGCTGGACGTGAGCATCGGCGCGTGTCTCGGGACGCGCCCGGGCGAGGCGATGCCCGCCGACGCGCCCGAGCGACGCCCCGAGCCCGGCGGGTGAGTTACTGCGCCACCCGCGCGAGCTCGCGCCGCGCGACGCGGTCGTGGATCTCGGCGCGGGGGTCGGCGAGGCCCCGGCTGGCGGCGGCGAAGGCCGCGGCGGCGTCCTCGCAGGCGGCGAGGGCCCAGTCGACCTCCGGCACGTCGGCGCCGCCGTCGGCGAGGGCGCCCTGGGAGCGCAGCAGCGTGACCCGCGCGGAGTAGACCGCGAGCGCCATGGTGCCGAGGCGGGCGAGCGTGGCCTGCCGCTCGATCACCTTCATGCCGTGGGCGCGGCGGGCGTTGCCGATGGCGGCGAGGAGCTCGCCGAGGTGGGCGTCGTTCTCCGCGGCCGCCTCGCGCAGCGGCAGCGCGAGCGCCGGGGCGAGCGGGGGCAGCGCGGCGATGTCCGCGAGCGGCCAGGTGAGCGCCTCTCCGGCGAGGTGCAGGCGCAGCACGTCGTTCGCGCCCTCGAAGATGCGGGTGACGCGGCAGTCCCGCAGCGCCCGCGCGACGCCGGTCTCCTCGATGAAGCCGGCCCCGCCGTGGAGCTGCAGCGCGGTGTCGATGACGGTGAAGGCCTGCTCGCTGCAGAGGATCTTCGCGGCCGCCGTCTCCCAGGCGGCGCCCTCCTCGAGCTGATCGCACAGGCGCGACGCGGCCCGCACCAGCGAGTGGGCGAGGTAGAGGCGGGCGCGCATCTCGGCGAGCTGGCGGCGGACGAGCTCGAACTCGCCGAGCGTGCGGCCGAACTGCCGGCGCGTGGCGACGTGCCCGGCCGCGAGCGTCAGCGCCTGGCTGCCGCCGCCGAGGCAGCCGGCGGCCATCAGCGTGCGGCCCCAGGCCAGCACGCGGTTCATGAGCGTGATGCCCTTGCCCGGCTCGCCGATGACGTGGTCGGCCGGCAGCGGCGAGTCCGCGTAGTTGATCGACGCCGTGGACGAGCCCCGCAGGCCGAGCTTGTCCTCCTCGCGGCCGATGGTGAACCAGGGGACGTCCTGCGGCGCGATCACCAAGCTGTGGCCCTTCTTCTTGCCGCCGAGCCCGGGGGTGAAGAGGACCAGCGTGAAGAGGGAGGCGTAGCGGGCGTTCGTGATGAAGATCTTCTCGCCGTTGAGGACGAGCCGATCGGGCTGCTGCGGATCGGGCATCGCCGAGGCGCGGATCGCCGCCAGGTCCGAGCCGGCGCCGGCCTCGGTCGCGGCGAAGGCGGCCAGGGTCTTGCCGGCCGCCATGTCGGGCAGGTAGCGCCTCTTCAGGTGCTCGCCGCCGTAGCGGATGAGCCCGCGCAGGCCGAGGCCGTTGTGCAGGCCGATGCTGGTCGCGACCGAGCGGTCGAACTCCGCCAGCTCCTCGATGACGCCACACGAGCCCTGCAGCGAGAGCCCGGTGCCGCCGTACTCCTCGGGGATCGTGAGGCCGAAGAGGCCGAGCTCGGCCGCGCCGGCGAGGATGCTCGGCGGGATGACGTGGTCGCGCTCGATCGCGCGGCTGTCGATGGTCTGGGCGAAGCGGCGGACCGAGCGGCGGATCTCGGCGACGAGCTCGGCCTCGGCGCGGTCACGGCCGGCGAGCTGCAGGTTGGCCGCGAGGTCCGCGTGGGCGCGGTGCGCGCGCTGGAACGGATCGGGGGGGAACGGGGTGTCGGACATGGGGCCTCGTTACGGAGCTGCGGGTCAGAACTGGATGGTGCGGCGGCCGTGCTCGAGCTGCGCGATGTGCTGGCGCGGGGCGTAGAACTCGCGCCACAGGCGCAGGTATCCGCCCTGCAGCTGGTCCGGGCTCATGCGGGCGGGCCGGAACACGACGTTCGCGTCGTTGTAGTGCTTCCAGGTGCGGTCGATGATCCGCTCCTCGGCGACGAGCCGGGTCCACATCGGGGTGCCGGGGTAGGGCGTCGCGATGGCGAACTCGGCCTTCTCGAGCTTCGTGCGGTCGCCGAACGCGAGCATGCGGTCGAAGACGCCCTCGTCGTCCCCGTCGTTGCCGACGAGGAACGAGGTGTAGGGCTCGATGTCGTGCTCGTGGCAGCGGCGGATGACGCCCTCGGCCTTGGCCATGGCGGCCGGGTCGCCCTGGCCGAAGGCGGCGCGGGTGATCGGGTCGAAGCCGCCGACGAGGTAGAAGCGGTCGATGCCGCTCTGCCGCACCTCGGTCAAGAACTCGTCCTCGAGGCTCTCGACGAGCGGCATGCTGATGCCGATGTAGCTGGCGCGGAACGTGCCGCCCTTGTACTCGCGCAGGAAGCGCAGGAACTGGCGGAAGCGGCGGCGCGCGCCGGACATGAAGAGGAAGCTCGTGTCCTCGGTGAGCGAGGCGAGCTTGCCGTGCTGGACGAAGAAGTCGGCGGTCCGCTCGAGGTACTCCTCGGAGAAGAAGCGGATCTTGGGCGCCGTCACCCGCGGCACGGCGCACGCGTCGCAGGCGAGCGGGCAGCCGCGGTGGGTCTGGAAGGGGTAGTCGTCGGGGCGGAAGCGGTCGTTCTCCGCGCCCAGGTAGAGGTCGAGCCGCGGCGGCGGCAGCTCCCCGAGCGGCGCCCCGATCGGGCTCTGATACCGCGGCCGCAGCGCGCCGGCGCGCGCGTCGGCGACGACCTCGGGCCACACCGCCTCGCCCTCGCCGATGACGACGGCGTCGGCGTGCGCCGCCGCCTCGTCGGGCATCAGCGACGGGAAGACGCCGCCCATGACCACGCGGGCGCCGCGCGCGCGCAGCTCGTCGCCGATCGCGAAGGCGCGGGTCGCCGCCGGGGTGAAGACCGACATGGCGTAGAGGTCCGCCTCCGGCCAGCCCGCGGACGAGTCGCGGAGGCGGTCGTCGACGTACGCCACCTCCACGTCCTTGGGCGTGACCGCCGCCACGTCGGCGATGCCGAGCGACGGCGGCCCGAGGTACTCGTCGCACGGGACCCACTGCAGGAGCTCGGGGTGCGCCTGGGCGTGGCGCTCGAACCCCGGGTAGATGAAGAGAATTTTCACGGACCTAGGCGCCCTGCTCGGTCGCGAGCCGGGACATGAACTCGACGACGTGGCCGACGGTCTTCACCTCGATCATGTCCTCCATCTCGACGTCCACCTCCCACTTCTCGGAGATGCGCGAGAGGAGCTCCATGCTCTGGAGCGAGTCGAGCCCGACGTCCTCGCGCAGGTCGTCCTGGAGCGCGATGCTCTCGGCCGGGACCTTGGCCATCTTCGCGAGGATCGAGACGAGGTCGGTCGTGAACTCTTGACGGTCGAACTGCTTCATCGGTCATGCCTCCAGTGAATCGCGGCCGGCTCTGGGTCTCAGGTAGCCGGCCCGGATGAACCACTCGCACGCCTGATCGACGACGGCGGCGAGGGGGGTCGTGGGGAAGCCGAGCTCCGCGCGCGCGGGCTCGGCGTCGTAGCGCTGGCCGAAGCGCAGCATGTCGAGGAACTCGACGGGGATGTCGGGGCGGCCGCGGCCGAGCCGGGCGCACTCCGCCTCCTGCCGGCGGTTGCGGTCGAGGGCCTCGCCGAGGCCGAGCTGCGCCGCGGGCGGCTCCACCCCGAGCCGGCGGGCGGCCATGGCGATGAGCTCGGCCGCGCCGACGGCGTGGGCGGCGATGACGTAGCGCGCCCCGACGCGGCCGCGCTCGGCGGCGGCGAGGTGGGCCGCGGCGACGTCCTCGACGGCGATGACGTCGAGCGGGCCGTCGACCCGGTAGGGCAGGGTGCCGGCCCCGAGCGCGACCACGAAGAACCCGGTGCCCGCCTTGATGTCGTAGCGGCCGAGGCAGCCCGAGGGGCAGAGGATGATGACCGGCAGGCCCGCGGCGGCGGCGCGGCGGACCTCGCGCTCCATCGCCAGCTTGACGGCGAAGTAGACGCTGTCGGGCGGCGCGGGCCACTCGTCGTCGGCGCCGGCCGGGCGGCCGGCCGGGGCGGGCCCGATGGTGGTGACCGAGCTCGTGTAGACGAAGCGCCGCACGCCGGCGCGGCGCGCCGCCGCGAGCGCCCGGCGCACGCCCGCGACGGCCTGCGCGACCTGCGCCGCGCCGTCCACCGAGTAGCGCGGATAGTGGCCGGCGGTGAAGAAGACGACGTCGCGGCCGGTCATCGCCCGGGCGAGGGCGTCCTCGTCCTCGAGCGCGGCGGCGACCATCTCGAGCTTCAGCTTGCGCGGCACGAACGTGATGCTCGACTCGCGCCGCGTGATCGCGACGGGGAGGCCGCGCTCCTGCAGCGCGCGGGCGATGTTCAGCCCGAGGAACCCCGTGCCGCCCACGACGAGCGGGTGGCGGATCGGCGCGGTCACGCGTCGCGCCCCTGGCGCCGGCGCCGCTCGACGAAGCGGGCCAGCCCGATCAGCGACTTGCCGACGGCGCGCACGGCCGTCCACGCGCCCGCCTTGGCCTCGGCCTTGAGGTCGTTCGCGGTGTGGAGCGCGCGCGCCTTGCGCCGCTGGATCTTGCCGCTCGTCGTCTTCGGCAGCGTGTGCGGGGGCAGCAGGCGCACCGCGTCGGCGCGGATGCCGGTGGCGGCGAGCAGCGCGCGGTCGATCTCGACCCGCAGCGCCTCCTGCCCGGCGGCGTCGGCCACGCGCGTCTCGACGAGGAGCACGACGTCCTCGGTGCCCTCGGCCTCGTTCGGCACGCTGAAGGCGACGGTGCAGCCGGTGCGCACACCCGGCAGGCGCTCGACGGCCCGCTCGAGGTCGTGGGGGTAGTAGTTCCGGCCGCGCTTGATGATGAGGTCCTTGATGCGCCCGGTGATGTAGAGCTGACCCTCCGCGAGGTAGGCCAGGTCGCCGGTGCGCAGCCAGCCGTCCTGCAGCGCCTCCGCCGTGGCCGCGGGGTTGCGGTAGTAGCCCTTCATCACCGATGGGCCGCGGATCAGCAGCTCGCCCACGCGGCGCTCCGGCAGCTCGTGGCCGGCCTCGTCGACGATGCGGAGCTGCGAGCCCCAGAGCGGCCGCCCCACCGACACCATGCGCTGCGCGCCGCCGCCGTTGGCCGGCGCGGCGCGGTGCTCGCTCTCGAGCACCGCGCGGTCGATCTCGACCCGCAGCGCCTCCTGCCCGGCGGCGTCG
>DASXVK010000710.1:0-1737 GCA_036504295.1 Polyangia bacterium
CGCCGGCGCGTCGGAGTCGGCGCCGATGCAGTTCCTCGCGCCCTACACCGGCGTCACGATGGCCGAGTACTACCGCGACAGCGGCCGTCACGCCCTCTGCGTCTACGACGACCTCACGAAGCAGGCGCAGGCCTACCGCGCGCTGTCGCTGCTCCTGCGCCGCCCGCCAGGCCGCGAGGCGTACCCCGGCGACGTCTTCTACCTGCACTCGCGCCTCCTCGAGCGCGCCGCCAAGATGAGCGCCGCGAAGGGCGGCGGCTCGTTGACCGCGCTGCCGATCATCGAGACCCAGGCGGGCGACGTCTCGGCCTACATCCCGACCAACGTCATCTCGATCACCGACGGCCAGATCTTCCTCGAGTCGGACCTCTTCTACTCCGGCGTCCGCCCGGCCATCAACGTCGGCATCTCGGTCAGCCGCGTCGGCGGCAACGCGCAGATCGCGGCCATGAAGAAGGTCGCCGGCAAGCTCAAGCTCGACCTCGCGCAGTACCGCGAGCTGGCCGCCTTCGCCCAGTTCGGCTCCGAGCTCGACAAGGCGACGCAGCAGCAGCTCAACCGCGGCGCGCACATGGTCGAGCTGCTCAAGCAGGGCCAGTACGCCATGCTGCCCGTCGAGAAGCAGATCGCCGTCATCTACGCCGGCACCTCGGGCAAGCTCGACGACATCCCCCTCGGTGAGCTCGCCCGCTACGAGCGCGAGCTCTTCGCGTTCCTCGAGTCCCGCCACCCGCAGCTCCTCACGGACCTGCGCGAGAAGGGCGCCTTGCGCGGCAAGGCGTTCGACGAGGCGTGGGGCAAGATCGAGGGCGAGCTCAAGGCCGCGCTCGCCGAGTTCGGCCAGGAGTTCGTGGCGAAGCCCGCCGCGGGCGCCGCGGCCGCGACCGCCGCGACGGCCGCGAGCGCGGCGGCGTAGGGCGATGCCCAGCCTGAAGAAGATCCGGACGCGCATCGCGTCCGTCAAGAACACGCAGAAGATCACGCGCGCGATGAAGCTCGTCGCGGCGGCGCGGCTGCGGCGCGCGCAGGACAACATCATCGCGCTCCGCCCGTACGCGACGCGGCTGCGGCGGGTCATCGCCGAGGTGGCGGCGCGCGCCGACGTGCGCGCCCACCCGCTCCTCGCCCGGCGCAAGCCGCGCCGCGCGGGTCTGGTCGTGCTCACGTCCGACCGCGGGCTGTGCGGCGGGTTCAACGCGAACATCAACCGGCGCACCGAGCGCTGGTTCCGCGAGCACAAGGCCGAGCTCGAGGAGATCCGCCTCACCGTCATCGGCCGCAAGGGCCGCGACTACCTCAAGCGCCGCAACTACGAGATCGCCCGCGAGTACACCGGCGTCCTCGGCCCGCGGAGCCTCGAGGCGGCGCAGGAGATCGGCCGCATCGTCGTCGGCGATTACGGGCGCCGCAACCTCGACGCGGTCTACCTCGTCTACAACGAGTTCAAGAACGCCGCCCAGCAGCGCATCGTCGTCGAGCAGATCCTGCCGGTGGAGCCGATCGAGCTCGAAGACGACGACGGCGGCTTCGACTTCAAGTACGAGCCCGGCCGCAAGGAGCTCCTCGACCGACTGCTGCCGCAGTCGATCGAGACGGAGATCTACCGCGCCATCCTCGAGAGCATCGCCTCCGAGTTCGGCGCGCGCATGACGGCGATGGAGAACGCGACCACGAACGCCTCCGAGATGATCAGCCGCCTCACGCTCGAGTTCAACCGGGCGCGGCAGGCGGCCATCA
>DASXVK010000711.1:0-10152 GCA_036504295.1 Polyangia bacterium
GAGCTCCCACGCGCGCCGGGGACGCGCGGCTCGGCGTCGGCCACGCCGGGCGGCGGCCGGAACCGCAGGGCGGCGTTCGGCACCCGGATGACGTCTTCCCGGTCGGCGTGGACGAAGCTCACGTTGGCGGTCATGCCCGGCTTGAGCTTCAGCTCGGTGTTGGCGACGTCGATGACGGCGTCGTAGGTGACGACGTTCTGCACCGTCTGCGGCGCGTTGCGGATCTGCCGCACCCGCCCGTGGAAGGGGTCGCCCGGGTAGGCGTCGACGGTGAAGGTGGCCGCCATGCCGGCCTTGAGCTTGCCGACGTCCGCCTCGGCGACGCTCGTGTCCACCTGCATCTTCTTGAGGTCCTCGGCGATGGTGAACAGCGTCGGGGCCTGCAGCGCGGCGGCGACGGTCTGCCCGACGTCGACGCTGCGGGAGATGACGGTGCCGTCGGTCGGCGAGTAGATGGTCGTGTAGGCCAGGTTGATCTGGGCCTGGTTCAGGCTGGCCCGGGACTGCTCCACCGCGCCCCGCGCGGCGGCGACCCCGGCGGCGGTGGCCTCGGCGTTGGCCTGGGCGGTGTCGAGATCCGCCTGCGCGATGAGCTTGCGGGCGAAGAGCTCCCTGGTGCGCTCGAACTGGCGCTTCGCGTCCTGCGCCTGGGCCACGGCCTTGGCGAGGTTGCCGTCGGCGGCGACCAGGTTGGCGCGGGCCTGCGCGACGGCCGCCTGGAAGAGCTTGGGGTCGATCTTCGCGATCACCTGGCCTTTCTTCACCGGCGAGTTGAAGTCGACGAGGAGCTTGTCGATGCGCCCCGAGACCTGCGCGCCGACCTGCACGGTGACGATGGCCGAGAGGGTGCCGGTCGCGGTCACCTTCGCGACCACGCGGCCGCGCTCGACCGTGGTGGTCTGATACCGCACCACGGGCTTGCGCGTGGCGCGCGCGTACCCGAAGTAGGTGCCGGTGGCGAGAACGAGGCCGGTCAGGCCGAGGACGATCCCGGTGCGAGGCTTCATTGCGGGCCGATGGCCCGCCTGAGCCGCGCGCGGGCCGTGGCCAGGTCATACTCCGCCTGAACGCGCTGCGCCAGAGCATTCGCCTGAGTCACCTGGGCGTCGTCGAGCTCGATGATGTCGCCGACGCCGGTCCGGTAGCGGCCCTCCGCCAGCCGCAGGCGCTCCTGCGCGCTCGCGACGGCCCGCTCGGCCACGACCTGGCGCTGGCGCGCCTCGCCGATCGCGAGGAGCTGGGTCTCGATCTCCTGGCGCACCGCGAGGCGCGTCGCTTCGCGCTGCGCCTCGGCGGCCTCGATGCCGGCCTCCGCCTCCTCGACCTGGCGCCGGGTGAAGAGCCCGCCGAAGAGGTTCCAGGTGAGGCCGAGGGCGACGTACCAGTTGTAGGTCGAATCGAAGCGGTCCACCTTGCTGCCCGAGAAGCTGCCGTAGCCGACGAGCGCCGGCAGATAGCCCGAGAGGGCGGCCCGGCGCCCGCCCTGCTGCAGGCGGATCTGGGCCGCGGCGCGGGCGAGCTCGGGGCGGCGGCGCACCGCCTCCTGCACGAGGTCGCCCAGGCGGCCGCTCTCCTCGGGCGCGGGCGACGCGGGCGGCGCGACGACGTCGAAGTCGAGCCCGCCCTCGAGGCCGACGGCCTGGAGCAGGTTCACCTTCGCGAGGTTCACGCTGTTGCGCGCCTGCACCAGGCTCAGCTCGGCGTTCGCGAGGTTGAGCTCGGCGCTCGTCAGATCGATGCGCGCGCGCGTGCCGACCCGCACGAACTCGCGGATCTGGCGCACGTGCCGGGCCTGGTTCGCGACGGTGTCCTCCCCCACCCTCACGAGCTCCCTGGCCGCCAGCACCTGGAAGTAGGCCAGCCGCACGTTCAGGGCGACCGCCGCGAGCGTGGTGTCGAGGTCCGCGCGGCTCGTGTCGGCCGCCGCCCGGGCCTGCGCCACGGCGCCGCCGGTCCGGCCGAAGTCGTAGATGAGCTGGGTCAGCGTCACGCCGTAGAGGTAGTAGCTGACGGTGGCGCCGAAGCCGAGGCGGTTCTGCACCCTGAGCTGGTTCGCGAAGGGCGAGGTGGTGAACGAGGGCGAGAGGGCGAAGTTGGCCGTGGCCCGCTGGAGCTGGGCGGTGCCGTCGAGGCGCGGGAGGTAGCCGGCGACCGCCTCGCCGACGCGGGCAGCGCCGGCGCGGGCCTGCGCCCGCGCGGCGCGGAGCTGCGGCTGGTGGGCCTGCGCCAGGCGCAGCGCGTCCTCGAGCGACAGCACCCGCGGCGGCGCCGCCGCGGCCACCGCCGGGAGCAGCGCCAGGATGAGGAAGCTGCCGCTTTTCATGGACCTTCTTTGGATGCGAACGCTCGAACGGGGGGGGTCAGGCGCGGCCCGGCTTGCGGTTCCGGCCGGTTACAGGTTAGATCGAGCCGAGGGAGCGTACCCGATGCCCAACGCCGCCTGGACGCGAATGGTGCTCACGCTCGGCCTCTGCGCCGGGTTCACGGGCTGCGGCGCCGACCCGCAAGCCGCCCCGCCCGACGGCGGCCCGCAACGCGACGCGCCCATCGGGACGCTCGCC
Source organism: Polyangia bacterium (assembly GCA_036504295.1). Lineage (GTDB taxonomy): Bacteria > Myxococcota_A > Polyangia > JACRCY01 > JACRCY01 > DASXVK01. Next base: position 2,562 of record DASXVK010000711.1, read on the forward strand.
ATCACGACGACCGATCTGCCCGCCGGCCAGGCGCGGGTGCGCTACACGGCGACGCTGGCGGCGACGGGCGGGCTGCGGCCCCTCAGCTGGAGCATCAGCGTCGGCACGCTCCCGGCCGGGCTCGCGCTGGACGCGACGGCCGGCGCCATCACCGGCGTGCCCGAGGCCGCGGGCGACGTCAACCTCACGGTCCAGGTCAGCGACGCCGAGGCGACCCCGCAGACGGTGACGCAGGTGCTGGCGCTCCACATCGGCGCGGCGCCGAGCGCCCCCACCATCACCACCACCACGCTCCCGAACGGCCAGGTCGGCGCGGCGTACGACCACACCCTGGCGGTGAGCGGCGGCCGCGACCCGTTCGCGTGGGGCATCGCCGCCGGCCAGCTCCCGGGCGGGCTCACGATGGACATCGCGGGGCGGGTGAGGGGCACGCCGACCGCCGCCGGCGACTTCGCCTTCACCGTCCGGGTCGGCGACTCGAGCTCGCCGTCGCAGGTGGCGACGGCGGATCTCGTGCTGCACGTCGCGGCGCCGCCGGCCGTGGCGCTCACGACGGCGACCCTGCCGGAGGGCCAGGTCGGGGTCGACTACGACGTCACGCTCACCGCGACCGGCGGCATCCCGCCGTATCACTGGCTCGTCTACGCGGGCACGCTCCCGGCCGGGCTCGCGCTCGACGGCGCGACCGGGCAGCTCAGCGGCACGCCCACCGCCGTGGCCACCGTCCAGGTGACGATCCGGGTGACCGACTCCTTCGCCTCGCCGGCGCACGCCGACAAGATCTTCATGGTGAAGATCAACCCGCCGCCGCCGGAGCTGGCGATCACCACCGCCACGCTGCCCGGCGGCGTCGTCGGGACCGCCTACTCCGCGACGCTCGTGGCCACGGGCGGCGTCCCGCCCTACACCTGGGCCCAGGGCAGCGGCACGCTCCCGGACGGCCTCACGTTCGATCCGGCGACGCACGCGATCACGGGCACGCCCACCACCGCGGGCACGGCGACCGACCTCACCTTCAGCGTCACCGACTCGGCGGCGACGCCGGCGACCGTGACGAAGACGCTGAGCCTCACCGTCAACACGCCCGCGCTGACCGTGACCACGACCTCGCTGCCCGGCGGCACCGTCGATACGGCCTACCCCGGCGCGACGCTCGCGGCGACCGGCGGCACCCCGCCCTACACCTGGGCCGTCACCACCGGCGCCCTGCCCGCCGGCCTCAGCCTCGACGGCGCGACCGGCGCCATCAGCGGCACCCCGACCGCGAGCGGCGCCGTCACGTTCACGGTCACGGTCACCGACGCCGCGGCCCCGACCGCCGGCACCGCGCCGAAGCAGCTCACGATCACGATCGCGCCCGCCGCGCTCGTCGTGACGACCACGACGCTGCCCGACGGGACGAAGGACACGGCCTACCCCGGCGCGGCGCTCGCCGCGACCGGCGGCACCCCCGCCTACGCGTGGGTCGTCACCACCGGCGCCCTGCCCGACGGCCTCGTCCTCGACGGCGCGACCGGCGCCATCAGCGGCACGCCCACGGTCACCGGCGCCTTCACCTTCACGGTGACGGTCACCGACGCCGCCAGCCCCACCCCGCAGACCGCGACGAAGCAGCTCACGATCACGGTCCTGTAAGGACTTCCGGAAGGGAGACCAATTCCTTGTCGGATCCCTGATCCTACGTCGTCCCGAGCACCGTCCGCTTCACCGAGTAGCTCATCACGTCGTAGTACTTCGCCACGTCCACCTGGTTGACGCCGCGGGTGGCCTCGTCGAGGGAGACGGTGGTGACGTGGCACGAGGGCACGATGCCGCGGGCCGCGACCATGTGGCCGAACTTGCCCTGCAGCGCGGCCTCGACCGCGGCGGTGCCGAAGAGGTGGCCCATGATGCGGTCGACGGGGCTCGGCGGGCCGCCGCGCTGCGGGTGGCCGAGGGCCGCGGCGCGCGCGTCGTAGGCGGTCTCCTTGCGGATCCGCTCCGCCAGCCAGGCGCCGACGCCGCCGAGCTGCACGTGGCCGAAGTCGTCGCGGGTCGGGGCCACCGAGATGAGCTTGCCGCCCGCCGGGGTCGCGCCCTCGGCGACGACCAGGATGGCGTAGCGCGGGAACTTGCGGTCGCGGCTGCCCAGCTCGAGCCGCTCCTGGATGAGCTGGATGACGCGCGCGAGGTCGAACGGCACCTCGGGGATGAGGCACATGAAGGCGCCGCCGGCGATCCCGCTCCACAGCGCCAGGTGGCCGGCGTAGCGCCCCATCACCTCGATGATCTGCACCCAGTGGTGCGAGCCGGCGGGCGTGCGCGAGTTGCCGATGATGTCCGCGCAGGTGCGGATCGAGCTGTCGAAGCCGAGGGTGTAGTCCGTGCCCTGCAGGTCGAAGTCGATCGACTTCGGGATGCCGATGATCGGCGCGCCCTTCTCCGCGAGGCGCCGCGACACGCCGAGGGTGTCCTCGCCGCCGATGGTGACCAGGGCGTCGAGACCGAGCTTGGCGACGTTCGCGAGGATCTCGCCGGAGCGGTCGGCGTACTCGAGGACCACGCGGCCGACGCGCGGCCCGCGCGGGCAGTGGAAGGGGTTCGTCCGCGACGACCCGAGGTGGGTGCCGCCGTCGCGATCCCAGGTGCGCACCCGGAGAGCGTCGAGGGTGACGGTCTCGCCGAGGTGCTCGTCGAGCAGCCCCTCCCAGCCGTCGTAGATGCCGACGACCTCGAGGTTCTCGTCGGCGGCGCGCATGGTGACTGCCTTGATGGCCGGGTTGAAGCCCGGCGCGTCGCCGCCTCCGCTCAGGATGCCGATCCGTTTCATGGACTCCCTCGGGTGCGTCAGCCGCCGAATTCGACGCCGGTGGCGCGCGCGGCGTTGCACAGCTCGCCGAACGGGTCGACCAGCTTGAGCTGCCCGACGGCGTCGACGATCGGCACCGACGCGATCTCGGTGCCGCGCAGGACCGCGATGTGGCCGAACTTCTCCTGTGCGATGAGGTCGACCGCGGCGACGCCCAAGCGGGTGCCGAGGATGCGGTCGAAGGGCGTGGGCTGGCCGCCGCGCTGGATGTGGCCGAGGACGGTCACGCGCACCTCGTGGGCCACGCGGTCCCGGATCTGCGCCGCCAGCGATTCGCCGACGCCGCCCAGGATCTCCTGCATCGTCTTGTCGCCCTTCACCTTCACGCAGCGGTCGCCGCCCTTCGGGCAGGCGCCCTCGGACGCGCAGACGATCGTGTAGGTGATGCCGAGCGCCGCCCGCGCCTTGATCTTCTCGACGATGCGGTCGATGTCGTAGGGCAGCTCGGGCAGGAGGATGATGTCCGCCGCGCTGGCGACGCCGGCGTAGAGCGCGATCCAGCCGGCGTAGCGGCCCATGACCTCGCAGATCATGACGCGGTTGTGGCTCTCCGCCGTCGTCTGCAGCTTGTCGATGGCCTCGGTCGCGGTGGTCACCGCGGTGTTGAAGCCGAAGGTGTAGTCGGTGGCCGAGAGGTCGTTGTCGATCGTCTTGGGCACGCCCACGACCTTGACGCCCTTGGCGCCGAGCTCGCGCGCCATGCTCATCGTGCCGTCGCCGCCGATGGCCACGAGCCCGTCGATGCCGCGCGCCTTCAGGTTCGCGATCACCGTGTCCGAGACGTCGCGGACCTCCTCGGTGCCGTCGGGCAGCTTGACCGGGTAAGCGAAGGGGTTCCCACGCGTCGAGGAGTGCAGCATCGTGCCGCCCTTGTGCAGCAGGCCGCGCACCGACCCCGGCCCCAGCTCGCGGAAGCGGTTCTCGTACAGGCCGTGGAACCCGTCCTCGGAGCCGAGCACGTCCCACTTGTAGTGCAGCGTGGCCCGCCGTACGGCGGCACGGATGACGGCGTTCAGGCCCGGACAATCGCCTCCCCCGGTGAGCAGCGCGATCCGCATCTCGACCTCCCAAGAGCGCCGGCGCGACCCGCGCCGGACGCGGCCATATTACCCGAATCACCGGCGAATTGTATCGCGTGTGCTGCATTCCGCCGGCCTCGCGCTATGCATAGGGCATGACCCTGCGGTGGGGAAATCCGCCGGTCTGGTTGGGGCTCGGCGTCCTCGCGGGGGGGCTGCTCGTGGCGGTCCCGGCTCACGCCTCGGCGGGCCACGCGGACCCGGTCACCCCGGTGGTGCTCGGCCTGGCGGTCGTGCTCGCGGCCGCCAAGGTGGCCGGCGACCTCAGCGTGCGGGTGGGGCAGCCGCCGGTGCTGGGCGAGCTGTGCGTGGGCGTGCTGCTGGGCAACCTCCACCTGCTCGGGGTGCCGTGGCTGGAGTTCGTCAAGCAGAGCGAGACCCTCGACATCCTCGCTCGCATCGGCGTCATCGTCCTGCTCTTCGAGGTCGGGCTCGAGTCGACGGTGCGGGACATGCTCCGCGTCGGCTGGTCCTCGCTGCTGGTCGCCGTGCTCGGCGTGGTGACGCCGTTCGCGCTCGGCTGGGGCGCGAGCTCGCTGCTCCTGCCCGGGCGCAGCGTCTACGTGCACGCCTTCATCGGCGCCACCCTGACCGCGACCAGCGTCGGGATCACGGCCCGCGTGCTCAAGGACCTCGGGCGCGCGCAGACCAGGACCGCGCGCGTGATCCTCGGCGCCGCGGTCATCGACGACATCCTCGGGCTCGTCATCCTGGCGGTGGTCTCGGGGGCGATCGCGGCCGCCGCCGTGGGCGGCAGCGCCTCGGTGCTCGGCGTCACCAGCACCGTCGGCAAGGCGATGGTCTTCCTCTTCGGCTCCCTCGCCCTGGGCGTGGCGCTGTCGCCGCGGCTCTTCCGCTTCACCTCGCGCATGCGCGGCGGCGGCGCGCAGCTCATCACGGCGCTGGTCTTCTGCTTCGTCCTCGCGTACCTGTCGGCCTTCATCGGGCTGGCCCCGATCGTCGGCGCGTACGCGGCCGGGCTGATCCTCGAACCGGTGCACTTCCGGCCGTTCGTCGAGCGCGGCGAGCAGCAGCTCGAGGAGCTCATCTCCCCCATCGCCACGTTCCTCGTCCCGGTCTTCTTCGTCCTCATGGGCATGAACGTCGACCTCAGCGCGTTCACCCGCGCCCCGGTGATCGGCCTCGCGGCCCTGCTCACCGCGGCGGCGATCCTCGGCAAGCAGGCCTGCTCCCTGGGCGCCGTCGGCAGCGGCGTCGACCGCCTCTCCATCGGCCTCGGCATGGTGCCGCGCGGCGAGGTGGGGCTCATCTTCGCCAACGTCGGGCTGCACCTGTCGCTCGGCGGCGAGCGCATCATCGACGAGGGCATCTTCTCGGCGGTGGTGATGATGGTGATCGTCACCACCGTCGTGACCCCGCCGGCCCTCGGCTGGAGCCTGCGGCGCGGGGAGCGGCTGCGGGCCGCGGCGGAGGAGGAGCAGGAGGTGGCCGAGGAGGACGGCGCCCTCCTCAGCGGGCAGCCTCTGATACCACGTCCGCGTACCGATTGACCGGGTCGGCGGGCGCGGTGCCGTCGCGGCAGTAGAAGGTGTAGGCGTCCCAGGCGTCGGGGCGTGCGTCGTTCGCGAACATCCACGGCGCCGCGCCCAGGGCGCCGCTCGTCCGGGCGCAGCGGAACCAGCCGCGGTAGATCGCGCGCCGCGCGGCCAGGTCGAGGTCGCCCGCGTTGCGCAGCCCGAACTCACCGACGAGGAGCGGCTTGCCGAGCGTCCGCGCCGCGGCCGCGTGCTCGGCGATCCAGCGCGCGCCGGCCGCCGCGGCGTCCGGGGTCGCGAAGCCCCAGGACTCCGGGTAGAGGTGCACGCTGGCGACGTCGATCGCGGGCGCGGCGGTGTTGCGCCGGAAGCTCGTGCCGGCGTCGAACAGCCACCCGGGCGCGGCGTCCTCCCAGAACGCGGCGTCGGTCCCGTCGCGCGAGGTCTCGAAGCCCTCCTCGCCGGTGCCGACGAGGGCGCGCGGGGCGAGGGCCTTCACGCGCGCGGCCGTCGCGGCGATCCAGGCCGCCATCTCGGCGCCGGCGCCGTCGAGGCCGGCGCCCCGCGGCTCGTTGAGCACCTCCCAGACGAGCACGGCGGGGTGGTCGCCGGTGCGGACGCCGTCGAAGGCGTTGACGTGGTCGAGCAGACGCCCGAGGTGCTCCCGGTAGAGGGCGCCCACGTCGGGGTCCGTGAAGAAGCGCGGGTCACCCTCGACGGGCGCGGGGAGCCCGGCCCAGGCCACGTACTGCCGCGCGCCGCCGTAGTCGTTCCAGTAGTTCCCGAGCGGCAGCACGAGGCGCAGGCCGTGGGCCGCGGCGCGGGTGAGGACGAGGTCGAGGCCGCGCACGGCCGTGTCGTCGTAGGTGAGCGGCGCGATCTGCATGGCCGAGTCGCCTGCCTTGGCGGGGTCGTCGTTGAAGCCGTTCGTGCGCACGGCCGCCGCGCCGAGGGCGGCGGCCTTGGTGAGCACCTCCTCGACGACGGCGGAGGAGGTCTCGCCGCGGCGGAGCGCCCGGGCGGCCTCCTCCTGCAGGTAGTAGGCGTTGAGCGCGACGATGGTGCCGTCGACGCCGGGCACGGGCAGCGGGTCCAGCGCGGGGCAGGCGGCGGCCTGGGCCTCGAGCTCGTCCGGGGGCGGCAGGTCGCCACAGGCGCTCACGGCGCCCGCCAGGAGCAGGAGGCGGGAGGCGCGCATGGCCGGGTCACGGCCGCGGGCATGCCCGCGCAACGGGGGCTGGGCACATCGCACGGCGATGGTATCACAGGCCAGGCGCGCGCAAGTGCGCCGGCTTGACGGGCGCCAACCGCGGCCCCACCATCGAAGATGATGACCGCGCTGGAGAAGGCCGAGGAAGCCATCGCCGACCTGAGCCGCGCCGAGAAGGCCAGCCTCGTGCAGCACCTCGTGCGCGACCTCGGCGACGCATTCCCGGGAATCGAGGTTCGACCCGGGGTCTGCGGCGGTGAGCCGTGCATCGTGCGCACGCGCGTGCCGGTCTGGGAGCTCCACCAGGCGCGGCGGCTTGGTCTCAGCGAGGCCGAGATCTTGCGGAGCTATCCGACCCTGCGCGCCGAGGACCTCGCCAATGCCTGGGCCTACGCGCGCGCCCACCGCCAGGAGCTCGAGCAGCAGATCGCCGACAACGAGGGCGCGTGAGCCGTGGCCCGCCTGTACGCCAATGAGAGCTTCCCGCTCCCCACCGATCGCTCGACGGCCAGCTGGTGCGCGTGAATCGCCCCGGCTGACGGGGGTGCCTACCCGAAGGGGGCCCCGCCGGGCTCGGCGCACGCCGTCGCTCGCGCGGTCCGGACGCAACACGCCCCGGGGCTCGTTCCGGGTCCGCTTCACGGGCAGGCCGCCGGAACACGCCCCGGGGCTCGTTCCGCGGTCCGCTTCACGGGCAGGCCGCCGCGCCGGCGTCAGGCACCCGTGCCGCCTCGGCGGCCCGCCATCCCGACCCCACAGGCGGGCGGTCCATCACCCCGCGCCGCGTCGCGCGTTATAGGCGCGGCCGAGCGGGGTGCCCGGGGGCACCCGGCTCGTCGCGCGTCATAGGCGCGGCCGAGCGGGGTGCCCGGGGGCACCCGGCGCGGCCTGCGGCGCAGCCGGCAGCCGGCGTGGTGCTGGGCGTCGCGGGTGCGCGCGGGGGGGACAAGCGCGCCAC
>DASXVK010000712.1:0-11429 GCA_036504295.1 Polyangia bacterium
GGGGGCGGTAGCGCGCGCCCCGCCGTCGGCCAGCGCCCCCGCGGTCCCGACGTGGAGGCGATGGAGCTGGACCGCGTGCAGGAAGCGCGCGAGCGGCCGGACGTAGGCGACCCCGACGCCCTCGCGCCGGTTGAACTCGACGCGCTCGGTCGCGCTCGCGGCGTGCAGCCAGGCCACGAAGGCGAGCGGCCCCGACAGCAGGACGCCCACGAGGATGAACTTGCGCGCGAAGGAGAGGCGGTTCATCACCGCGATCGCGGGGATGAAGAGGAGGCCGAGGCGCGACCGGCGCGGCGGCGGCGCGCTCATGCGGGGGCGCGGCCGCGCGGGGCGGCGGCGCCCGGGCGTGGGCTACTCCGCATCGTCGCCCGTCCCGGCGGGGCCGCGCCGGAGCTTCTCGCGCAGCGTCTTGCGGTCGATGCCGAGGATCTCCGCGGCGCGCGAGCGGTTGCCGTCGACCGCGCTGATGACGTGCTCGATGTGCTCGCGCTCGACCTCGCAGAGCGGGCGCAGCACCGCGCGGTCGCGCAGCACCGAGAAGCGCATGAGCGCGGGCAGGTCGGTGGCGTCGACGTCGGCGGTGCCGCCGGCGAGCACCAGGTGCTCGACGACGCTCTGCAGCTCGTCCACGTTGCCGGGCCACGCGTAGCTGCGCAGCGCCGCGATGGCGCGGTCCGAGAAGCGCGGCACCGGCCGGTTCGCGCCGCGCGCCGCGGCGGCGGCGAAGTGGGCCGCGAGCTGCAGCAGGTCGTCGCCGCGCTCGCGCAGGGGCGGCAGCTCGACCGCCGCGGCCGCGAGCCGGCGCCACAGGTCCCCCCGCAGGTCCGGCCGCTTCGCGAGCGCCGCCGGCGCCTCGCCGGTGGCGCCGATGAGGCGGGGGCCGGCCGGCCCGGCGGGGGCGTCGAGCAGCCGCGCGAGGCCCGCCTGCAGGTCCGGCGCGGCCCGGTCGAGCTGCGCGAGGTAGAGCGTGCCGCCGCGCGCCGCCCCCGCGAGCCCCCCGCTCGCGTCGCCGGCGGGGCCGAGCACCTCCCGGGCGGCGTCGGCCGGCGGGATCGCCGCGAGGTCGGCGGTGATGAACGCCCCGCCCGCGCGCGCGCCCGCGTAGTGGATCGCGCGCGCCACGAGCTCCTTGCCGGTGCCGCGCGCCCCGGCGACGAGCACCGGCGAGTCCGTGGCGGCGCAGCGCTCGATCGCGCGGCGGACGCGGCGCATCGCCTCCGACGCGCCGATGAGCCCCGGCTTGAGCGCGGGCGCGCCGCTGCGGCCCTCGAGCGCGCGGCGCGCGCGGAGGCCGTCGAGCGCGGCCCGCACCGAGCGCAGCAGCTCCTCGTCGGTGAAGGGCTTGGGCAGGAAGTTGTCGGCGCCGGCCTTGATGGCCTCGACCGCGCCCTCGACCGACGGGTACCCGGTGATCACCACGACCGCGCTGTCGGCGCAGTTCTCCCGCACGTGGCGTACGAGCTCGAGGCCGCCCACCCGCGGCATCTTGAGGTCGGTCACGACCACGTCGACGGCGCGGGCGTCGAGCACGCTCACGGCCTCGACGACGCCGCCGGCGGTGAGCACCTCGAAGCCGGCCGCCGCGAGGTTGCGCTCGAGCACCTCGACGGTGTCGGGCGCGTCGTCGACGACGAGGATGGTGTCGCGGTCGGAGGCCATGGCGGCGGGCTGCGCCCGGTGAACGCTACCAGGCACGCGCCGGGGGGTCAAGCCAGGAACGAACGCAACAGGCGAGAAACACCCCGCTTCGTCGGTGACTATTCTCCCATGACGCACCGTGTTTGACAGATAACTTTGCAGAGTGGTAGGAATCTCCCCAGTGGCATGGGTAGTAACTCCCCACGCAGGAGGGCCAGATGAACAACGTGAACACGGGTGACACCGCATTCGTGCTCATCAGCGCAGCGCTCGTCTGCCTGATGACCCCGGGCCTCGCCTTCTTCTACGGAGGCCTCGTCCGCCGCAAGAACGTCCTCGCCATCATGATGCAGAGCTTCATCTCGATGGGCGTCGTGACGATCCTCTGGGTGCTGGTCGGCTACAGCCTCGCGTTCGCGAAGTCCTACGGCGGCCTCATCGGCGGGCTGCAGTACTGGGGCCTGAACGGCGTCGGCGCCGCGCCCGCCGGGATCGACGCCTACGGCAAGACGATCCCGCTCATCGTGCACTTCGGCTACCAGGAGATGTTCGCGATCATCACGCCGGCGCTCATCACCGGCGCCTTCGCCGACCGCGTGAACTTCAAGCCGTACCTCATCTTCCTCGTCGTCTGGAGCCTGCTCGTCTACGTGCCGTTCGTGCACTGGATCTGGAACCCCGAGGGCTTCCTCGCCAAGCGCGGCGTCTGCGACTTCGCCGGCGGCGCGGTCGTGCACATCAGCGCCGGCTTCGCCGCCCTCGCCTCGGTCTTCTTCGTCGGCAAGCGCAAGCTCAAGCCGGGCGAGACCACGGGCCCGCACAACGTCGGCTACGTCGCGCTCGGCACCGGCCTCCTCTGGTTCGGCTGGTTCGGCTTCAACGGCGGCAGCGCGCTCGGCGCCAACGCCCTCGCCGCGACCGCCTTCGTCAACACCGACATCGCCGGCTCGGTCGCCATGTGCACCTGGCTCTTCATCGCCTGGTGGCGCGAGAAGAAGCCCTCCATGACCGGCGCGCTCACCGGCGCCGTCGCCGGCCTCGCCTGCGTGACGCCGGCCGCGGGCTACGTCCAGCCGTGGGCCGCCGCGGTCATCGGCCTCATCGCCGGCTCCGCCTGCTACGGCGCGGTCGTCTTCAAGCAGAAGCGCGGCTGGGACGACGCCCTCGACGTGTGGGGTTGTCACGGCATGGGCGGGGTGCTCGGCATCATATTGACCGGGGTCTTCGCCGTGAAGAGCGTCAACGGCACCTCGGGCCTTCTCGAGGGCAACTGGGGGCAGTTCGGCTGGCAGTGCGCGACGGCAGCCCTCACCGCGACCTACTCCTTTATCGTCACTTACGGCACGCTCAAGGTCATCAATTTCTTCACGCCGGTGCGCGTGGCCGAGGAGACCGAGCAGGCGGGCCTCGACGAGACGATCCACGGCGAGAAGGCGTACGACCTGGCGGGCTGACCAAGAGGAGGGGGACCATGAGCCGTACGCCCCGCTGCGCTCTCGCTCTTGCCGTCGCGCTCGGCGCCTTCCTCGGCGCCGCGCGCGCCGGCGCGACGCCGTCGACGGAGATCTGGATCCCGTCGGTCGATGTGCAGGCCTTCCTCGTCCCGCACCTGAACTTCGACACGTACGTGCGCACGCGCGCGGAGCCCGACGGCACGCGCAAGCCGCCGCTGTGGCTCTTCGGGCCCACGATCGGCGTCCTGCCCTGGCAGAAGGTGCAGCTCGAGATCGGCTTCGACCTCATCTGGCAGGGGATCGAGGCGCTCGACAAGTACCCGATCTACTTCCACGGGAAGCTCGGCACGCCCGAGGACGCCTGGTTCAAGTGGTCGCCGGCGCTCGTCGCCGGCGTCTACAACGTCGGCGTCAAGAGCGACCTCACGACCCAGAACATCGTCTACGGCCTGCTCGGGCGCACCTTCCCCGTCGTGGGCCGCCTCTCGGGCGGCTACTGGTACGGCAACTCCGAGCTCTTCATCGACGAGCAGGGCCGCAAGGCCAACCACGGCGCGCTCGCGGCCTGGGACCGCACCATGAAGGAGATCACGCCGAAGCTCTGGCTCTGCGTCGACTACCAGGGCAGCGCGAGCTGGATCGGCGCCGTCAACTTCGGCTTCGCCTGGGCGTTCACCGACAACATCAGCATGATCTTCGCCTACGACCTCTACACGAACCGCACCAAGGGGTACGGGCCGACGGGCACGCCGTTCCTGGTGCCCGGCCGCGACACGTTCACGGTGCAGCTCGACATCAACCTCGACCGGCTGGTCAAATCCAAGCCCGCGCCCGCCGCGTCCGCCCCCGCCGCCCCGGCGCCGTCACCCTAGCCGCTTCAGCCGATACCAGCTCGGCGCCGCGTGCCGCAGCAGGCGCGGCATCGGCGTCGTGCGATCCGGGCGCTCCTCCTCGAGCCGCCACGCCGGCACGAAGCGGCGCTCGACCTCGGCGCGGTCGGCTCCGCCGGGACCGTGCGCGCGCGGCTGCATGGCGAAGAGCAGCAGCTCCGTGCCCGGCCGCGAGCGCGCGGCGTAGGTGCGCGCGAGCCCGGCGCGCATCGCCTCGGGCACCGAGTTGTAGCAACCGTAGTCGAGGATGAGGTCGAACGCGCCCGTGATCGCGGGATCGCCGGCGGCGGCGTCGGCCAGGGCGAGCTGCGGGCTCGCGCCGGCCGCCGCGGCGCGCCGGCGGGCGGCCGCGATCGCCCGCGGCACGAGGTCGACCCCGAGCACCTCGAACCCGTGCTGCGCCAGCCACACCGCCTGCGCGCCGGTGCCGCAGCCCACGTCGAGCGCCCGGCCCCGCGGCGCGCGCTCCAGGAGCTCGCGCAGGTCGGCGGGCACGGTGCCGTGGTCCCACGGCGTGATGTGCAGCGCGTAGAGGGTCTTGTAGATCCAGGGCATCGCGGCGGCGCTGGGCATGGCATTTCTGTACCGCGCCCCGCGCCCGGTGTCACGCGGGGTGATGCCCCGCGGGACCCCCGGCCCGGCGAGCAGCCCACGAGGCGAGCACCCGTTCGAGGTCCGTCGACTCGACCGGCTTCGTCAGGTGAAGGTCGAAGTGCGCGGCCGCGGCGCGGCGCTGGTCCTCGAGCTGGCCGTAGCCGGTGACCGCGACGATGAGCGCGGATCGAAGCGCCGCGTCGGCCCGCATGGCCGCGACCACCGCGTAGCCGTCCATGCCGCCGGGCAGGCCGATGTCGCAGAGGACCGCCTCGGGCCGGAACTCGCGCCGCAGCACGACCTTGCCGTGCGCGATCCGCGACACGTCCAGGAGATCGTCGACGATCCTGCTGAGGTGCGTCGTCTGCCGCTCCAGGATCTCCTGCGCCCGCCGGGCGCGGGGGTCGCCCGGGTTCACCATCCGCAGCACCTCGGTGGCGGTGCGGATGGGCGCGAGGGGGTTGCGCAGCTCGTGGCCGAGCATCGCGAGGAACTCGTCCTTGCGGCGCGCCTCCGCGCGCAGGTCCTTCAGGAGCAGCGTGCTGCTCAGAGCGTCGGCCAGCCGCCGCCCGACCTCGGTGAAGAGCCGGATGTCCTCGTCCGACCAGATCCGCGGGTGCGAGCACTGGTGCAGGCCGAACGCCCAGGGCGGGCCGAGCTTCGGGTGCACGGCCATCTGGATCTGGGAGCGGATGGAGAACTGCTCGGCGAGCGGCGGCGGCGATGGGCGGCCCGTCCGCGGGTCATAGACGACGGGATGCGGGGACGCCAGCATCGCCGCCATGGCGTCGCGCGCCGCGGGCAGCATGGGCACGACGGCGTGCTGCGCGAAGGCGCCCGGGTACTGCGACCGGGTGCGCTCCATGGGCACGGTGAACGAGGGCGCGCCGGGGTCGCAGGGATACGCCAACCAGGCGCGGTCGCTCCCGAAGATCGCGAGCGACGCGTCGAGGACGCGCACCATCAGCTCGTCGAGATCCGCGGTCGTGCGGATGACCTCGTCCAGCTGCTCCAGGTGTTCGAGGAAGCGCACGTGCGACCGGTGCTCGGCCTCCGCCCGGACGCGATCCGTGATGTCGCGCCCTACAGCGTAGAGGAATCGTCCCTGGAACGGCGCCGCGCGCCACTCCAGGGCGCGGAAGGTGCCGTCCCGGTGGCGGTAGCGGTTGACGTGGTTGGGCACCGGCCGGCCGGCGCGCAGCTCGGCGAACGCCGCCTGGGTCGCCGCCGCATCGTCGGGGTGGACGAAGTCCATGAAGCGCCGTCCCGTCAGCTCCGCCGGCGGGTGGCCCAGGGTGGCCGTCCACGCGTCACTCACCCGCACCAGGCGCCCGTCGGCGTCGATGATGCACAGCAGGTCCAGCGTCAGGGCGAACAGCTGGTCGAGCTCCGCGGCCTCGGCGGAGACGCGGTCTCCCTCCCGGCGCCACGTCGTCGGCCCCTTGCTCTGCTCCTCGGAACGCATGCCTGCCCGTCCAACGTCCCTCATAGCGCTCCTCCAGGGCCGAGGCGAGCGGTATTCCCGCCGGCACGCTCACGCCCGGACGGGCCGCGCTACAATCGGTCGCGGAGGCGCCGATGCCGCTCGCGGAGGTGACCGGGGACCTGGCCGGGCAGTGCTACCGCGACCCGCCCAGCGTCGGCGCGTGGGAGGCGCCGTAGCGGTCCGGGCGCCTACTCGGCCGGCCGCTCGCCGGCGTTCTTGAGCGCGAAGCCGTCGAGCTTCGCGCCGGCGCGCTGCTCCGCCTCGGCGAGCAGCGCGCGCGGGTCGGCCTCCATCACCGAGAGGTCCAGCGGCCAGAGGCGCACCTGCCCGGCCTCGGGCACCGCGACGAAGCGGCCGTCGGGCGAGAAGCGCACGACCTCGACCGCGCTCGCGGCCCGGATGATCAGCAGCGGCTCGCCGGTGGCCGCCGACCAGACCCGCACGGTCGTGTCGTCGCTGCCCGTGACGATGAGGCGGCCGTCGCGCGAGAAGCGCACGTCGTTGACCCACTGCGTGTGGCCGACGAGGCGCCGGACCTCGGTCCCGGCGCGGACGTCCCACACGATGGCGAGCCCGCCCTTGCCGACCGACGCGAGGCGCGTGCCGTCGGGCGAGAAGCCGACGCCGGTGACCCAGTCGGTGTGGCCCGTCAGGGTGCGGATCGGGTTGCCCGTCGCCACGTCCCACAGGCGCACCGTGCGGTCGTTGCCGCAGGTCGCGAGGAGCGCGCTGTCGGGCGAGAACGCGACGCCCATCACGGAGTCGGCGTGGCCGCGCAGCACGAGGATCGGCGCGCCGCTCGCGAAGTCCCACAGGCGCACCGTGCGGTCCGCGCTCGCCGAGGCCAGGATCTTCCCGTCGGGCGACAGGGCGAGGGCGCGCACCGCCTGCAGGTGGCCGGTGAGCACGTGCACCGCCGCCCCGCCCGCCGCGTCCCACACGCGCACGGTGCGGTCGCGGCCGGCCGACGCGAGGCGCGCGCCGCCGGGCCCGACCACCACGCCGCCGTTGACGCCGCTCGTGTGGCCGGTGAAGGTGCGCACCGGCTCGCCCGTCGCGGTGCGCCACAGGCGCACGGACATATCGAGCCCGCCCGTCGCGAGGAGCGTCCCCTCGGGGCTGACGTCGAGCGAGTCGACCGCGCCGGTGTGGCCGGCGAACGTGAGCACGCCGCGGCCGCGCGCGACGCGCCAGAGGCGCACGGTGCGGTCGTAGCTGCTCGTCGCGACGAGCCCGCCGTCGGGCGAGACGTCGAGGCCCTGGGCGAACTCCGCGTGGCCCGTGAGCGTCAGCAGCGGCCGGCCGGTGGCCGCGTCCCACACCCGCGCGGTCTTGTCGTGGCTCACCGAGAAGAGGAGCCGGCCGTCGGGGGAGAAGGCGAGGTTCATCACCGGGCCCTTGTGGCCCTCGAGCGTGGCGGTGAGCGCGCCGGTGCGCGCGTTCCACAGCCGCACCTTGCCGTCGAAGCACGCGGTGCCGACCACCGCCGCGCCGGGCGCCCAGGCGACGCCCATCACGCCGTCCGGGTGCGCGAGCGCCGGCCCGGCGGGCGTGCCGTCCTTGACGGTGAAGAAGCGCACCGTCTTGTCCTGCGACGCGGTCGCGACGGTGGCGCCGTCCGGCGCGAAGGCGACGCGCACCACCCAGTCGCGGTGCCCGTCCAGCGACGCGCGCACCCGGCCCGCGGCCACGTCCCACAGGTAGGCGCGCCGGTCGTACCCCGCCGAGGCGAGCAGCGCGCCGTCGGGCGAGAAGCGGACGCTGTGCACGGTGTCGGTGTGGCCCGCCAGGGTCGCGAGGCGCGCCCCGGTGCCGACGTCCCACAGCGCGATCGAGCGGTCGCGGCTGCCCGTGGCGAGCCGCCGTCCGTCGGGCGCGAAGGCGAGGGCGATGGCCGGCGCGCTGTGCCCGGTGAGGGTGCGCACGGTCTTGCCGGTCGCCACGTCCCACAGCCGCACCTCGGCGCCCTCGGTCGCGGCCACGAGCGTGCCGTCGGGCGAGAAGGCGACCTGCTCGAACGCGACCTTGCCCGCGAGCGTGCGCATCAGCGTCGCGATCGTGTCCGGGCGGGCGGTGGCGATGCGCGAGGCGGCGAGGAGCCGGTGGTGCGCGGCCTCGGGGCGGCCGCCCGCGAACTCGGCGTTGTAGAACGGGCTCTTCGGGTGCGCGGGGTTGTGCACGAGCGACGCGGCGGCGAACACGGCCGCCGGCAGCAGGTGCTGCTCATCGGCGAGCCGGTCGGCCTTCTCGGCGTAGGCCTGCGCCAGGTAGTAGTTCGCGGCCAGCCGCTCGCGGTGCTCGGTGAGGCGCGCCGCAGTCTCGCGCTGGCGGGCGAGGCGCTCGCCCCGCCACGAGATCGACAGGCCGATGAGCGCGCCGACGATGACCACGAGCACCGTCGCCGCGGCGATGAGCGCCACCTTGTTGTGCGCGGCGAAGCGCTTGAGCAGCTCCCACGAGTTGTACTCGTAGGCCCGCACCTTGCCGCCGGTCATGTAGGCCTCGACCTCGGCGGCGAGCTCGAGGGCGGACTGGTAGCGGTCGGCGGGATCGCGCCGGAGCGCCTTCTCGGCCACCGCCGCCAGCTCCGGCGGCGCCTCGGGGCTGAGCTCGAGCACGGGCTTGAGCTGCGTCTGCTGCGCGCGGGCGACCACCTCGGTGCCGGTCTCGCCGGTGTAGGGCGGCCGCCCGGTGAGGATCTGGTACAGCACCGCGCCGAGCCCCCACACGTCCGAGCGCCGGTCGATCCGGTCGCTCGCGCCGGTGGCCTGCTCGGGGCTCATGTACGCGGGCGTGCCGAGGGGCACCCCGATCTCGGTGCGCATCGGGTCGTAGACGGCCCGCTGCTCCGGCGTCTCGTCGAGCTTGGCGATGCCCCAGTCGAGGAGCACGGTCTCGCCGAACTCGCCCACCATCATGTTCGACGGCTTGATGTCGCGGTGCACGACGCCGCGGCTGTGGGCGAAGGCGATGGCGTTGCAGGCGTCCCAGAACGCGCCCAGGCGCTTGAGCCGGTCGGCCAGGCCCTGGCACTCGGCCAGCGCGGCCGTGAGCGTCTTGCCGCGCACGAGCCGCATCGTGTAGTAGAGCGCGCCGTCGCGGCGGCGGCCCACCTCGTGCACCGGCACGATGTTCGGGTGCTCGAGCTGCGCGGTGATGCGGGCCTCGCGCAGGAAGCGGATCGCGGCGGGGTTCGTGCGCCGGCCCGCCGGGCTCACGGTGCCCGGGTCGGCCTCGTCGCGCCGCTCCGACAGGATCTTGAGCGCCACCTCGCGCCCCATCTCCTCGTCGAACGCGACCATGACGCGCGCCTGGCCGCCGCTGCCCTGCAGGCCGCGGATGGTGTAGCGACCCTCGTGCTCGACCGGGAGGTGGCGGCCCTCGAGGGTGAGCTCGGAGACCGCGCCGGCGGTCTGGGCCTGGGTGGCGAGCTCGGCGTCGGCCGCGGCCGCGCCGGTCGCCGGGGCGCCGGTCGCGCGGCCGCCGGTCGCGCGGCCGCCGGCGAGCGAGCCGGTGTCGCCCGGGCGCCGCACCGGCACGGTCTCGAGCCCGACGTTGTTGCCCGCCCGCGCGACGCGCGCGTGGACGAGCGCCGTCTGCTCCGCGGTCAACACGCCGTTCGCGATGAGGACGTCGGCGAGCCGCGGCGCCCCGCCGCCGCCGTCGCCCGCGGCCGCGGCCTGCGCCAGCTCCTCGGCGGTCGCGATACCCATGTCCACCGCGAACACCGCGAACAGGAATCGCTCGGACGCCGCCTCCTCGGGCCGCATGGTCGCGGCGATGGTGCCACAACGGCGGCACCGTTGTCACGCGGGCATGGCGGCGCCGACACCGCGGACCAACGCTGCCCGCGTCCCGGCGCCGGCATCAAGTGGTGATGACACGGAGCCAGGTGAACACGTAGGAGCAGAGCATGGCAAATTCAAAGCAGGAGACCCGGACGCACGACGCCAGCGACGCGCGCGGCGCGACCGTCGACATGAAGCTCGAGGTGGTCGTCATCCCCGTCGCGGACGTCGACCGCGCCAAGGACTTCTACGGGAGACTCGGGTGGCGGCTCGACGCCGACTTCGCCAACGGTGACGGCTACCGCGCCGTCCAGTTCACGCCGCCCGGCTCCGGGTGCTCGGTCATCTTCGGCCAGAACGTCACCGCGGCGGCACCCGGCTCCGCCCGGGGCCTGTACCTGATCGTCGCCGACATCGAGGCCGCGCGCGACGCGCTGCGCCGTCGCGGAGTCGCGATCAGCGAGGTGTTCCACGGCGGCGGCGGCGTGGGCGCTGGCCCGGACGAGCCCTACCTGCTCGGGCGGCTCCGGGTCAGCCGTCCGGATCCCGAGCATCGCAGCTACCGATCGTTCGCCTCGTTCAGTGATCCGGACGGCAACGGCTGGCTGGTCCAGGAGGTCACGGGGCGGCTGCCCGGTCGCATCGACCCCGCGACGACGACCTTCGCGTCGGCGCGCGAGCTGGCGAGCACGCTGCGGCGGGCGGAGGCCGCCCACGGCGAGCACGAGAAGCGCACCGGGCAGCGCGACGCGAACTGGCCCGACTGGTACGCCGCGTACATGGTGGCAGAGCAGGCTGGCGCAGAGCTGCCGCGCTGAACCACGGCGCCCGGCGACGGCGACGCGACGCCCCGGCGCTCGTTCGGACGAGCGCCCGAGGCGGGCGCGCGCAGCCCGCCCTCGGTCTCGCAGTCGAGCCGCCCGACCGGGTAGACCTTGGCTTCGATGCCCTTCGGGAGGGGATCACCGGCAGAGCGCCCGACGTGCTATCGCGCCGGGTGCGCCGCAGGGGGCGCGCTTCGCGGCCACGGGGTGGCGCGGTCGCGGGCCACGCTGCGGCCGCGCCGGCGGCGGTGTCACAGCTCGATCCAGGTGGCCCCGTCGTCGGAGTCGCCGGCGCGCGCGCCGCGCAGCCGGTGCGCCGGCGGGTTGGGGCGGGCGCGCACGCTGAGGGGGCCGGCCTTCTTCCAGCCCGTGGTGAGCAGCCAGACGTGGGCCGGCGCCACGGGCGAGGGGCCGGGTGGGGGCGCGCTGCGGGCGCGCTGCTGCCAGCCGTCGAACCACGCCGCCGAGGAGCAGGGGTCGAGGCCGCGCTCGTCGGGGTGGTCCTTGAGCCAGTTCGCGAGCACGTAGAGCAACGCCCAGCGCGTCTCCGTCGGCGTCGTCAGGTCGCGGCGGTGATAGCGGCCGTCCCACACCGGCCCGCGGCGGCCGAGGGCGCGGTTGATCGCCTTCGCCACGCGGATGCCGAACCCGCGCGCGCCCGCCGAGAGAGCGCGCTCGTCGTCGGCCTCGACGATGAGGTGCACGTGGTCGTCCTGGACCGAGAAGTGGACGACGCGACAGTCGGGGCGGTGCGC
>DASXVK010000713.1:0-1624 GCA_036504295.1 Polyangia bacterium
CCACAGGTTCCCGGTCGCGAGCCCATCGCGGCGCTCGAGCTCGCCGACGACGCGCTCGGCGAGCGCGAGCTGGGCCGGGCTCGCGGCCAGGAACTGGTGCCCGACGCTGTCCCCGGGCGCGCAGGCGTCGCACCGGCCGCAGGCGCGCCGGTCGCGGGTCTCGCCGAAGTGCCGCAGCAGCCGCACCATGCGGCAGCCGCCCCCCTGCGCGAACTCCAGCGCCTCGTCGAGCTGCGCGCGGCGGTACTCGCGGATGGCCTCGTAGCGCGGCTGCCAGCCGTCGGGCCCCGGCCGCACGACCTCGCCCGCCGCGACCGTCACGCCGCCGTGGATCCGCAGCTTGTCGAGGGCGGGCTCGGCGCTCTCGGGCGTGAGGCCGCAGGTGGCGAGCAGCGCCGCGCGCGCGAGGCCGCCCTCCGGCACCCGGCGGCGCAGCTTCTCGAGCACGCGCGTGTCCGGGTAGTCCCGCTCGAGGAAGCTCTCGTGCACCTTGCGGTCGCCGTACGAGTAGTAGAGCAGCGCCCGTGCCGGCGCCCCGTCGCGGCCCGCGCGGCCGATCTCCTGGTAGTAGCCCTCGACCGACCCGGGCAGCGCGAGGTGGATCACGGTGCGGATGTCGGCCTTGTCGATCCCCATGCCGAACGCGACCGTGGCGACGACCACCTCGAGCTCGCCGCGCTGGAACTGGTCCTGGGTCCGGCTGCGCACCTGCGCGTCGAGCCCGGCGTGGTAGGGCGCGGCCCGGCGCCCGGCCGCGGTGATCTTCTCGGCCACCTGCTCGGCGGCCTTGCGGCTCGGCACGTAGACGAGCGCCGGGCGCCGGCCCGCGGGCTCGAGGGCGGCGAGCGCCAGCGCCACGCGCTCGCCGCGGGGGCGCTCGACCGCCTCGATGGCGAGGTTCTCGCGGCGGAAGCCGTGGATGAACCGCGGCGCGCGCCCGAGGCCGAGCTGCGCGACGATGTCGTCCTGCACGCGCACGGTCGCCGTGGCCGTGAGCGCCAGCACCGGCGCCGGCCGCAGCAGCGGCAGCCGCGCCCCGAGCAGCCGGTAGTCGGGGCGGAAGTCGTGCCCCCAGTGCGAGATGCAGTGCGCCTCGTCGACGGCGACGAGGACGGGCGGCCGGCGCGCGAGCATCTCGGGGAAGCCGGGCACGGCGAGCCGCTCCGGGGCGATCATCAGGAAGTCGAGCCCGCCGTCGAGGTAGGCGCGGCACGCGGCGCGGGCGTCCTCGCGCGTCCGTCCGGAGTGGATCGCCTCGGCGCGGAAGCCCTTGGCCCGCAGCTTGGCGGTCTGGTCCTCCATGAGCGCGATGAGCGGCGAGATGACGAGGGTCGTCCCGCCGCGCGCGACGCCGGGGAGCTGGTAGCACAGCGACTTGCCGCTGCCGGTCGGCATGACCAGCAGCGCGTCGGCGCCGTCGACGACCGCCTGGCACACCTCGCCCTGATGGGCGCGGAACGCGGGGTGGCCGAAGCGCTCGTGCAGCAGGGCGGTGAGGGCGTCGGACGGCGGCGGGGGCTTCCGCGTCCGCTTGGCCGCCGGCGCCGGCGCCGTGGCCGTGCCCGTGCCCGTGCCCGTGGCCGCGCCCGTGCCCGTGCTCGTGCCCGTGCCCGTGCCCGTGCCC
>DASXVK010000714.1:0-27606 GCA_036504295.1 Polyangia bacterium
CGGGCGAACGGCTCGTGGTCGCGCAGCTCCGCCGCGCGCTCGAGCAGCTCGCACCCGCCGCGGCCGGGCGCGGCGACCACGGCGGCGATCCACTCGAGCTGGGCGGCGAACGGCAGGCGGCCGAAGCGGCCCCAGTCCCGCGCCTCCTCGTCCACGGCGCCGCCCGGCCCGTCGCTCATGGGGGACGCATAGCACGCCTCCCCGGGGCGGCCAAGCACCGGTGCGGCCGCGGGCGGCGTGCCGGCCGGGGCGGCTACCCGGGCAGCAGCGGCCCGCCGGAGCCGTCCGGGCCCACGGTCTTGTGCACCCCGCGGCCGCTCGCCACGAGGTAAAGGCACAGCGCCGCGGTCGCGAGCGCGAGGATCACCATCGGCAGCGCCGGCCACCGGGCGTGCGTGCGCAGGTAGGCCGGCAGGAAGCGCATGAGCAGCAGGCCGCTCGCGATGAGCGCGAGGATCGGGCCGTAGAGGCGCTGCTGCCAGGTCGCCCACGCCGCCACGAGCAGCACGACGCCGAAGACGAGGCCGGCGATGAGCGACGGGGCGCTCCCGGCGCGGGTGAAGCCGAGGATGCCGCCGACGAGCGTCAGCACCCCGAACGCGGCGGTCACGAGGGCGGCGGCGGTCGGCATCACCATGCGACTGAGATGCTGGGGGCGGGGCGGGCGTCGCGCCGGACCCCCGGACGTTGCGACGGGGGCACCCGGAGGCCCACCGCCGGACCCGCGGCGCCGCCGGCTCGACGCCGCTCGCGCGCTGTGTCTATAGTGCGGCCGCGGGGCCGCACCGTTCTCCCCGCGTGACAAAAAGGAGCCATCACATGCCTGACGCTGCCGTCGCCGGACGCGCCGCGAAGGAGGACCTCCTCGTTCGGCTCGAGGCCGCGCGCGAGGGGATCGAAATCGAGCTCACGAGCTCCGTCGAGCGACTCTACGGCGACCGCATCCGCGCGGTCGTGCGTGAGACGCTGACCCGGCTCGGGGTGCGCGCCGCACGCATCGTGGTCGAGGACCAGGGCGCGCTCGACTGGGTCATCATGGCGCGCGTCGAGACCGCCGCGAAGCGCCTGGACCCGTCGCTGCGCGCCGAGGCGCTGCCCGAGCCCTACGACCCGCTCCCCGGCCCGGTGGCGCGCGACCGCGTGCGCCGCTCGCGCCTCTACCTCCCTGGCAACCAGCCCGACCTCATGCTCGGCGCCGGCCTCTTCGGCCCCGACGGCGTCATCCTCGACCTCGAGGACGCGGTCGCCCCGGCCGAGAAGGACGCGGCCCGCATCCTCGTGCGCAACGCGCTGCGCGCCGTCGACTTCGGCCCGTGCGAGCGCATGGTGCGCATCAACCAGGGCGCCCGCGGCCTCGAGGACGTCGACGTCGTCGCGCCGCACGCGGTGCACACGCTGCTCGTGCCCAAGGCCGAGGCGCCGGAGGACGTGGCGGCCGTCGCCGCGCGCGTCGCGCGCGCCGCGCCGGGGCGCGCCGTGTGGCTCATGCCGATCCTCGAGAGCGCCGCCGGCGTCCTGCGCGCGTTCGAGATCGGGCGCGCGTCGCCGTCGGTGTGCGCGCTCACGTTCGGCGCCGAGGACTTCACCCGCGACATCGGCGCCCAGCGCACCCGCGAGGGCAAGGAGAGCTTCGTCGCGCGCTGCCAGATCGTCATGGCGGCCCGGGCCGCCGGGGTCCAGCCCATCGACACGGTCTACTCCGACGTCGAGGACGAGGAGGGGCTCGAGGCCTCGACCCGCGAGGCCATCGCCCTCGGCTTCGACGGCAAGGGCTGCATCCACCCGCGCCAGGTGGCGGTCGTGCACCGCGCGTTCCGGCCGACCGACGCCGAGGTGGTGTACGCGGTGAAGGTGCAGCGCGCCATCGCCGAGGCCGAGGCGAAGGGGCAGGGCGTCATCGCCATCGGCTCCAAGATGATCGATCCGCCGGTGGTCGCGCGCGCGCTGCGCGTGCTCAAGCAGGCCGGCACCTACGGCCTCGACGCCGACGCGCTCTTCGCCGCCGCGGCCGCGAAGGCGCCCGCGGCCAAGGGCGGCAACTCCGGGGGAGGCGAGGGCTAAATGAGCACACCCCAGATCGTCACGAACGCTCTCGGCCGGCGCGTCCCGACCGAGGTCAACGGCGCCGCCCAGGCGCCCTTCGCCGGCGTCGGCCAGCACGCGCCCGCCGGCCGCAAGCACGGCGCGCCCATCCGCGCCAACAGCCAGTACGGCAACGACAAGCGCGCGCCGTCGCTGCGCGCCGCCCTCGAGAAGGCCGGCGTCACGAGCGGCATGACCATCGGCATCCACCACCACTTCCGCGACGGCGACCGGGTGGTGGTGCCGCTCTTCGACACGCTCGCCGAGATGGGCCTGCGGGACCTCGTCTTCGCGCCGACGGCGCTCTTCCCCTGCCACGAGCCGCTCCTGAAGCACCTCGAGTCGGGCGTCATCCACCACATCGAGGGCTCGATGAACGGGCCCATCGGCCGCTTCTGCTCGTTCGGCAAGATGCGCGGCACGGGCGTGCTGCGCTCGCACGGCGGCCGCTACCAGGCGATGCAGGACGGCGAGCTGCACGTCGACCTCGGCGTCATCCCGGCGCCATCGGCCGACATCTTCGGCAACGCCAACGGCGTCGACGGGCCGAGCGCCTGCGGGCCGCTCGGGTTCGCGCTCGCGGACTCGCAGTTCGCCGACCACGTCATCGTGCTCACCGACCACCTCGTGCCGGTGCCGTGCATCCCGTGGGAGATCGCG
Source organism: Polyangia bacterium (assembly GCA_036504295.1). Lineage (GTDB taxonomy): Bacteria > Myxococcota_A > Polyangia > JACRCY01 > JACRCY01 > DASXVK01. The sequence goes on from DASXVK010000714.1 coordinate 2,743, forward strand.
GGCCAGCACGTCGATCAGGTGGTCGTGATGGACCAGATCGGCGACCCGGCGAAGATCGTCTCGGGCACGACGCGCATCACGAAGAGCCCGACCCGGCTGCTGATCGCCGAGTACATCGCCCGCTTCATCGACGAGGCGGGCTACCTCGGCGCGCCGTTCCAGGCCGGCGCCGGCGGCATCTCGCTCGCGTTCGTCGGCTTCCTGGCCGAGCGCATGCGCGCGCGGGGCGTCAAGGCGCCGTTCGCCCGCGGCGGCTCGACGAAGTACCTGGTCGAGCTCCTCGAGGAGGGGCTCATCGGCTACATCCTCGACGGCCAGAGCTTCGACCTCGCCGGGGTCAAGTCGCTGCGCGAGAACCCGCGCCACGTCTCGACCAACCCCTTCGTCAGCTACAACTACCACTCGAAGGGCAACATCGCCTCGCACGTCGGCGTCTCGGTGCTCGGCGCCACCGAGGTCGACACGCAGTTCCGCGCCAACGTCGTCAGCCACTCCGACGGCCTGCTGCTCCACGGCATCGGCGGCTGGATGAACACCCTGTTCGCCGACGTCTCGATCCTCGCCTTCCCGCTCTTCCGCAACCGCATCCCCATCGTGGTCGACGAGGTCATCACCTGCTGCGCCCCGCCCGAGCTCATCGACGTCATCATCACCGAGCGCGGCATCGCCATCAACCCGCGGCGCCAGGACCTCCGGGACCGGCTCAAGGGCAGCACGCTGCCGATCGTGACGATCGAGGAGCTGCACGCCGTGGCGAAGAAGATCTGCGGCACGCCGAAGGCGCCCGAGCGCGACCTCGACCACCCGGTCGCGCTGGTGAAGTGGGTCGACGGCACGGTCATCGACACCATCTGGCGGGTGCGGGAGTAGCCCCATGCGGCGCGGCGTCCTGCTCGGCGCGGTCCTCGCCCTCGCCGCCTGCGGCTCATCCTCGCCGGCGGCGCCCCCGGACGCCGCGGTCCCCGCGGACGCGGCGGCGCCGCCCTACACCATCACCGCGCTCGACGGGGTGCGCATCACGAGCCTCGGCGGGGAGCCCAACTTCCAGCAGGCCAGCGCCCCCGTCGACCTCGCCGGTGCGCCCTTCGCCAGCGTCACGCTCGTCCTCGACCTCGCCACGACCTGCTACCCCTTCGAGACCTGGCATGACAACCCGCCTCCCGCAAGGCAGGACTGGCCCGCCGACTGCGACGCGTTCGACCGCAACTTCGAGGTCGCTCTCGCCGGCGCGGCGGGCGCGCCGGCCATCGAGCTGGTCCGCGCCATCACGCCCTTCGGCGGCCCGCTCCACCTGGAGGTGGACGTCACCGACGTCGCGAACGGCCTGCCGGGGCCGCACGACCTCACGGTCACCATCCCGACGTGGTCCGACGCCGCCGGCCAGGTCACGGGCAGCGCCGGCGGCTGGAACGTGACGGCGAAGCTCGTCGTCACCCCGGGCCCCGCGCCGCGGCGAGTGCTGGCGGCAGCGTCGCTCTACTACGACTCCCTCACCGCCGCGACGCTCCCGGCGCCGCTCGCCTTCACCGCGCCGGTGGGCGCCACGGCGGCGCGGCTGGAGCTGCGGGCGACGGGCCACGGCGGCGGTGCCGCGGGCGCGGACTGCATCGGCCCCGCCGAGGAGTTCTGCCACCGCACGATCACCGTGCGCCTCGATGGCGAGCCGCTCCCCGCGCTCGACCCGTGGCGCGAGGACTGCGACACGCTCTGCACCATCGCGCACTACGGCCCGGTGGACGCCGGCTTCGACTACTGCCAGGAGAACCCGTGCGGCGCGCTCCGCTCCGTCACCGCCCCGCGCGCGAACTGGTGCCCCGGCAGCATGACCCCGCCCTTCAGCTTCGACCTCCCCGCGCTCGCGACCCCGGGCCCCCACACCCTCGACTGGGAGATCGGCGCCGCGGTGATCGACGGCGGATCGTGGCGGATCTCGGCGACGGTGCTCGCGTTCGGGGACTGAGGCGCCCGCGCCGCCGCGGAACTCTGGCCGCCCCCGCCTGTCATACCCTCTCAGGGGAAGCGCGCCGTGACCCCGCCCTTCGCCCCACGGCGAGACCAATCCCACGGCCGCGTGTAAACTGACATGAGCCGCTCGTGCTCCATGGATCGTGACCCCACCACCACCGCTCCGGGCGAGATCGATGACGTGACGCTCCGGCGCGCCCGGCGCGGCGACGAGCGGGCGTGCCGCGATCTCGTCGGCTGCTACGAGGAGGCGGTGTTCGCGCAGCTGGCGCGGCTCCTCGGGCCGGCGGCGCGCGGCCCGCTCGTCGAGGAGCTGGCCCAGGAGACCTTCCTGCGGCTGCTGCGGGAGCTCGGGCGGTGGGCGGGCAGCCCGGCGGGGCTCGCGACCCGGCTGGCCGCGCTCGCGGGTGAGCTGGCGCAGGAGGAGCTGCGCCGGCGCTCGACCGGCGCGCAGACCACCCCCGCGCCCGTGGCCGCGGCGCCGCGGTCGGGCTTCGCCGACCGGGTCCTCGAGATCCGCCGGGACGGGCCCCGGGTCGCGCCGCTGCCGTGGTGGAGCGCGGCCCGCACCCGCTTCCTCGTCTTCATGGGCGTGCTGGTCGCGGGCATCTCCGTGCTCGTCCTCTACCCGGTCATGCGCTCGCCCATGCGGCCGCCGTTGCCCGGCTCCGGCGCCCGCACCACGGCGGTGCGCGAGACCATCCTCCTGGGCGGCCGCGGGGTCGCCGTGGCGGAGGCCGGCAGCGGGCTCGTGTGGGCCATCGATCGGAAGGGCGCGGCGCGGGTCAACCAGGCCGCCGGTGACGTCTTCTACCGCGTCGAGGCGGGCGGCGCCTTCCTCGTGAGCACGCCGGCCGGCGACGTCACCGCGGTCGGCACCTGCTTCCGCGTGGCCGTGGATGCGGCGCCCGCGGCGGCCGCCGCCGCCACCGTCAGCGTCGCCGAGGGCCGCGTGCTCATCGGCAACCGGGGCGGCAATCGGGAGATCGGGCCCGGCGAGCGAGGCACGCTGCTCAAGGACGGCCGCGGCGAGCGCGCCGAGGCCGCGTCCGCGCCGGCCCCCCGGTAGCGCTACCCACGAGCTACTCCGAAACCGACCGGCGGCTGCGGGCACCCAATCAGTGCACGCCAGGATGGCGCGCGGGACGCCCGACCTCTCACTGCGAGGCCCTGGGCGTCGCACCCCGATGGGCGGTCGATTCTTCTCGCGCACGGCACGGCTGGGAGTCTGACGCGGCGGCACGCGGGCGCGGTGGTTCACGGAGAAGAGGTCATGCGGATCGACGTGGTCACGACGACGGCGGCGCTCGAGGGCCTGCAGGACGAGTGGGATCGTCTCGTCGATGAGGCGGCGGGGGACGGGGCGTTCGTGTCCCATCCGTGGGTGGCGGCGTGGTGGCGGGCCTACGGCGCCGGCGCCCGCCTGCACGTCGTCTGCGTGCGCGACGCCGCCGGCGCGCTCTGCGGCATCGCGCCGCTCTACGTCGACGGCGGCGCCGCCGGCACGCCGGCCCTCCTGCGGTTCCTCGGCACCGGCGGCGACACCTCGCCCGACTACGTCGGCGTGATCGCGCGCCACGGCCGCGAGCGCGACGTCGCGGCCGCGGTGGTCGACCACCTCCACGGCGGCGAGGCACCGCCGTGGGACGCGGCGCTGCTCTCCGATCTGGCCGAGGAGAGCGCGATGACGGACGCGCTCGAGGCGGCGCTGAGCCGGCGGGCGGGCGCGCTGCTCACGTGCCGCCTCCCCGACGCCGTGTGCCCCTACACGACGCTCGCCCGGTCGAAGGCGCAGTTCATGGCGAACCTGCCGCGGCGCCTGCAGCGCCTCCTCCGCGGCCGCCACAAGCTCGAGCAGAGCCGGAAGGTCGAGCTCTTCCTCTGGGGCGACCGCGGGGAGGAGATCGGCGCCGGCATCGACGAGCTCGCGCGCCTGCACGCCCTGCGCTTCGCGGCCAAGGGCGCGCAGACCCTCGCCTTCGGCAGCCCGCGGTATCGCGAGTTCCACCAGGAGGCCGCCGCGCGCATGCACCGGCGCGGCGCCCTGCGGCTCTACTGCCTCGCCCTCGACGGCGTGGTCGTCGCGATGCTGTACTGCCTGCGGCACCACGACACGGTCTACTACTTCCAGAGCGGGTTCGACCCGGCCTACGGCAACCTGAGCGTGGGCCAGCTCACGTTCGCGTACGCGATGGAGCACGCGATCGGCGAGGGCGTGCGTCGCTTCGACTTCCTCAAGGGCGACTACGCCTACAAGGCGGAGTGGGCGACGGGGCGCCGCCGGACGGTGCGGCTGGTCGCGGCGCGGCCGCGGGTGGCGGGCGCGCGGGCGCTCCTCGCGCACGGCTACCGCCCCCTGCTGAGCGCGGCCCGGAGCTATCTGCGGGGCGCCCGGGACGACCTGGGGGCGCGCCTGCGCGAGTCCCTCGGCCTGCGCCCCGATCACGTCCTGCGCCACTACGCCAAGTACGGCGTGGCGGCCGCCCTGTACCACAGCGGCGCGCTCGGCGCCGCGCTCAAGGGCCTGCGGCTGATCGACCGCGAGCAGCGCCTGGTCGTGCTCGCCTATCACAAGGTGCTGCCGCGCGCCGAGAAGCGCCCGGGCGAGTCGATCACGGTGAGCACCGAGAACTTCGCGACCCAGGTCGCCGTCCTGGCGAAGCTCTTCGCCGCGCCGGCGCCCGAGCAGGCCCTCGCCACCCTCGACCGCCGGCCCGAGCGGAGGACGGCCTACCCCCTCCTCGTCACGTTCGACGACGGCTACGAGAACGTGCTCGCGCACGCCTGGCCGCCGCTGCGGCGCAACGGCGTCCCCTTCGTCTTCTTCGTCGTCACGGGAGCGCTCGGCACCGACGAGCTCCTGTGGACCGACGAGGTGGTCGAGCTGCTGGTGCGCTCGCCGCACCAGGCGCTCGCGTTCCGGTTCGGCGGCAAGCTGGAGCACCACCCGCTCGACGACGAGGGGCAGCGGATGGAGCTCGCCGCGTTCCTCAAGCGCCGCCTCAAGCGGCTCGATCAGGCGGGTTTCGAGGCCACGCTCGAGGAGCTGCGGCGCGCGGCCGGTGTCACGCGAATCGCGCAGCACGAGCGCACCCACCTCCTCGCCTGGGACGACATCCGGTTCATGCAGCGCGACGGGGTCGAGATCGGCGGCCACGGGCTGACGCACATGACCCTCGCCCGGCTGCCCAGCGACCGCCTGGCGACGGAGATCCGCGAGACGCAGGCGCGCTTCACCCGCGAGCTCGGGGCGCCAGGCCGCTACTTCGCGTACCCGAACGGCTACCCCGAGGACGTGGACGGCCGCACCGTGGCCGAGGTGCGCGGCGACGGCTTCACGCGCGCGTTCACGATGGTGTCGCGGGTCGCCACGGCCGCCGACCACCCGCACCTGCTCCCGCGCATCGCGCCCGAGGACGAGCCCGGGGTGATGCTCGGCCTGGAGCTCGTGCGCATCCTGGCCGCCGAGGTGCTCCGGCCGTCAGCCTGGCTGGCCCGCGCCGCCCCGCCCGCGCTGCAGCGGACGCCGATCGTGGCGGTCTCGCTCCCGGTGCCGGCCCCGTCGGTCGAGGTCGCCGCCGCGACCGCGCCCGCCACCGGCACCGCGACCGCGCCCGCGACCGCCACCGCGACGGCCACCGCCACCGCGGCCGAGGCGGTCCTCACCCCGGCTCCCCCCATGACCAGCGCCGCCCACTAGCCCGAGCGCAACCCGGCGACCCCGGCGGGCGTCAGACCAAGATGAGGGCCCGCGCCCGCACCACGGCGCGGCCGGCGGCGCCGCGTCGCCGGGCCGCGCCGGCCATCCCCCGCGACCGGGACGAGGCGACCGTCGAGGTTGGCCGCCGCTCGGTCCACCTCACGAACCTGCGCAAGGTCTTCTTCGCCGCGCGCGGGCTCACGAAGGGCGACCTGCTGCGCTACTACCTCGAGGTCGCCCCGGCCCTGCTGCCGCACCTGGCCGGGCGCGCGATGGTCATGAAGCGCTACCCGCACGGCGCCGCCGGCGCGTTCTTCTTCATGAAGCGCGCCCCGGTGCCGCGGCCCGAGTTCATCGCCACCTGCGCCATCGAGCACGCCTCGGGGAACGTCATCGACTTTCCGCTCGTGCAGGACGTCGCCTCGCTGCTCTGGGTCGTGAACCTCGGCTGCATCGACCTCAACCCGTGGTACGCGCGCTGCGACGACGTCGACCGGCCCGACTACCTGCACTTCGACCTCGATCCGGGCAGCGCGTCCTTCACCCAGGTGCGCGAGGTGGCGCTGGTGCTGCAGGGCGCCCTCGCCGGGTTGGGCATGCCGTGCCACGCGAAGACGAGCGGCTCGAAGGGGCTGCACGTCTACGTGCCGCTCGTGCGCGGCCCCACGCAGAAGCAGGTGTGGACGGTCGCGAAGGCGCTCGCGCAGGAGCTCGCGGCGCGGCACCCGGCGCTCATCACCGCCGAGTACCGCGTCGCCCGGCGACCGGCCGGCCGCGTCCTGATCGACTACAACCAGAACGCCTGGGGCCGCACGCTGGCCTCGGTCTACTCGGTGCGGCCGCGGCCCGAGGCGAGCGTCTCGGCGCCGGTGACGTGGGACGAGGTCGCCGCCGGCATCGCCATCGAGGACTTCCGCCTCGACACCATGCCCGCCCGGATCCGGGAGCTCGGCGACCTGTGGGCGCCGCTCGCCCCCGGGGCCCCCGGGCGCTTCGATCTGGGAGCCGTCACATGAGCCCGACCTGGCCCGATCTCGACCTGCCGGTGCGGCCGCCGTACCCGCCGATGGAGGCGACGCTCGTCCACGAGGTGCCGCACGGCGAGGGCTGGCAGTTCGAGCCGAAGTGGGATGGGTTCCGCTGCCTCGCGTTCCGCGATCACGACCGGGTGGAGCTGCAGTCCAAGGCGGGCCTCCCGCTCGGCCGCTACTTCCCCGAGGTCGTCTCGAACCTGCTCGTCCTGGAGCCGCGCCGCTTCGTCCTCGACGGCGAGATCGTGATCCCCTCGGCCGAGGGCGACGCCGATCTCTTCGACGAGCTGCTGCAGCGCATCCACCCGGCCGAGAGCCGGATCCGCAAGCTCTCGCGGGAGCGCCCGGCGCAGCTCTTCATCTTCGATCTGCTCGTCGACGGCGACGGGCGCGGCCTCACGGGCGAGCCGCTGGCCGCGCGCCGCCGCGCGCTCGAGGGCTTCGCGCGCCGCTACCTCGAGCCGCAGGGCCCCGTGCGCCTGTCGCCGGCGACCGCCGACCTCAAGCAGCTCGCGCGCTGGCAGGCGGAGCTCAAGGGCCGCGGCATCGACGGCGTCATGGCGAAGCGCCTGGAGGCGCGCTACCTCTCCGGCGAGCGCGGCGGCATGCAGAAGGTGAAGTGGCTGCGGACCGTCGACTGCGTGGTCGGCGGCTTCCGCTACGGCAGCCGCGAGCCCACCGTCGTCGGCTCGCTGCTGCTCGGCCTCTACGACGCGGAGGGCCGGCTCGACCACATCGGCTTCTGCGCGAGCCTGCGCGCCGACGAGCGCCGCGCGCTCACGGGCAAGCTCGAGCGCCTCGTGAAGCCGCCCGGCTTCACCGGCTCGGCGCCGGGCGGCCCGAGCCGCTGGAACCGCGGCCGCTCCGGCGACTGGCAGCCGCTCGACCCCGTCCTCGTGGTCGAGGTGAGCTACGACCACTTCAGCGGCGGCCGCTTCCGCCACGGCACCCGGTTCCTGCGCTGGCGCCCCGACAAGGACCCGCGCCAGTGCACGATCGACCAGGTGCTGCGGGGGGCGCGGGCGGCGTGAGGCGCTCGCGGGGGGCGTGCGCGCGGCTTGATCCGCGGCGCCTGACGCGCGACAGTCCGCTCCGGAGGTACGGCGATGACGGTCATGTCGCGGCCCGATCCCGCGGAGCACATCGCGCCCTGCGGGCTGTTCTGCACCAACTGTCCCAAGCTCGCGCAGGGGAAGTGCCAGGGGTGCCAGGTGGCGCCCGGCTTCGAGCGGTGCGAGGTGCGCCGCTGCTGCATCGCGAAGGGCATCCTGACCTGCGCGTCGTGCCCGGACTTCGCGCCGCCGCGCAGCTATCGCGAGTGCGGCAAGCTCAACAGCTTCATCGCCCGCGCCATCGGCTTCTTCATGAAGTCCGACCGGTGCGGCGCGGTGCAGATCCTGCGGGACGAGGGCGTCGCCGACTACCTCGCCCTCAAGCGCGCCAGCGGCCACATGTGATGCGGTCCTTCGCCGAGGCCGGCGACCTGCGCCTGGTGGTCGTCCACGCGGCCGCGTTCCTCGCCGCCGTGTCGCTGCAGGGGGCGCTCATCGCCATCGCGCTCACGACGCCGGGCCTCGCGCGCGTGTGGCGGCGCGGCCTCCTCGTCGCCGCCGTCGCGCAGCTCCTCCTGCTCGCGCTCGAGCCCGTCGCGCTCGTGCTGCAGGCCCGGATGATCGCGTCCCGCTTCGGCGCCGAGGCGCTCGTCGGCCTGGCGCTCGCCGGGCACGCGCTGGCCGGGACCATCGTCGCGGTGGGCTCGGCCGCGACCGCGGCGGCGCTCATCGTGGCGGCGCGGCGGGCCGCGCGGGCGGCGACTCCGGCGGCGGCGGCGGCCGCGGCGCCGCCGAAGTAGCGCGCCCGCTTCAGGGCGCCGTCAGCCGGAACGACTCGAGCACCCGCGCCGTCTCGGCCGGGAACGACTGGCCCGGCGCGGTGGAGGCGGCGACCTCGAAGAGGCGGTCGCCGGCGCGGAAGACGCGCGCCTCGAGGTGCAGCCCGCGGCTCACCGCCGCCGCTCCGCCGTCGGCATCGCGACCACCAGCACCAGCGCGACGATGACGAGCCCGAGCCCGAAGACGAACGCGCGCCGCAGCCCCAGCGCGAGCGCCCGCCCGCCGGCGCTCCCGACGGGGCCGATGAGCGCGTGCATGACGGCGACGCCGAGGGCGCCGCCCAGGCTGCGGGCGAAGAGCAGCGCGGCGGTGACCGCGCCCAGCTCCGCCGGCGGCACGACCTCCTGGGTGCCGACGAGGAGCGCGAGCATGGCGAAGCCCATGCCGCTGCCCGCGACGAACCCGGCCGCGCCGAGCCACGGCAGCGGCGCGAGCGCGCCGAGCGCGAAGCCGAGGAAGCCAGCGACCAGCAGCGCGTGACCCCACACCGCCAGCCGCATGACGCCCAAGCCGGGCAGCAGCCGCGCCCCCGCGATCGCGGCGATGGTCCAGCCGACGATCATCGGCGTGAGCACGATCCCGGCGGCGGCGGCGCCGGTCCCGGCCACGCCCTGCGCGAAGAGCGGCAGGTACGCCACCGACCCGAAGTACGCGGCGCCGGCGAGGAAGCCGGTGCTGAGCGCGACCAGCGGCAGCCCGCGGCCCAGCAGCCGGAGCGGCAGCAGCGGCCGCGGGTGGCGCGTCTCGACCACGAACGCGGCCGCGAGGACGATGGCCCCGGGCACGATCCAGCGCGGGTCGCGCAGCTCCAGCCCCCAGACGAGGAGCGCGCTCCCGAGGGTGAAGAGCGCGGCGCCGGCGAGGTCGAGCCGCGCGCCGGCGTGCGCGGGCCGGTCCCGGTAGCCCAGCATGACCAGCGTCGCGCCGACGAGGCCGAAGGGGAGGTTGAGGTAGAAGACCCAGCGCCACGACGCGTGGTCGACGATGAGGCCGCCGACGAGCGGCCCGAGGAGCCCCGCGAGCCCCCAGACGGCGCTGATGAAGCCCTGGACCTTCGCCCGGCGCTCCATCGCGTAGAGCTCGCCGATGATGGTGAAGGTGAGCGTGAAGAGCGCGCCGCCGCCGAGCCCCTGCACGCCGCGCGCGGCCACCAGGAACCCCATCGAGGACGCGGCGCCGCACAGCGCCGAGCCGAGGAGGAACAGCGCGACCCCCGCGAGGTAGAGCCGGCGGCGCCCGACGAGGTCCGAGGCCCGGCCCCAGAGCGGGGCCGTGACCGTGCTCATGAGCATGTAGAAGGCGAACGGCAGCGCGTAGAGCCGCTCACCGCCGAGCTCGTGGACGACCCGCCGCATCGCGGTCGCGACGACCGTCGACTCGAGCGCGGCCAGGAACATGCCGACGACGAGGCCGGCGGCCACGAGGCCGGTGCGGGCGGCGGGGGGCGGAGCGGGCACGATCCGCCGACGGTAGCGCGGGGCGGGGGAGGCGGCAACGAGCGGCGGCGCGACCCGCCCTCACCCCGCCGTCTTCACCCACGCCCGCAGCACCTCCGCCACGCTCCACGCCTGGGCGATGCAGCCGCGCGGCGTGAACGGCTCCTCCGCGTCGAAGATCTCGCTGATGGTCCCGATGCCGCCCTCGCTGAGCTGCGGCACGAAGCCCTCGAGCAGGCGGCGGGCGCCGGCGCGGTCGCCGGGGTGGACCCGGAGGTAGGCGTCGACGAAGGGGCCGATCAGCCAGGCCCAGACGGTGCCCTGGTGGTAGGCGTTGTCGCGCGCGGTGAGGTCGCCGAAGTAGCGGGGCCGGTAGTCGCGGTGGTCAGGCGCGAGCGAGCGGAGCCCGACGGGGGTGAGCAGCCGCGCCTGCACGGTCGCGAGCACCGGCGCCCACCGCTCCGGCGCGAGGACCGGGTGGTCGAGGGCGAGCGCCAGCACCTGGTTGGGCCGCAGCGCCGGGTCGTCGCCCTCCGGGCCGTCGACGACGTCGAACAGGTGCCCGCCCGGCTCGTACCAGAAGCGCTGGTTGAACGCGGCGCGGGCGCGCGCCGCGTGCTCGGTGAAGGGGCGCGCCGCGGTCTCGCCGTCGACCTCGCGCAGCCACCCGGCGAGGAGCTCGAGGGCGTTGTACCAGAGCGCGTTGACCTCGACGGGCTTCCCCCGGCGCGGCGTGATGACCTGATCGCCGAGCCTCGCGTCCATCCAGGTGAGCGCGGCGTCCTCGTGGCCTTGCCGCAGCAGCCCGTCGGCGGGGTCGACGCCGATGCCGAAGCGGGTGCCGGCGACGTGGGCGCCGGCGATGCCGACGAGCTTCGGCAGGAGGTGGAGGAGCAGCTCCCGGTCGGGGGTCCGGGCGAGGTAGCGGCCGAGGGCGTGGAAGAACCACAGCGTCGCGTCGGCGGTGTTGTACTGGCCGGCGTTGGTGCCCTCGGGGAACATGTTCGGGATGAGGCCGTCCTGCACGTAGTGGCCGAACGTGCGCAGGATGTAGCCGGCCTCGACCTGGCGGCCGGTCGCGAGCGTGAGCCCCTCGAGGCCGATCATGGTGTCGCGGCCCCAGTCGGTGAACCAGTGGTAGCCCGCGATCACGGTGCGCGCCTCGTCGCCCACGGCGCGGGCGCGGGCGGCGTCCTCGACGCGGCCGGCGGGGGTCACCAGGAACTGGTCGGCGGCGAGCACGAGCTGGGCGGCGATGGCGTCGCGGGCCGCGCCGGCGCCGGCGACGAGCAGACGCCGCCGGCGCTCGCGCTCGGCGCCGAAGGCGTCGCGCGGCCCGAGCACCTGGATGATCTCCCACGGCTCGGTCGACACGGTGAGGGTGGCGGCGTCGCCGGCGGCCAGCGTCGTCTGGAACGTGCCCGGGGTATAGAGCTCGCCGCGGGCGTCGTACCCGCGGGTCTCCTCGAGGCGGTAGTGGACGTTCTGCAGCCGCCGCCGGCCGATCACGAAGAGCGGCTTGCGGCCGTGGAGCTGCAGCCGCAGCGGCGGCAGGTGGGGCGAGCCCGCGAGCTCGTAGCGGTCCTCCAGCGCGGTGAGCGTGTAGGGGCCGTCCATGACCGTGTCCACCCGGCCGCTGTGGGGGCGGTAGTGGACCCACGGCATGAGCTCGAGCGTGACCGGCCGCGGCGCCGTCAGGAGCTGGTACTGCACGCGCGCCGTGTTCTGGCGATGGCTGAGGATGAGGCTCTTCTCGAGCACGCAGCCGCCGAGCTCGTAGCGCCACACCGGCAGCCCGAGCTCGAGGCGGAACTCCGCGAGGTGCAGCGCCGCCGGCGTCTCGACGGTGCCGTCGGGGCGCTCCTGGGCGCCGAGCTCGTACACGTCGTCGCCGGCGCGGATCAGCTCCGACAGGTGGTTCAGCATCACCGTGCGGCCGAGCGGGGCCGGCAGGGCGGCCACGAGGACGCCGTGGTAGCGGCGCGTGATGAGCCCGGACACCGTGCCCGAGGCGTAGCCGCCGAGGCCGTTGGTGACGAGCCACTCGCGGGTGAGCCGCGGGTCGGCGGCCGCCTCGCCGCGCGACAGGTCCACGCGGTAGCCCTCGCGCAGCGGCGCGGGCCAGGCGATCCTCAGGATGGGCAGGTCGGTCGTCATGCACCCCCTCCGGGGTTATGCCGGACCTCGCAGCCGGTAGGCAACCGTCGTGGCGGCATGGGAGATTCGATTCCGGCCGGCCCGCCGTCGGTGTGCGTCAGCGGTCAAGCTACGGCGCCCGCGGCGCGCGCGGCAGGCGCGGCGGCCGCGGCCCGTGCCGCACCGCGCCGGCGAGGGCGACGTAGTCGAGCTCGATGCCCGCCCGGGCGCAGCGGAGCAGCAGGCCGCCGCGGCTCATGTCCCCGCGCCCGACGAACTCGGCGGGGAAGAGCAGCCGCGGTCCGAGCTCCGCGCCGAGGATGGTCGCGTACTTCTCGGTGGCGATGCTGCCCAGCAGCACCACCTGGCCGGCGCCGATCGCGCGCCGGAGGCGGTGGGCGTCGCGGGCGAGCGGCCCGCTGTAGGCGGGGTCCCGCAGGTCGATCTGGCCGGCGGCCATCGCCCGGAGATCGTCAGCGGTCACCGGCGCGTCGGGTGGGAGGAGGCCGCGGTTCGCCGTGATGACGAGCGCGCCGGGCCCGCCGGCCGGCGGCCGGGCGAAGGCCGCGGCGTAGGCGAGCTTGCCGCGGAAGTACAGCCCGGAGAGGAAGGCGAAGACTTCACCGAGCGGCGCGCCCCCGGGTTGCTGCAGCCGGCGCGCCAGGCTGAGCTGCGCCTCGGGCCGCAGCACTACGCGGGCCCGCTCGCCGCCGAGCGACGCCGGGGAGAGGAGGAACACGCGATGGCCGCCCGCCATACCCGATCGGTGTAACGTCGACGGGGCGGCGGGCCAGGGAACGCTACGGCGCCGTCGCGCCCGCGCCCCACGTCGACGGGGCCGGCCCCATGTCGAGCTCGAGCACGCCGCCCGCGGTGAGCTGCGCGTGGCGCAGGAACGGCGTGGCGAGGGCGGCGCCGTTCAGCCGCGCGGTCTGCACGTAGAGGTTCTGCGGCGACGCCGCGGGCGCGCGGACCTCGAAGTCGCCGCCGGGCAGGTGCAGCACCGCGCGCGTGAGGATCGGGCTGCCGATGACGTAGACGTCCGTCGCCGGCAGCGGGTAGAAGCCCATGGCGGAGAAGAGGTACCAGGCCGACATGGTGCCGGCGTCGTCGTTGCCGGGCAGGCCGTCGGGCGCCGTCGTGTAGCTCTCGGCGAGCGCCCAGCGCACCCACTCCTGCGTCTTCGCGGGGCGGCCCGCGAGCGTGAAGAGGTAGGCGGCGTGCAGGTCCGGCTCGTTGCTGTGCCAGTAGTACGGGTTGGGCAGCGCCGGCGAGATCGGCTGCGCCTTCCCCTTCACGAAGAAGGCCTCGAGCTCGGTCATGAACGCTTCGGCGCCGCCGAAGAGCTCGATCAGCCCCGCGACGTCGCTCGGCGGGAAGAAGCGGTACTGCCACGCGTCGCCCTCGACGTAGGGCTCCTGCCAGGTCACGGGATCGAAGTTCGTCACCCAGCTGCCGTCGGCGAGGCGGCCCTCGAAGAAGCGGGTCTCCGGGTTCCACAGGTTGCGGTGGCTGAGGGCGCGCCCGGCGAAGAGCGCCGCGTCCTCGGTCTTGCCGAGGGCCGTGGCGAGCTGGGCGAGCGCGAAGTCGGCGTAGGCGTACTCCTGCGTGACCGAGACCGAGCCGCCGTGCCGGTCCGCCGGCAGATAGCCGAGCGCGATGTAGTCCTCGATGCCGGGCCGGTCGCCGTAGCTCTGGCCCGCCGGCAGCGGGCCGGTGGCGTGGGCGCGCAGGCCCACGTACGCCGCCTCGATGTCGATGTCGCGCGTGATGCCCTTGAGCCAGCTGTCGGCGACGACGATGTCGGCCGGCGTGCCGACCATGCTGCCGCCCTCGCCGATGCCCATCGGCCACTTCGGGAAGGCGCCGCCCTGCTCGTACATGCGGACGAGCGACAGCACGAAGTCGCGCGCCTTCTCCGGCAGCACCAGCGTCACGAAGGGGTGGAAGGTGCGGTAGGTGTCCCACAGCGAGAAGTCCGAGTGGTAGACGAAGCCGTCGGCCTGGTGCGGCTGGCGGTCGAAGCCCATGTAGACGCCGCCCGCCTCGGTCATCTGCGTGGGCATCTGCATGAGGTGGTAGAGCGCGGTGTAGAAGATGGTGCGGTCGGCGGCGCTCGGGGTCTCGATGTCGATGAGGCCGAGCGCCTCGCTCCAGGCGGCGCGGGCCGCCGCGCGGGCGTCGTCGAACGTGGTCGCCTCGGCGGCGAGGTTCGCGCGCGCCTGCTCGAGGCTCACGAACGACAGCGCCACCTGCGCCTCGACGGTGCCGCCGGCCGCGAAGCCGACATAGGCGCCGAGGGTGAGGCCGTCCTGCGCGGTCGCGCCGTCCGCGAGCACGCCGTCGTTCCACAGGCCGTGGCTGGTGAAGGGCGTCGTGAAGCGCGCGACGAAGTACATCGGGATGCCGCCGTAGCGCCCGGAGAAGTCGCTCTGGCTCACGATCGCGCCCGTGACCTCGGCCGCCGCCGGGTCGACGTCGACGTGCCCGGCCGTGAGCTCGCCGTAGAGCACGTGGGCGGCGTCGATGAGGATCACCGGGTCCGCGGCGCCCGCCGGGAAGGTGTAGCGGTGCACGCCGGTGTACCGCGTGGCCGTCAGCTCGCAGCGGATCTGGCTGTCGGCGAGCGTGAGCGCGTAGTAGCCGGCCTCCGCCGTCTCGGTCGCGTGGGAGAAGGCGCTCTGGTAGCCCGGCGGCGTCGTCTTCCCGGCCGTCATGCCGAGCGTCGGCAGCACGAGGACGTTGCCGTAGTCGGCGGCGCCGACGCCGTGCAGGTGGGTGTGGCTGAAGCCGAGGAGGAGCGTGTCGGGGTAGTAGTACCCGGCGTCGTGATAGAAGACCGGCGACCCGATGCCGCTCGAGGTGTCGGGCCCGGGCTTCACCATGCCCCACGGCACCGACGGCCCGGGGTTCGCGCTGCCCACGCGGAAGCCCGCGCCCCCGCTCCCGATCAGCGGATCGACGGCGTCGACGGGCGCCGCGGCGGCCGAGGGCGTGGACGAGCAGGCGCCCGCGCCCGCGAGGAGGGCGAGGGCGCCGAGGGCGGCGAGGTGGCGCATGCGACGACGCTACGCGACCGTCGGGCGGGCGTCAACGGGAGGGCGGCGCGGCGCGCGCGGATCCCGAATGTCGGGGCCAGTCGAGGTTCGACGCGAGCGCACCCCGCGGGCATCCCCGTGTAGATCACCACAAACGCGTGATCCGGCGGGACATGGACATGCATCCTCTCGCGGATCACGCGAACCTGGTGATCCGGCGGGGGATGGTTGGGCGGAACCGCGCCCTGGCGCGGCGCCGGGAGGCGCGCCGCCGCGCTCACAGGCACTCAGGGCTGCAGGCCGCCAGCGCCTCCATCTCGGCGACGCAGGCGTCCTCGGCGCGGCAGGTCGCGGCGCCGCAGTCCATCGCCGCCGCGAGCGCGTCGAAGCAGGCCGCGGGGCACGCGCCCAGATCCTCCGCGCACACCGACTCGCAGCCGGACTTCGGGCACGCGGCGCCGTCGAGCGCAGCGCAGTAGTCGCGGCACAGCGAGGGGAGCGTGCGGGACGAGGTGCCGCCGCCGTCGCCGCACCCGAGCGGCAGGAGCAAGGCGCCGCGGGCCAGCAGGAGCGCGGTGAGTCGCATGGAAGGTCCCCCTGTCGGCGATCATGCGACCCGATCGCGCGTGGCGTCAATGGCGCTATAGTCGGCGCGGTGACGGTGGGAACGGACGAGGGCGTGAGCGGCGCCCACGAGACGCGGCTCGCGCGGGTGGCGCTGCGGTTCACCGCCTGGACCGAGCGCTACCTGCCCGACGCGTTCGTCTTCGCGCTCCTCGCGACGGTGGTCGTGTTCGTCCTGGGACTCACCGTGGCCGGGGCGGGCCCCGGGCAGCTCGTGACGGCGTGGGGCCAGGGCTTCTGGGAGCTCACGCCCTTCACCATGCAGATGGCGCTCATCATCATCACCGGCTACGTGCTCGCCACCTCGCCCCCGGTGTTCCGCCTCATCACCTGGCTCGCCGGCCTCCCGCGCTCGCCGCGGCAGGCGACGACGCTGGTGGCGCTCTTCGCGATGGGCACCTCGTGGCTCAACTGGGGCTTCAGCCTCATCTTCAGCTCGGTGCTCGCGCGCGAGGTGGCCCGGCGGCGGCCCGACGCGGACTACCGCGCGCTCGCGGCGACGAGCTTCCTCGGGCTCGGCAGCATCTGGGCCCAGGGGCTCTCCGGCTCGGCGGCGCTGCAGATGTGCACGCCCGGGGCGCTCCCCCCGGCCATCCGCGATATCGTCGCCCGCGGCGGCCTCGTCGAGGGCGGCATCATCCCGCTCCGGCACACGATCTTCCTGTGGCAGAGCCTGGCCGCGGTCGCCGTCGAGATCCTCGTCGTCGCCGTCGTGGTGTGGCTCATCACGCCCTCGGCCGCGGCGGCGCGCTCGGCCGCGTCGCTCGGCATCGAGCTCGGGCCGGCGCCCGGCGCCGAGCCCACGGCGGGGCCGCGCAGCCCGGGCGAGTGGCTCGAGCACAGCCCGCTGCTCAACGTCGCCGTCGTCGTCCTCGGCGGCGCGTACCTGGCGCTGCGTCTCGCCCGCGCGCCGAGCGTGGTCGCGGCGATCAACCTCGACGTCATCAACCTCTTCTTCCTCCTCCTCGGGTTCGCGCTGCACGGCACCCCGGCGCGCCTCATGCGCGCGTTCCGTGAGGCCACGCCGGCGGTGTGGGGCGTGCTCCTGCAGTTCCCGTTCTACGCGGGCATCGCGGGCATGATCGTGCACACGCACCTCAACGCCCGGATCGCCGCGGTCCTCGTCGCGATCTCCTCGCGCACGACGTTCCCGCCGCTGATCGCGCTCTACTCCGCGGCCCTCGGCGTCTTCGTGCCGTCGGGCGGCTCCAAGTGGGTGATCGAGGCGCCCTACGTCATGACCGCGGCGCACGACCTGAAGGTGCACCTCGGCTGGATGGTCGCGGTGTACGACCTCGGCGAGGCGCTCGCGAACCTGGTGCAGCCCTTCTGGATGCTGCCGACGCTCGCCATCCTCCGCCTCAAGGCGCGCGACGTGATGGGCTACACCTTCGTCGTGTTCCTGGTGCTGCTCCCGGTGGTCATCCTGCTGGTGACCGCGCTCGGGCTGACGCTGCCGTATCCGCTGTGACGGGTGGCAACCCGCTCGCGATGCCCGCACACAAAGCAGGGTGAGGTTGTGAACATGAGAGTACCCAGCCTGATCGTGAGCGCGGTCGCCCTCGTCTGCGGCGCGGCGACCGGATGCAGCGAGACGCCCGAGCCGAAGACCGGCCCGCCGGCGCAGTACACCGAGCCCCAGCCGCAGTCGCAGAATCCGCAGGTGACGCCGCAGGTCCAGCCGCAGCCGATGGCGCAGCCTCAGCCGCCGCAGGGCCAGTACCAGCTGGAGCCGGAGGAGCAGTACCGGACGCCGCCGCATGGTCAGTACCAGCCGCCGCCGGGCCAGTACCAGCCGCAGCCGCAGTATCAGCCGCTGCCGGAGGAGCAGTATCAGACGCAGCCGCAGTACCAGGCGCCGTCGCAGCCGCAGCTCTACTCGAGCCCGTTCGGCATGTTCTACCCGCAGGCCCTGACGACGCTATCGGCCGTGGTCGTCGCGGTGCGGGGCCCGGGCCCGCAGGCCGGCGCCGGGCAGCACGTGGTGCTGACGGTGCGCCGAGGCAACGAGATCCTGCTCGTCGACACCGGTCCGTCGTGGTTCCTGCACCAGCTCGGGGCGGCCATCTACCCCGGCGATTACGTGACGCTGACCGGCTCTCGCTCGTTCTTCCAGGGCCGCCCGGTGCTCATCGCCACCCGCGTCGTGCAGGGCGGCCGCGTGCTCGACCTGCGCGCACCGAGCGGCCGGCCGGTGTGGTACAAGCAGGGCGGGGGCTGAGCGCGACTTCGCGTCCGATGATCCGCTCGGCTAGCGCCCCCGGCGCGGCTGCCGCTCCGCCGCCTCGCCGATCACCGCGGCCGCGAGCGCGACCAGCAGGTACGCCGGCCAGCCCCAGCCGCAGACATCGCCGGCGTAGACGACCGCCGCGCCGAGGCTCACGTCCTTCATCTGCTGCGCGATGGCGATGGGCCCCCCCACCTCGGCGCGCCGGCCGCTCAGCGCGCCACGGGCGAGGCGCTCGCACATGGTCCACACGATACGCACCGGGCGGGTGACGGCGTGGCGGGCGGCGACCGCGAGGGGCAGGCGGGTGCGCTCGACGCGGCTGCGCACGCCGATGCGGCCGGCGGCGTCGGGCGTGACCGTGACGGTGGTCGCGCCGCCGTCCCGCTCGAGGCGGACCGCGACGGGACCGCTGCGGCGCGCGGCGACCAGGCGGCGGATGTCGGCGAAGTCGGCGACCGGCGCGCCGTCCACCGCGAGCACGCGATCGCCGTCGCGTACGCCGGCGGCGCGGGCGGGGCCGTCCAGGACCTCGACGCGCGTGCTCTGGACCGCGCCGCCGGTGACGAGGACGCCGATCAGCACGAGCAGCACGGCGTAGGCGTAGAGCGCGACCGGGCCCGTCGCGCGCACCGCGAGCCGCGCCGCGAGCGGCGCCGCAGCCGCGGCCGGCGGCGGCTGGAACGCGATCAGCGCGAGGCCGGGGACGCGGAACGCGCGCCGGGCGCCGACGTGCGCGAGGAGCGCCACCGCCGGGCCGAGACCGACGAGGCCGAGGACGACGAGGGTCGCGAGCGTGCCCATGCGCCGCGCGATACCACGACGCGCGCTTCTCCTCAACCCCGCCGCGTGCGGGGATGCGATCGCTGCCGGTCGCTCCGACGTCCGCGCCGCACGGCGGAAACTGCCGGGCAGGGGCACGGCCACGGGCACGGCCACGAGCGCCAATCTTGAGCCGGGTGGGCCCCGCCACGGGCCAGCGCCCTCGTGGCCGTGCCCGTGCCCCTGCCCGTGCCCGCTTCCGTCGTCCCTTCGTCGAGCGCTCCCCGTGACGCTGGTCAGCGGGCCTGGAGCAGGACCTCGATCGCGCGGCGGTGCAGCGGGTTCGCGGCGAAGCCGGAGGCGCGGGCGCGGTGCTGGAGGACGAGCGCCAGGGCCAGCACCTCGGCCGGGGCCTTCACGCCGTGCGTGGCGGTCATCAGGCGGGGCTTGCCGGCGGGCGGGCAGTGCGCGAGCAGGTGGGCGTTCTGCTGCGCCGGCACGAGCTTCACCGCGTCGACCACGGCGGGGGCGCAGCCGATGGCCGCGAGCGGCACGGTCAGCTCGCGCAGCACCCCCAGCCGCCGGTGGTCGGGCGCCACCGTCGCGATGGCCTTGAAGGCGCCCACGAGGTCCGCGCCGTACATGCCGGCGGCCGACTCGGCGAGCGCCGCGCCGAGGAGCGACAGGCGATCCGCGGGCTTCACCGCGTCGAGCAGCTTGAGGATCTTCTTCTGCGCGGCGAGCGGGATCGGTTTCCCCTTCACCGCGGCCGCCGCCTTGAGCGCCGCCTGGCGCTGCTCGGGCGAGAGGATGTCCGGCCGGGCCGGCGGCCCGCCCGCGCCGGGGCGGGCGGACATGCAGCTGAACAGGGCGGCGGTGCTGGCCGCGCGCAGCACGCAGCCGGGGTCGAAGCGCCCCGCCCGGCACCTGGCCATGCACGTGGCGAGGCGCTCCGGCTCCTTCGCCTTGGCCTGCCTCGTGATGGTCTCCCGCTCTTCCTTCGAGAGCTTGGGCGCCAGCTCCCGGGCGAACTCGCGGTCGCCGATCACCCGCATGTGCTCGCACGCGCGGGCGCACGCGGCCGGCTGCCCGCGCGCCGGCGCCGCCGCGAGGCTGGTCGCGGCGCACAGCGCCGCCAGGGTCAGTCGAAGCTTCACGTCGTGCCTCCCGCGGCGGGATTTTGCGACATGTCCGCGTCATGCGCCAGGGGTGCACCCGACCGCGCCCGCGGCGGCGGTCCGGCCCGACCGCCGGGCTCGTGTCGAATCGGCGACGGGGTGGTGTTCACGTTCTGACACGCGGGTAGGTGGACCTGCGCCCTCCGGCGCCGATGCAGGTGCAGTCGTCACCGGCGGTTGCGCGTTCGGCCCGGCCCGGCGCGCCCCGCGCGGCCGGCGGCGCGCCGCTTGCACTCTGCCGCGACAGGCACGCCATGACACGAACCGCTCTGCTGCTCACCGCGCTCCTCCTCGCCGCCGCTCCCGCCCGCGCGGAGCAGCGGCCCACGGTGGCCGCCGCCCGCGACCCCGGCACGCACTTCATCCTGCAGGCCACCGCGGGCCTCACGGTCGACGGCGGCGCGGCGCCGGTCTACGGCGCCGTCTTCGGCGTGGGCGGCCGTCCGGCGCGCAGCCCCCTGCGGCTCTACGCGCTCTTCGAGGTCGCGGGCGCGACCACCGACGCGGCGGGGGTCACCCCGACCGGCGCGTACGGCGCCACCCTGCGGCGCGTCGACATCGCCGCGGGGCTGCGATTCCTGCTGCCGGTGAGCGGGCCGCTCCGCATCTACGCCGACCTCCTCGTGGGCGGCACGACCTACCAGGCCAGCCTCGAGCGGCAGGGGCTCGATCCGCGCTCGTCCGAGAACGGCACCGCGCTCGTGGACGTCGCCGCGGGCCTCGACCTGCGGCTCGTGCGCAACTGCTCGCTCGGCCTGCGGTTCAAGCAGCACCTCCTCGACCCGACCCCGGCGTGGCTCGCCGGACTCGGCGCCGCGCCCGCGCGGAGCTCGGACCTCTCCGCGGCCATCACGCTGCACTTCTAGAGGTGACCCATGCGGCCCTCCCTGTACACGCTGTTCCCGCTGCTGGCGCTCTGCGGCTGCGAGTCGAAGGAGGACGTCGCCGGCCGCGTCACGTTCGCGCTCTACGAGCACGACGTCGTGTGCCGCGACGGCATCTGCGCCGACGCGAGCGGCGTGACCGTCGCGCCCGACGCGCAGCTGGCGGCCGACGCGATCATCTCCGGCGAGGCCTCGCGCTACCGCCCGGACGGCATCTACGTGTACGCCGAGCTCCTGCGCCAGAACGGCGCGACCGGCGTGCTCGAGCTCGACCTCGCCCCCGGCGGCCAGGCCCCGGTCGCCGCGTACAGCGAGTGGGTCCGCGGCGAGCGCGTCTTCCATGGCCAGACGCCCCGGGGCGAGGCGCGGCTCGGCGCCGGCGGCGACCGCCGCGGCCGCTTCGCGCTGCGCTTCGTCGACCCGGGCGCCGACGGCGTCGCGGGCACCGCCGACGACGCCGTGCGCATCCTCGCCAACGGCGAGTATGGGCTGCGGGCGCTGCCGTCCGCGCCGGTCCTGCCGCCGGCGCAGCCCGGTGACGGCTGGGACTGGTCCGAGGGCATCGACATCGACCTCTGGGTGCCCGACGAGACCGACTTCACCGTCGACCCGGGCGTCGACCCGAGCGCCGACACCGGCTGCGGCGGCGCGGAGCCGTCGAGCGACTCGGGCGCGTCCGGCTGCGACGGCAGCAGCACCAGCGACGGGAGCGGCAGCGGCGCGAGCGCCAGCGGCTGCGACGGCGGCGGCGGCAGCAGCGGGGATGCGGCGGCCGCGGGGTGCGACGGCGGCGGCGGGGGCGGCGGCTGCGCGGGCGGCGGCGGCGGCGGGTGCGCCGGCGACATGCAGCCGACCCCGGCCACGGGGAAGCAGAAGGCCGCCCAGCACACCCGCGGCCCGAAGCGCCTCGCCCCCCTCTTCCTCCTCGGCTTCGTGCAGCTCGTGCGCCGGCCCCCGCGCCGGCGGTAGCGGCGCCCCGCTAGCAGGCTGCGGGGAAATGCAACACGGAGACGCGGAGGCACGGAGGATGATTCTGAATACTCAAGACCTTACTCCGTGTCACCGTGCCTCCGTGTTGCATTTTCCCGCACGCTCCTAGAACGCGTACCGCGGCTCGTCCACCACCAGGCCCGGCGACGGGCGGCCCGTGGCCTCGCGGAACGCCGCGTTGGCCGCTTCCTTCAGGTCCACCAGCGTCTTGAGCGCCTGCTCGCGCGAGCCGTACGGCCCGATGCACACCGGCGTGAACTCCGCGCCCGTCGGCGCCGTCTGCCCGGCGCGCGGCGGCGGCACCACGCGGATGACGCCGCCGCTCTTCGGCGGCAGGCCGCGGCACAGCAGGACGCTGCCGTGGCCGCGCCGCGTGAGCTGGCGCATGAGCTCGGGCTCGCGGCCGCGGTCCTCGGCGGCGCCGGTGAGGGCGTAATAGAAGCCCGGCGCGGCCGTCGCCGCCGGCCGGAACTTCGCCGCCGGCGCGCCGCCCGACTCGAGGTCCCGGTTGAGCGCGTCCCACTCGCCCCGGCTCGCGAACGTGAGCAGCTCGTGAGCGCGGGCGCGCGCGCTGACGTAGAGGTGCGTGACCTCCTTCTCGGGCGCGAGCTTCAGCGCGGCGGGATCGGTGGCGCCGCGCTTGCCCGCCGCGCGGGCCACGGCCGCGAGCACGCCGCCCGGGTCGCCCACCTTGACGCCGACCTTCACCTTGCCCAGGAGGCCGCACTTCGCGAGGGCGGCCCCGTCGAGGTGCACGGCCGCGCCGACGACCTTGAGCCCGCACAGGGGCGCGACGGTCACCGGCGCCGCGGCGCCCTCGATCTCCGCGAGCGCCCGGCCGAGCAGCTCCAGCGCGTGGCGGTGCCCGCCCACGAGCGCGGCCGCCTGCTGGTCCTTCGCCCAGTGCGCGGCGATGACGTCGAGCGCGGTCTCGAAGGTGACGTGGGCCGGCGCCCGGAAGTCCTGCTCGAGGCCGCGCGCGATCATGTACGGGTGCGCCACCCGGTCGGCCGCGTAGTGGGTGACCCAGCCCAGGGCGTACGCCCGCTCCTCCGGCGTCTGGGCCCGGAGCAGCAGCGCCATGGCCCAGGCGCCCGGCAGGCCCCGGTGGACCTGGGGCGCCAGGCTGGCGCCGCGGGCCGTGATCAGATCCGGCGCGACCGCGCCGCCCAGGAAGAAGGCCCGGAGCGCCGGGTCCTTGGCGATCCGGGCGATCTCGGCGGGGTAGCGCTCCGGGTGCTGCGCCGCCTCATCGAGCACGCGGGCGGCGACCAGGCTGTGGCCGAGCGGGCCGAGGGCCCGGGCCGGCGCGGCGGAGAAGGTGACGGCGAGGAGGAGTCCGAGGACGAGGCGGCGGCGCATGGCGGGGGGATGATACGACTGCGCGCGTCCGGCGTAAACAGCCGTGACGCCTGCCGAAGCGCCAAGGGGAGGGCGCGCCGGCCGGTCCAAGCTCCAGATTGACAAGCGGTCGCCTATCGGATAACCGTGGTGTGACGCGTTGGCCCGGGAACTACCGTCGCCAGGCGTCGCCACACTGGCGTGGGAGGTATCACGTGAAGCGCGCCTTGTCGCTCCTCACGGCGCTCATCTTGTCCATCCCGGTCCTCGGGGACGCCAAGCCCAAGAAGAAGCCGCCCAAGGGCGGCAAGGGCAAGCCTCCCGCGGCGGACATCCGGGGAGCGGTCAAGGGGGAGGCCAGCAAGAAGCCCATCGCCGGGGCGGTGAGCGACGCCGAGAAGCGCAAGCCCCTGCCGCGCGAGCGCGATCCGCGCCTCGAGGGCGTGGGCAAGGAGAACAGCGCGGTCGGCGGCGGCAACCCGATGCTGCAGCGCGGGCAGCGCCTCGAGTTCGACGGCCGCCTGGTGCAAGGGCAGACGGCGCGCTCGGGCGCGGTGTACCTCTTCGAGCGGGCGCGCTCGGACCTGCGGAGCATGGTCCGGGAGCGGCAGTCCTACCGCGACGAGATCGTGCGCACGGTGTTTCCCGAAGGGAGCAAACGCTGAACCCGCGGGACGACGAGCCGACGCGCCGCTCCCCCATCGGCGTGATCGGAGCCATCGAGATCTTCGTGTTCCGGCAGGGGCGCTTCGCCGGCTCACGCATGTTCTCCGCCGACCGCACGGTCACCATCGGCCGCGCCCCGGACTGCAGCCTCAAGCTCGAGGACGACGAGGTCTCGTCGCGCCACGCCACGCTGCGGGTCATCGACGGCCACCTGATCATCGCCGACACGGGGAGCCGCAACGGCGTCTTCGTGAACGGCCAGAAGGTGCAGTCCGCCGAGGTCACGTCCTTCGACGAGATCTACGTCGGCGGCTGCCGCCTGAAGGTGGAGACGGTCGGCGGGCCCCAGCAGCAGCAGGCGCCGGACTACGGCGCGGCCGGCGGCCCCGAGCGCACCCGCATCTCGACCACGCCGTTCGCGCGGCCGGGCGAGGACGGCCCGAGCGGCACGGCGCCGCGCCTGCCGGCCGTCGCCGCGCCGCCCGCGCCGGAGGCGCCGAGCACGACTCCGTTCATGCGGCCGATCGCCGATCCGGCCGCCGCGGCGCCGCCCGCGCCCGCGCGCCCGGCCGCCCCGCCGACGCGCGGGCGCACGATCGCGATGATGCCGGCCGCGCCGGACCCGTACCCGGTGGTCCCGCCGCCGGCGGCGGCGCCGCGCACCCCCCGCTTCGACGAGGGCCGGGCGCCCGAGGCGCCATCTTTCGACGAGGACGCCCGCACCGCGAGCGTCGAGTTCGCGCCGCCCGCCGAGGCCGCCCCCGCTCACGGCGGCGCGGCCGCCGGCTCGTACTGGGATTTCGACGAGGACCAGGCGACCGTCCCCGGCCGCGCCGGCAAGAACGCGGGCCTCGACCAGCCGGCCGATCCGTCGCACGCGACCCGCCCGCTGCCCGCCATCATGGATCCGGCGGTCATGCCCGCCGGCCTGAAGCCCATCGCGGCCGCCCCGGCCGCGCGCGCCCCCGAGCCCGCGGCGCCCGCGGGCCTGCCG
>DASXVK010000715.1:0-50419 GCA_036504295.1 Polyangia bacterium
CGCGGTTGGCGCCGACGGCGGTGGCGGGGATCAGCACCGCCGTGGGGCTCGCGAGCGGCATGTATCACACCTGCGCCCTGCTGGGCGACGGCACGGCGAAGTGCTGGGGCTACGACGGCTTCGGGCAGCTCGGCAGCAACGCGCCGACCTGGAGCGGGACCCCGGTGATGGTCCAGGGCTTGCTCGACTCCAAGCTGTGCGGCGACGGGCTGGTGGGCGGCGGCGAGCAGTGCGATGACGGCATCAGAAACGGCCAGCCCGGGAGCTGCTGCACCGCGCAGTGCACGCTCGCGCCCGCGGGCACGGTATGCCGCGCGGCGGCGGGGCCGTGCGACGCGGCCGAGACGTGCAACGGGAGCAGCATGACCTGCCCGGCGGACGCCTTCAAGCCCGCGAGCACGGTGTGCCGCTCGGCGCTCGGGCCCTGCGACGTGGCCGAGCAGTGCAGCGGGAGCGCGGCGGCGTGCCCGGCCGACGGGTTCAAGCCCGCCGGCACCGTGTGCCGCCCGGCCATCGCGGCGTGCGACACGGCCGAGACCTGCACCGGCAGCAGCCTGGTCTGCCCGCCGGACACGGCGCCGGCGACGTGCCAGCTGCCGGGGGTCACCGGCTTCACCGCGCAGGCGCGCCCGGACGGCATCAACCTGACCTGGACGAACCCGGCGGTGAACCGCTTCCCCGGCGGCGACTTCGAGGGCGGCACCGACGGCTTCATGCTCTACGGCAACGCCGACGGCAGCGTCACCTCGGGCCCCGCCTACGGCTACGTCAATACGGCCGGCCTGCGCGTCAAGGCCTCCGCCACGGTCAACGGCGGCGGCACCTACGGCGGCGCCTACAGGCCGATGCCCGCGTTGACCGCGGGCAAGACCTACACCGTGAGCTACTGGGCGCGCGGGATCGCGAACTACAGCGCCTACAAGATCTACTTCAGCAACCAGACCGGCAACGGGCTCCAGAACTGCCTCTTCCACGGCATCACGCTGACCGCCAGCTGGCAGCGGTACTCTCAGACGTGCACGCTCGACGTGGTCCGGCCCGACCTGTACTGGTACTCGTACCAGGCGAACGCCGAGTGGGCCATCGACGGCCTCGCCATCGAGGAGGCGCCCGCCGCGACCGAGTTCGGGCTGCTCGCGAACGCGATCGAGGTCTACCGCACCGGCCCGAATGACCCGCCGGCGCAGCCGGGCACGACGCCGCAGGCCCTGATCTACACCGGCCTCGGCCAGGCGTTCCTCGACGGCGCGGCCCCGAGCGGCCGGCTGACCTACACCGCCTTTGCGCACTACCCGGTCGCCTACTCCGGCGGCGCGGTGGCGGTCGCCGCGCGCGGCGACAGCGACGGCGACGGCATGCCGGACGACTGGGAGGTGGCGCACGGGCTCAACCCGTACGACCCCTCGGACGCCCAGGCCGACCCGGACGGCGACGGCCTGACCAACCTGATGGAGTACCTCAACGGGTCCGACCCGGCCGTCGCCGACACCGACGGCGACGGGGTGAAGGACGGCCAGGAGGTGGCGCAAGGGACCAGCCCCACCAACCCGGACACCGACGGCGACGGCATGGGCGACGGCTTCGAGCGCGGCATCGGGCTCGATCCGCTCAACGGCAAGGACTTCGCCATCGGCACCTGGTCCCAGAGCGCCCGGTTCACCCTCGGGGCCTACGCCTTCGACTCGGGCAGCGAGGCCGGGCAGCGCGGCGAGAACCTGCCGTGTAACCCGCACACCTGCAATCCGCACAACTGCAACCCGCACGCGTGCACGTACGATTGCAACCCGCACACCTGCTACGACGGCTGTGGGTACCCCTACACCTGCTACGACCAGTGCCCCACGACCTGTTACGACACGTGTTACGACTCCTGTTACGACACGTGCCCGGGCGGGCGGGCGTCGCCGAACTTCCAGATGTCGCACGCGTCGCAGCAGCAGGCGAGCCCCATCGGCCAGCTCGGGAGCACGCAGTTCTACGGCTTCGCGGGCTACCTGTACACGATGGAGGAGTTCATCGCGCCGAACTACCCGCCGGAGTGCACGGTGAGCCCGGCCTGCGCCGACAACGCGGCCATCGGCTGCGTGTCGGCGAAGCTGCCGCTGCCGGCCGCGGACCCCGTGGTGCACCTCGCGGCCTCGGGCCACGACCCCAACGGCGACGACGTGGTGTACCGCTGGAGCTTCGCGCGTCACGCCGACGGCACGCCCGCCGTGCCGCCGCTCGCGTTCCCCGACTGCGGCCTCGATCCGACCTGCGTGGACGGGAAGATCAAGAACCCGACCGCGGCCGCGCCGTCCTTCACGCCCGACGTGTTCGGCTACTACATGCTGCAGCTCGCGGTGACGGACTCGCGCGGCATGACGGGGAAGCCCTGCTACGTGATGGTGACCGCGGTCAACGACCAGCTCCTCTACTACTCCGGGCCCTTCGGCGCGGTGTCGCCCAACCACAAGCTGGTGGCCCAGACGACCGCGGCGCTCGGCGCTACGCCGGCCGACGCGAGCAGCGCCAGTTACAAGATGGGCGAGGTGTTCGGCGACCGCAGCCCGGACGGCCACGTGGCGGCCAGCGGCAAGAAGGTGGACGCCGGGTTCATGAGCACGGCCTTCGGCCTCTACCAGATCTCGGACAACCGGGCGCCGGTGGCGAACGCGGGCGCGGATCAGTCGCACTCGTTCGGCGAGACCGTGGTGCTGGACGGCAGCAAGAGCTTCGACCCGGACAACAAGCCGGCGGCCCTGACGTACAGCTGGTCGCTGTGGCAGCGGCCGTACAACAGCGCCGCGACGCTGAGCAACGCGACGGCGCAGAAGCCGACGTTCCTGCCCGACAAGGCGGGCTCGTACGTGGCCGTGCTGACGGTCAACGACGGGGAGATGGACAGCACGCCGGCGTCGGTCGCGGTGCAGGTGACGGCGGTCGCGCCGGTCGCGAACGCGGGCAGCGACCAGTTCGTGAAGCTGAGCTCGCCGGCGCCGCTCGTCACGCTCGACAGCAGCAGGAGCTACTCGCCCGAGGGCAAGAGCATCTGGCCCGAGTGGCGGATCTTCCGGGCGCCGGCGGGCAGCGTCGCGGTGTTCGGCGACACCCATGGCCCGACCAGCAAGGCGACGCGGCCGACCTTCGTCCCCGACAAGCTCGGGTACTACCGGTTCGAGCTCGTGGTGCGCGACGGCGTGCTCGCGAGCGCGCCGGCGTACGTGACCGTGAGCGTCGGCACCACGGCCGGGAACCTGCCGCCGGTCGCGGTGCTCGCGCCGGTGACGGTGCCGGTCGGGGCGCCGAGCGTCACGCTGCAGGCGGCGGGCAGCTACGACCCCGACTGGGATGACGCCGCTTACCCGGATCCCGATGCCTACGGCCTCAATCGCAAGGGGCTCGCCTACTCGTGGCAGATCCTGGGCTACCTCAAGCCCGACAACACCGCCGGGACCACCACCGCGACGATCACGTGCGGCAAGGCGGGCCTGAGCCCGGCGTGGGACTGCCCCGCGCCGACGCTGAACTTCGCCGGCAACAACGGCACCTACACCATCGGCCTCACGGTGAGCGACGCCAGGATGGCCGCGAGCGATCAGGTCACGGTCACCTTCAAGGTGTCCGGCATCGTCGACCAGCCGCCGATCGCGATCGTGACCCCGACGCAGAAGGTGGTCGCGTTCACCCGGACGGGCACCGCCGACCCGACGAGCGACCGCACCGTGGCGCTCGACGGCTCGCTGTCCAAGGACCCGGTCGACGCGACGGCGACGCTGACCTACCAGTGGGACGTGATCCAGCGGCCGGGCACCAGCACCATGACGGTGACCAATCCGACCTGGGCGATGCCCTCGGTCCGGCTCGACGTCCAGGGGAGCTACCGCGTGCACCTGAAGGTGACCGACCCGACCGCGCACCCGTCGTGCGGGTGCGGGTGGGTGGACGCGGCGCCGGTGGCCTGCACGGCGAACGCGAGCTGCGCGTCGAACGTGTGTCAGGGGTCCGTGTGCCAGTGCACGGCCGACACCCACTGCGGCGTCGGCGAGCAGTGCCACGGCGGCAAGTGCCAGAAGTGGACCGTGGCCAGCCACGCGGACTCCGCCCAGAGCGTGACGACCATCATCACCAACACCGACAGGGTGCGGGTGCCGATGCCGGCGGGCTGGCCGGTGGCGGGCCTGGGCGGCTCGGGCGCCACCATGACCCTGCTCATGGGCGACGATAACGTCTACGACCGGCCGGTGATCCTGTCGAAGGGGTTCTCCGCGTTCGCGTCGCAGCAGGGCTCCGCCGACGACCTCTCCTCGGGCTTCGGCTCCATCGCGACGGCCCTCAGGCGCAAGGGCTACGACGTGTGGATGCTTGATTTCGACCCGATCTGCAGCGAGGACCCCTCGGGCAATCGGCCGGCCCCGAACCTCGCCTTGCCCTGGGGCAACGGCGATGCGAGCTTCTGCGGGGCGGGTGGGGGCTGGCGCTGCGCGTGCCCGCAGACCACGTACGCGGTCGACAACAACCTGCCGCTGAACGCGGTCGCGATGGCGTATGCGATTCGCTACGCCAAGGACTACGGCACGTGCAACGTGAACCACAGCGCCGACGCGGCGCGGACGCCGGGCACCAACTGGTCCGACCCGGGCCAGCCGTGCTTCGTGCGCGTGTTCGGCGCGAGCATGGGCGGCGTGCTGGGGCGCGCGGCGCTCGCGTGGGCCGAGGACCCGACCACCCTGACCGTGCCCTGGGCGGGCACGGCGGTGGTCAACGGCAAGAACCTGCTCAACGGGGTGGAGCAAGATCCGTACGTCCTGACGAACCGGCCGCGGGCGAAGCCGCCGGTGGGGGATCCGAACCTGAGCGGCAACACGTGGGATCTCGGGGCGCGCGTGTTCATGGCGGGTGACGCGCCGAATCAGGGCGCCAACGTGCCCATCGCGCTGCAGTCGTTCGTGCGGGCGTACGAGGCTCACAGCCAGTCCGGGATGGGCGACGTGGGCTTCGCGATGGGCGGCGCGGCGGCGTTGCCGGTGTACCTGGGGCTCCAGAAGCGGGGCTTCACGAACAAGGCGATCGAGTCGTGTGGCGGCGTCAAGAAGTGCAAGACCCTGGACGGGGGGCTGGCCGCGGGCAAGCAGGCGTGGGGGAACCAGGATCTGATGACGCAGATGGGGATCGTCGCCGCGCTGGTCGGCCTGCCCGAGCTCGTCGCGGGCACGGTCTACTCGCTCTACCTCCTGAGCCCCATCGTGGCGGGCTTCGAGGTTGGCATCGGGTACGGCATCATGGGCACACTGGTGACGGCCATCAAGGTCGGGATCTCGATGGCGCTGCCCCTCATGGGGAGCATCATCTTCGCGGTACTCGACTACCTGGGCGCCTTCAAGTGGTTCTACGGGGTCAACGCGTCGTTCAACATCGTGCAGGACAGCAGCGGCTCGTCGATGGCGGCGCTGCCCTTCAAGCTGACGCCAATCCTGGACGCCCCGTCGTCGCGCGAGATGCTGTACGAGTCGGTGACGCCGACGGGAGCGCGGGCGTGTGCGGATGTTGACATCGTCCCGCAGGGGACGGCGGTGCCGAACGTGTGGCCGACTGGGTTTGGGAAGGAAGCGTTGGGCGCGATCTGTCAGGGCACCTTCTCGACCACTACCACGGCGGCGTACCACGACCAGTTCTACGCGTGGGTGAACGCGCTCAACGGCAAGGGGTACCCGACCACGACGCGCAACGTGGCCTTCGCCCTGGGCAACGAGCCGGGCATCAAGCCCACGACGAACGCGGTGGCGGAGATGTACCTCCCGTATCTCATCGCGAACCAGCGGCTGCCCACCACGTGGCGCGACCACCTGGCCGGCGGCGACTTCGGGCGCGACATCGTGTCGCCGCTGGCCGCGTTCCAGATGAAGATGAAGGGCATCCTGAAGCTGGAGGCCAACTCGTTCGGCTTCCACAGCAGCAAGGAGAAGGTGCTGTTCGACGACCGCGCCTACTTCCCGATGACGGCGCTCGAGGCCGGCGCGAGCTGGCCGTTCATCCCGGCGGAGAGCTCGCTGGACTTCCGCCTGGATGACGGCACGCCCAAGACGTGGGTGGTGCCGCAGAAGTGCTGCACGCAGCTGGTCAACGGGGTGAAGGTCCTGAGCAGCACGGGCACCGGGTGCGACACGACGTGCACGGCGGACACGTCGGTGTGGATCAACGGCGACCCGCAGCCGACCAGTCCGGCGCTGCTGCCGTGCTGCCAGCTCCTGCCGGCGGCGACGACGCCGGCGGAGGGCCAGAACTGCACGAAGTGCTCGACGCCGTACGACAGCACGTTCTGGGCCAAGGGGCGGGTCGCGCACACCTACGCCGGCTCGCTCAACCCGTGCAAGCGCAGCGCGAGCGGGCCGCCGCAGGCGACCACGCTCGAGAAGTTCCTGGACTACATGCGGTTTGACTGTGTGGCGGCGGAGCAGCGGCAGCTCGAGGGCCAGAAGCAGATGTGCCCCGGCGACCTGACCTGGTACTACGAGAAGTCGCCGACCTACGGCTGGGACTGCTCGCCCTTCTGGGATGACTCGGCGGTCGCGGAGTACACGCGCCTGTCGGCGATGTCGGCGGCGTTCCTGGACACGCGGCGGAGTGACAACGACACGCAGGGGTGGCGCACGGTGTGCGCGAACCTCGCCTCGGTGCCGCAGGGGCAGGCGTGCGACCCGCGGACGCAGGGCCCGGCGGTCGCGACGCTCTACGTCGGCGGCACGGACACCGACGCGGACGGCTGCCCCGGCCAGCGGAAGTGCCCGATGATCGCCGGCGTCGACTGGTGCCCGGGCCAGACCATGGCCTCGTACTGCGAGGCCGGGGACGCCGACACGGCCTACAGCCAGCAGGTGGCGAGCGGGCAGGTGCTCGGCAACCACGCCCCCCGGCTCGACTCGAGCCAGGGCGGCATCAGCCCCCAGCAGTCCTTCGCCCTGCCGGTCTGTGCCAAGCTCGGCGGGCCAAGCTACCTGTGTCATGCCGAGGGCAAGGCGCAGGGGACGCCGGTGACCGTCGCGGTGGCGGCGGTGGACGACGACGGCGACCCGCTGTCGTACGCGTGGACCTTCGTGCCCGACCCGGCGCAGGGACAGGCGCTCGGCGAGGTGACGTTCGCCGATCCGGCGGCGGCGGCGACGACGGTGGCCGTGGTGACGCGGGACCGGCCGCCGCAGGGGACCTACACGCTCGAGGTGCAGGTGCGCGACTCGAAGGGCGGGTCGCTGGTGATGCGGACGTACGCCGTCGTGCCGGGGGATCAGCCGCCGGCGGTGGTGGCGACGGCGCCGGCCGCGGTGAACGAGATCTGCGACTACCAGGCGAACGCCGACGACGCGTGGCGCTGCTACGCGCAGGTGGGGCTGACGGCGAGCGTGCGCGATCCCGATGGCCCGGACGAGACGTCGATCATCCTGACCAAGTGGGACGTGGTCATGGACCGCGCGGCGAGCGGTTATCGCGGCATCCTCAGCCCCGACGACGTGACCGCGGCCAACACGGGCCTGTGGGTCCACGGCAGCGAGACCGACGTGGCGACGCCGGCGGGCTACCCGGTGCGCATGCGCCTGACGGCCGTGGATCTGCGCGGCCAGGCGGCGTCCCAGGACGTCTGCTTCGTCGTGTGCCCGGTGGCCGGGTGCACCCCGGCGGTCCAGACCACGACGTGCCCGTGAGCCATGTGGCTGGGCGCCTGGCGGACGTGGACTTGATGGAGGACATGACGACATGTGGACGTCGATGAAGAGGGTGCTTCCCGGGCTCGTCGCCGCGGCGCTGGCGCTCTGGGCCGGGTCGGCGCGGGGCGACATCCCGCGGTTGATCAACTTCCAGGGACGGCTCGCCACCACGAGCGACACCGCGCTCACGGGCGCCTACAGCATCACCTTCCGCATCTATCCGAACGCCATCCCCACGACGGGCGAGGTGGCGTGCCACAGCGCCCCGCAGGCGGTGGCGGCGAACAACGGGCTCTTTCACGTGCTCATCGGCGCGCCGAGCGGGCTCAGCCCCTGCGCGTTCGGGGCGCCGCAGTACCTCGAGCTGCAGGTCGCGGGGGACCAGCCGATGACGCCGCGGATTCCGCTCAGCGCGGCGGCCTACGCCATCACCGCGATGGCGCTCGTCGAGCCGGGCACGAGCAACTACCGGCCGGTGGGCAACGCGCCCGGCGGCATCCCGGTGAGCAACGGGACGATCAATGCCGGCCTGAACGGCCAGTACCTGGAGGGCCATCCATGGAGCGACGTGACGGCGGTGACGCTCACCCGGCCGCTCTACCGGGTGAACGCCGGGTGTCTCGGCGGCAAGGAGGAGGCGTTCTCACCGAGCGCGACCTGCACGGTGAGCGCGACGCCGTGCCCGACCGGGTGTACGGGCGCGGGCACCTGCACCTGCACCAACTGCCTGTACGGTTACCTGAGGTAGCCGTGGTCTGGAGGCGCGCGATGCGACACGGATCACTGTTGTGCTTGACGCTGGCGGCCGCCCTCCTGGGCGCGGCCCCGGCGGCCCGCGCCGACCTGCCGCGGGTGATCAACTTCCAGGGGCGGCTCACCAATGCCGCCGGCGCGGTGGCGCCCAACGGCAGCTACGCGGTGAGGTTCCGGATCTACGACGCGCCCACCGGCGGCACCTACTGCCATGAGCACCTGCAGACCTTCGTCACGAGCGGCGGCCTCTTCAACGCGCAGATCAGCGGGACGACGGGCATCTCCGCCACCTGTCTGTTCGACCGGCCCGCGTACCTCGAGCTGTGGGTCGGCACGGAGGTCCTGGCGCCGCGGGTGCCGTTCACCGCAGCGCCCTACGCCTTCGCCGCGGGGCAGGTGGTGCAGGGCGGGGCGATCTACAAGGCGGGGCACGGCGCCGGCCAGATCCCGGTCAGTGACGGCGTGCTCAACACCGGGCTCAACTGCAACTACCTCGAGGGCAAGGACTGGAGCGGCCTCCAGAACACCTTCTCCTGGACGCCGTACCAGAAGCACGTGTCGTGCCCGGACAGCAAGAACCCGATCACCGGCGCGCAGCTGATCACGGGCGCGCCACCGGTGACCTACGACATCGCGGGCGCGACCGTGACGAACCTGACCTGCGAGGGCAGCGTCCCCGCCGCGTGCGCGCCCGAGGCCACCGACGGCGGCACGGTGTGCCAGAAGGGCACGACCACGTCGTACCTGCTGCGCCACTGCAAGTTCCCGTCGGCGTGTCAGACGGACAAACGGACCGGGACGACGGTGTCGAACTCCCTGTGCGGCGGCAGCACGTACAAGTGCATCCCCGACCCGCAGCCCACGCCGACGCCGCCGGCGTGCGTGGTGCAGATCGAGAACTGCATCAGGGTCAATGCCTTCAGCTCCTACTACGAGGCCTACTGCCTGTGCCCGAACAGCCAGGTCACGGACTGGGGCTACGGCCGGCCCGCGCCATAACGGAGCCGCCCAGGAGACGACGACATGAGCAAGCGAACCATGCTGGCGTTCCTCGTTGGGGCCGTGGCGCTCGGCCCGAGCCCGGCGGCGCGGGCCGACGTGCCGCGGGTGATCAACTTCCAGGGGCGGCTCGCGGACAAGACCGGCACGCCCGTCACGAGCACCGGGTACACGATCACGTTCGCCGTCTTCGACACCGACGCGAGCGGGGCCGCCTGTCACAGCGAGACGCGCGTTCTGCCGGTGACGAGCGGGCTCTTCAGCGTGCGCATCGGCGAGGTGGGCGGCCTCAATTCGGCGTGCGACTTCGCCAAGCCGTATTGGCTGGAGGTGCAGGTCGCGGGTGACGCGCCGCTCAGCCCCCGGCTGCAGCTGACGCCGGCGGTGTACGCCTTCAGCGCGGGCGGCCTCGTGGCGAACGGCGTGCCGCCAGGCACCGGTGGGAGCATGCTGCGCACGGTCGGCAACGGCGCCGGGCAGGTCCCGCGGAATAGCGGGCAGGGCGTGGTGAACGTCAACCTCAACTGCAGCTACCTCGGCGGCAACAACCTGTTGGCGGTGGGCGCGGTCGCGAGCCGGCCGCTCTACGTGCTGCACCCCGGGTGCACCAACGCCAGCGGCGACCTCACGTCGGAGCCCACGTGCACGACCTACCTCAGCGGCGCCAGCTGCTCGACGGGCTTCGACCGGCCGGCCGAGTGCGTGACGATCGGGTGCGTCGAGATCGAGGCGATGAACTGCAACTACGGCAACTACCGCCGCCGGCTGTGCCGGTGCACCAACACCGGGCCCGTGGCCTACGTGCGGCCCGCGCCGTGACGGCCGGTGGACAAGGAGGGCGCATGAGCGAGAAGCCGAGCCCGCCGCGCGAGCCGCGGCTCTTCCTGCTCCCCGCCGAGGAGCGCCGGACACACCGGCGCGTGCTCCTGCGCGCCGGCGCCGCGCTCGCGCTGGGGGCGGGGCTGGGGGCCGCGCCGGCGGCGCAGGCGCTGCCGGTCGCAGTCGCGACCCGGACGCTGGCGCCCCCCGCCGGGCCGCACGCGCGGCCCGCGCTCGTGGCGCCGGGGGGGGCGGCGCCGCTGCGCATCGCGCAGCACTGCTCCCACGGGTCGCACGGGTCGCACGGGTCGCACGGCTCGCACGGGTCGCACGGGTCGCACGGGTCGCACGGGTCGCACGGGTCGTGGTAGGGCGTGCAGCGCTCGCGCTGTGAGCCACGCATATGGAGGCAAGGACCATGTCGAGACGGATGATGACGCTGGGCGCGCTCGCGGCGCTGGTGCTGTGCGGCGGGACCGCGCGGGCCGACATCCCGCGGACCATCAACTTCCAGGGGCGCCTGGCGGATGCCTCGGGCACCCCGGTGCGGACGCCCTACCTCATGACGTTCAAGATCTTTGACAGCGGCGACCCCGGCCAGGGGACGGCCTGTCACACCGAGCAGACGCAGGTCGGCATGAGCAGCGGCCTGTTCAACACGGCGCTCGGCGGGGCGGCCGGCATCAACGCGGCGTGCGACTTCTCGAAGCCGTACTGGCTGGAGATCGCGGTGGATACGGACGCGCCGATGAGCCCGCGGATCGCGCTGACGAGCGCGGCCTACGCCTTCACCGCCGCCCGGCTCATCGGCAAGGATCCGGCCACCGGCCTCGACAAGGCGTACGCGGTGAGCAACAGCGTGGTGGGCGCGATCCCGTACAGCGGCGGGCCGACCGGCATGTCGACGGGCCTCAACGCCGAGTTCCTGGGCGGGCACCGGTGGGAGGAGGTCGCCAAGGTCGATGCGGTGCTCCTGCCCGGCTATGGCGTCGCCGCCCAGCCCTACACCGTGGCGATGAAGCGCTACATCATCGAGGCGCCCCCGGCGAGCGTGGGCATCACCATCAAGCTCGATCAGGCGCTCATGAGCGAGCTGTGCCGCGACAAGGACGGCTGCCGCGTCACGACCCAGATGATCAACTGGGACAACACGGGCAACGTCGCCTCCCGTCAGTGGAAGCTCTTCCTCTCCGAGACCGGCAACAAGTGGCAGGTGTCGGATGTCGACACCGCCGGGGTCGACAACGACGGGGTGGTGACGGACGTCTACAACGCCTGGGACTGTTACTTCTCCGACGCGGAGACGTATAACGGCACGGCCAACGGGCGCACGGACAGCGGGCTCGGCTTCGGCGTGCTCAACATCGCGGGCGGCTCCTACTCCGACACCACGACCACGTGCCGCTGGGTCATCGAGGACTAGCCCGCCGTGGCCTGAGTGAGCCATGCACAGGGAGGCAACGACGATGTCGACACGGATGACGCTGCTGGGGATGCTCGCCGCGCTCGTGCTGGGCGGCGGGACCGCGCGCGCCGACATCCCGCGGACCATCAGCTTTCAGGGGCGCCTCGCGGACGCCAACGGCAACGCGGTGAGCACGCCCTACCCGATCACCTTCAAGATCTACGACGCCGCGGCCGCGGGGCAGGCCTGTCACACCGAGAGCCCGCTGGTGAGGATGAACGGCGGCCTGTTCAACGTGACGCTCGGCGCGGCGGCGGGCATCAGCGCGGCCTGCGACTTCGCGCGGCCGTACTGGGTGGAGGTCGCCGTGGCCACGGACCCGCCGATGAGCCCGCGCATACCGCTGACGAGCGCGGCGTACGCGTTCAGCGCCACGCGGCTCATCGCCGCCGGCACCACCACGTCGTACAAGGTGGACAACGGCGCGATCGGCGGGATCCCGTGGAGCGGTGGGGTGCAGTGGAGCCCGGGCGTGACGGGCATGGCCACGGGGCTCAACTCCCAGTACCTGGGCGGGCATCCGTGGGCCGACGTCGCCCGGGTCGACGCCGTGCTGCAGGTCGGCCACACGGGTCCGCTCACGCCGTACGCGGTCTCGATGAAGCGCTACATCATCGAGGCGCCGCCGGCGAGCGTGGGGAAGACCATCGCGCTGGACCCTTATCTGACGGACGAGCTGTGCCGCGACAAGGACGGCTGCCGCATCACGACCCAGATGATCAACTGGGACGGGACGGGTGGCGTCGCCTCCCGCCAGTGGAAGCTCTTCGTCTCCGAGGTCTACGGCAGCTTCGGCGCGACCAAGTGGCAGGTGTCGGGCACCGACACCACCGGCGTCGACTACGACATGACGGTCACCGACGTCTTCAACGCCTGGGACTGCTACTTCTCCGACGCCGAGCTCTACACCGGCACGCCCAACGGGCGCACGGACGCTGGGCTCGGCTTCGGCGTGCTCAACGTCGCGGGCGGCTCCTACTCCGACACCACGACCACGTGCCGCTGGGTCATCGAGGACTAGCCGAGCCCGTCGCCACCCCCCTACGCCACCCCGCCATGCCTCAGGCTAGCTCCCCTTCGGTCACCCGCGCCCGGCCGGCGCTTCGCCCACGCCTGCCCTGCGCGTCACCGCCAGGGTCGGGGGCGTCCGACCGGCCACGCGCGCGGGCCTCGGGGCGGGGCTCACTGAGGCAGGCAGTAGCCCCCGCCCCGGCGGTTATTGATCATCACCTGCACGCAGCGGAAGCCGGGCTGGCACGGGGCCGCCTGCGGGCAGGGCAGCGCGCAGACCGGCACCGGCGCTCCATGGACACACTGGGCGCGCCCCCTGCACGTGTAGAAGGGGCTGTCGCACTGCTGTCCGAGGTCGCGGCGGCAGCCGCCGGCGACCAACGCGCCGACGACGAGGCCCAGCGCGAGCGAGCGAGTGCGCGAGGACATGGCGGCATTGTAGCCGGGCGCTCGCGGGCACCACAAGCGACACCCGCGCACCGACGGCCGCGCGGCACTCGCCGCCTTGCGCTCGGTCGTCGACGAGAGGACAATCCCTCGATGAGGCGATCCTGGACCTCGGGCGCGAAGCTCGTGCGTGTGGCCATGGGGGCGGTCCTGCTGGCCACCGGCGCGGCGTGCGGCCCACGGGCGACGCCGCCCGCGGCGGTGGTCGCGGAGTGGGACGGGTTGGTGGTCCGCACGGACGAGCTGACGGCGGCGCTGGCGCAGGCGCCCGCGAGTGGCGCCGCGAGCGATCACCGCGCGCGCGTGACCGAGCTCGTCACGGACGTGCTGCTCGAGGAGGCGCGCGCGCGTGCGGCCGGCGCGGATCCCGCGGCGGCGCTGCGCGCCCGTGCCGCCGCGCGGGAGGCGGCGATCAGGCTGCTCGTCGCCCCGGACGCCGTGCCCCCGGCCGGCGCGGACGAGGCGTTCTTCTCGCGTCACCTCGCCGAGCTCGGCCAGCCCGCGCGCGCCGCGCTCGGCCAGATCCGGCTCGCCACCTGCGGCGAGGCCGAGCGGCTGAAGCGCCAGATCCAGGAGGGGGCGGTCAGCTTCGAGGTCGCGGCCCTGCGCTTCTCGCTCGACCGCGCCAGCGCGGTCACCGGCGGCGATCTCGGCCTGACGCCCGAGGCCGAGCTGCCGGCGCCAGTGCGGAGCGCCATCGAGGCAGTGCGGCCCGCGGGCGAGCCGGTGCTCGTGGGGCCCGTGACCGTGAGCGGCGGCTGTCTCCTCGTCAAGGTGCGGGAGCGGCACCCGCCGGCGCGCCCCAGCTTCACCGAGGTCAAGGGGATCATCACGGCCCGCGTCGCCGCCCAGGCCGAGGGGGCGGCGCGCCGGGCCCTCGTGGCGAAGCTCGGCGGGACCGGCCGCGCGGTGGTCGACGAGACGGCGCTCGCGGCCGCGCTGCGGACGGACGGCACGGCGGATGCGGCGACCCCGGTCGTGACGCTCGACACGTTGCGCGTCACGGTGGCTGAGGTGCGGGCTCGTGCCCGCGGCCGGGCGACGCTCGGCCCGGGCGGGCCCGCGGCCGCACGACAGGCTCTGGCCGAGGAGCTGGTGCTGTGGCGCGAGGCGCAGCGTCGCGGGCTCGAGCACCATGCGGCGGTCCGGGCGGCCGCGCGGGCCGCGCTCGTGGACGAGTATCGCGCGCGGATCGAGGCGGAGATCACGCCCGGCGCGCTCACGACGGCGCAGCTGGAGGAGCACTACACGCAGAACCGCGCGCGCTACAGCGAGCCGCGTCGGGTCAGGGTCGCTTCCCTCGTCGCGCGCGACCGCGCGCGCGCGGAGCGCTGGGCCAAGGAGCTCCGCGCGTCGCCCTATCCCACGACGCGGTTCGAGGCCCTGCTCGCCGCGGAGTCGGAGGACGTGGCCGCGCGGCGTACGGGCGGCGACATGGGCTGGGTCGACGCGCGCGCGGAGCACCTGCCCGACATCTTCCGCCACGCGGTCCTGAACCTGCGCCGGCCGGGCGAGGTGGCGGGGCCGCTGCTGCTCCACGGGACCTACCTCGTCGTGCTGTGTCGCGACGTCACGCCCGAGCGGGTGACCCCGCTCGCCGAGGTGGAGGCCGAGGTCCGGGCCGCCCTCACGGCGCGGGATCGGCGCCGGGCCCTCGGGGAGCGCGAAGGCGAGCTGCGCCGAGGCATCAGGCCCCGGATCGACTGGGCCGCCGCCGACCGCCTCGCCGGGGCCGGCAAGCGTCTCTAGGACCGTGATCGTCTTTGAAGCGAGTGCGCGTCAGCGCTCGGTGTTACCAGGAGGATATCGTGCACGGATTCGCGCTGCGTGTCGCTGTCGCGGGGGCCCTCCTGAGCGCCACGGCACTCGGCTGCGGCCGGGCGCCGACCGCGGCGCGTGAGGCCGGCGCACCGGCCTCGCAAGCCGTCGGCGAGACCGCGCTCGCCCGGGTCGGCGCCGGGGTGGTCGCGGTCGAGCGTTTCCAGCACCGGCTGCGCCAGCGTCAGCTGGAGGCGGTCCGCGCCGGCGCGCCCCGCCCCGCGCCCCGCGCCGTCCTCGACGAGCTCCTCGAGGAGGAGTCCCTGGTCCAGGAGGCGCTGCGACGCGGCGTCCTGGCGCGCGACGAGGAGGTGCGCGAGCGGCTGATCCGCTCCGTCCTGGCGCAGGAGCTCGGGAAGCTGCCGGCGCCCGCGCCGGACGACCTGCGACGCTACTACGAGGCGCACCGCGCCGAGTTTCCCGCGGGGGACCGGGTCCACCTGCGCCACATCCTCATCAAGCTCGGCGGGGGCGCGAAGCCCGCCCAGGCGGAGGCCGCGGGCCGCCGTGCCGAGCAGGTGCGCCGGCAGGTGGTGGCGCGGCCGGCCGCGTTCGCGGAGCTCGCGCGCTCGAGCTCCGACGACCCGAGCGCCCAGCTCGGCGGCGACATCGGCATGCTGGCCGTCGACCAGGTGGCGGTGGCGCTGGGGCCGGAGGTCGCCGCGGCGCTGGGCGCGGTCGGGCCGGGCGAGGTGAGCCCCGTGATCCGCTCGGCGCGGGGCTTCCACGTCGTGCAGGTGGTCGAGCGCCACGCCCAAGGCGAGGATCCGCTCGTGTCCCTGCGCGCCCTCCTGGCGTCACGCTACCAGAACGAGGCGCGCGCCGCGCAGCGCCGGAAGTTCGTGGCGACGGTGCTGCCCCGGTCGCCGATCCAGGTGGACGAAGCGCAGCTCGCGCGGGCGGCGGCGAGCGTGAGGGTCCCATGACGCTGGCTCGCCCCCTGATCGCGCTGTCCCTCGTCGGCCTCGCCGCGTGCGGGCGCACGGCGCCGGCCGTGGATCCGTTGACCCTCGTGCCGGCGGACACCCGCCTGCTCGCGGCCATCGACGTGGCGCGGGTGCGCACCTCCCCGCTGCACGCCAGGCTCCTGGCGCTGCGCGATCGCAGCGATTACCTGCGCTGGCGCTGGGAGGACCTCGCGCGGTCCGCGGGCGTGGACCTCGCCCGCGACCTCGATCACGTCGTGCTCGCGGCCCCGGTCGAGGCCACGCGCCCCGACGATCTCGGCGTGCTGCTGGTCGGCCGGTTCGATGAGCGCCGGGTCATCGACTGGTACAAGGGGCGGATCCGCAAGGACCTCGGCGAGCCGCGCGAGTCGTCCTACGGCGGCCGGGTCGTCGTCCACGACCAGGAGGAGCGCGAGCTGCTCGCGTTCGTGAGCCCGCGGGTCCTCGTCGGGGGCAGCAAGCGCTGGGTCCACGGCGTGCTCGACGTCGCCGCCGGCAAGGGTCCGGCGGTGCGCACGCGCCCCGAGATGAACGGACTCCTCTTGCGGGTGCCCGCGGCGGCCCTGGCGTGGGCGGTGGTCAGTCTCCCCCCGGCCGCGGCGGGCGCCGACGGGCTCGCCACCAAGGTGAGCGGCGGCGTGGCGGCGGTCGACGGCGGGAGCGGCGTGCGCGCCACCGTCCAGCTCGACACCGCCGGCGCACCCGTGGCGACCGAGCTCGCCGAGCTCCTCACCCGCGGCCTCACGCAGCTCCGGCAGTCCCCGCTCGCCGGCCGGCTCGGGGTCGGCACGCTGCTGGAGCAGACCGCGGTCGCGACGGAGTCGAACACCTGCCACCTGCGGGTCGCCCTCACCCTCGAGCAGCTCGACGCCACGGTGCGGGCGGTCGAGCGGGGCCTCCGCGAGCTGCAGCGCTCGCCCCTGGTCCCGGCCGGGCGCGGCGGGGCCGCCGATCAGGCCGCCCTGCTGGAGCTGCTGAAGGGCCCCGGCGGCGCCGGCGGCCGCGACGGCCGGCCGGCGCCGGCGTCGGCGGAAGCGCCGCCCGCGCCCGGCGCCCCGGCGCGCTCGGCGGGGGCGCCGGCGCGGTAGGGCGCCAGGCGCCCCCCCGCTACTTCCCCTCCGGCCCCTTCTTCCCCGTCAGCAGCGCCGTCGCGGCGGCGCGGGCGAAGGTGCGGGCGAAGAACGGCACGTTGAAGATCGACCTGGCGAGCGCCGCCGCGAGGGCGAAGGGGGTCGTGCCCTCGACCTTGATGGCGACGGTCTCGCCGGCGGTCGCGTCCTCGAGGGCGCCGCGGGCGATGGTGCGCGTCCCGTCGGTGCGGATCTCGATGACGAGGCGCGCGGCGACGGGGGGCTCGTCGGGCTCCGCGACGAGGTCGGCGCGGCGGGTCCGCTCGAGCTCGCGCGCCGCGGGGTCGTCGTCTCGGGGCATGCTCAAGCCATACCGCAGGTCGGCCGCCGGGGAAAGCGCTACCTGGTGGCCGCGCCCATGACGTGCGGCCGGACCAGCGGCAGCCACCGGCCGTCGAACTCCTCGAGCTCGACGATGCGCAGGCCGGCCTGGCGGATCGCGCCCACGACGTCGCGGCTCGGATCGCAGCCCCCGAGCAGCTTGCCCCACGGCCAGCGGAACCGCTCCTGCCAGCGCCGGAGCTGGGGATCGGGGCTGCGCACGTGCTCGAGGAAGAGGAAGAGCCCGTCGGGGCTGAGCACCCGGCGGATCTCGCGCGCCACCGCCGCCGGGTCCTGCACCGAGCAGAGCGCGAAGGTCGAGACGACGGTGTCGAACTCACCGTCCTCGAAGGGCATCGCCTCGGCCGCGTGGCGGGCGAGCACGACGGGGTAGCGGCAGGCGAGGGCCCGCGCGCGCGCCACGGCCAGCATCTGCTCCGAGGTGTCCACGCCGATGACGGAGTCGACCGTCGGGTACGCGAGCAGGTTGAGGCCCGTGCCGATGCCGAGATCGAGCACCCGCCCGCGCGCGCGGTGGCACAGGGAGGCTCGCCGCTGCTTGAGCGGCCGGAGACCGACGTCGTTGATGATGGGGAGGATGCTCACCCACGCTTTGATGACGGACGGAGGCGGTCGGCTTGACGCCGCGAGCCGCCCTGGCGCTCCCGGGCGTGGCCGTTGCGGTCCACGCGCCGCTGGTCAGTGGAGCGGGTAGGTCTTCTGGAACCAGCTCTTGCCGCGGCCGCCGAGGCGGAACTCGGTCACCTTGCCGGACTCGCCGTCGCGCAGCCGCGCCTCGATGTGGCGGGCGGCGCGGGTGCGCAGGATCTTGCGGACGTTCCCCGGCAGGATCGGCAGGCCGGCGGCGCTGGCGGCCTCGGCGATCTCGCGGGCGGTGAGGTAGCGGC
This sequence comes from Polyangia bacterium, assembly GCA_036504295.1. GTDB lineage: Bacteria > Myxococcota_A > Polyangia > JACRCY01 > JACRCY01 > DASXVK01. Next base: position 18,298 of record DASXVK010000715.1, read on the forward strand.
CCTCGCCGATGGCCTCGTCGTGCAGGATCCGGAGCACCTTGTAGAGCTGGTCGCGGCCGGGCTGCTCGTCCTCGCCGGCCTCCTCGGCCGCCTCGGCCGGGGCGGTGGGCTCGGCGGCCTCGACCGGCTCGGGCGCGGCGGCCACGGCCGGGGGCTCGGGCGCGGGCGGCTCGGGCGCGGCGGCGGGCGGGGGCTCCGGCGTCGCGGCCCAGGGCGGCGGCGCCGGGCGGAGCTCGTCGGCGTGCTCGTCGCACGCACACGCCCGGGCGCCGAACGGCAGCATCGACAGCGCCCAGCGGCCCACGTCGAGGGCGAGCTCGGTCATCTCGCGCGCCATCTCGATCGCCTGCGTCGGGTTCTGTAGCATCGCCCGGCCCTGCTCGATGGCCTGCGCCGGGTCCATGAGGAGCGCGCGGCCGCGCTCGATGAGGTTCTGCACGCGCTCCTGGAGCCGCTCGGTATCACTCACGACGACTGCCTCCTCGCCCCTCCTTACCACAGGTGGGGGCTGCAGGGAACCGACAACCGACGGCCTGGCGTCGGCGGTCGGAGTCCTGGTACCCTGCCGCCATGGGGTGCCATGGCCTGGTTGCGCTCGCCGGTCTCGTCCTCCTCGCGTCCGCCGGCTGCGGCAGCGGTGGCACGGCGGCCGTCGACGCCGGCCCGGATGCCGAGGCGCCGCCGCCCGCGATCTGCAAGACCCCGCCGGCGCTGCCCGAGGCGGGCCCGTTCTTCCGTGACGTCACCGCCGCCGTGGGGGTCGGGCCCGAGGGCCTGGCCGTGGTGGGCAACCGGCTGGCCAGCGGGGACCTCGACGGGGACGGCTACCCCGACCTGATCGTGCACACGATCACCGCGAACACGCGTGACGATCCCGAGAACGGCACGTTCCAGCGGCGCGTGCTGCTCAACCGGCCCGATCCCGCGGGCGGCGCCGCGCGCGTCTTCGTCGACGCCACGGTCAGCTCGCGCTACGGCCAGATCCGCGACGGCGGCGGGACGCTCGGCCGGGTCGCGAACTTCGCCGTCTTCGCCGACGTCAACAACGACGGCCGCCTCGATCTCTTCAGCGGCACGAACGTCGATCCGAGCAAGCTGGACCCCGGCGACCGCTCCGAGCTCCTCCTCGGCGACGGCGCCGGCGCCTTCGACCTCGCGGCCGTGAGCGACATCGCCGAGCCGCAGGGCACCGGCCGCACGACGAACGCGGCCACGTTCCTCGACTATGACCGCGACGGCAACATCGATGTCTACGTCGGCTACTGGTACCAGGCCTACGGCTACTCGTACGCGTCGTACTCGAGCCGCCTCTTCCGCGGCCACGGCGACGGCACCTTCACCGACGTGACCGAGAGCCTCGGCCTGCTCACGAAGGAGGACGACACCGGCTACGACACCGGCGCGGCCAGCCGGCCCGCGTACGGCGTCACCGCCTGCGACGTCGACGGCGACGGCTGGACCGACCTGCTCGTGTCGGCCTACGGCCGGCAGTGGAACATGCTGTGGCGCAACGAGGGCGGCGCCCACTTCACCGACGTCGGGCGGGACGTCGGCTTCGCCGGCGACGCGAACCTCGATTTCACCGACAACGAGTTCTACCGCTGCTACTGCAAGGACACGGGCGCGTGCACCGCGCCGAACCCGCGCATCGTGTGCCGCGACGCGAGCAACAACCCCACCTATGCGTGGACCCCCGGCGTCGACGATCAGCCCTGGCGGCTCAACGGCAACACCTTCACCACGCTGTGCGCCGACCTCGACAACGACGGTCGCCTCGACCTGCACAGCTCCGAGATCCATCACTGGCACATCGGCAACTCGGCGGACTCGTCGGAGATCCTCTTCAACCGCGACGACGGGCAGGGCGGCTTCACGCTCGCGCGGCCGGGCCGCGAGGCGACCGGCCTCACCCGCACGCACGTGGGCGCCGACTGGAACGAGGGCGACATCTACGCCGCCGCCTTCGACTTCGACAACGACGGCCAGCAGGACCTGTACCAGTGCTCGTCGGACTACCCGGGCACGGCGGGCGTGCTCTTCCGGCAGATCACGGCGGGCCAGTTCCAGGACGTGACCGCGATCGCCGGCGCCGCGCACGAGCGCGCCGGCGGCATCACGGTCATGGACCTCGACGGCGACGGTGACCTGGACCTCGTGCTCGGGTCGGCCACGGCGCGCTGCGGCGGCAGCTACGGGACGTGCCCCTACACCACGAATCAGGTGTACGTCTTCGAGAACCTCGTCGGCCAGGACGCCAACCTCGCCGTCGTGCGCCTCGAGGGCGCGGCCCCGGCGCCGGGCGGCGCGAACCGGGCCGGCATCGGCGCGCGCGTCGTCGTGGAGGCGGGCGGCGCGCGCCAGGTGCGCGAGATCTCCGGCGGCTACGGCCACAACGGCATCCACAACGGCACGCTGGCCCACTTCGGCCTCGGCGCCGCGTGCACCATCGACCGGCTCGAGGTGCACTGGCCCAACGCCGCCGGCACCGTCGAGGTGTTCGAGCACGTGCAGGCCAACTACCGCGTCGTCGTCCGTGAGGGCGCGGGCCGCGTGCACTACGAGCCGCTGGGGCCGTAGGCGAGGCCGGCGTCACGACCACGTCAACGTCAAACGTTGACTTTGACTTTGACGTGGACCTTGACGGCGACGTGGACGTGAACGGGGTCGCCACCGTTGACGCGCGCAACCAGTTCCGCCGCGCGCCGATACCCACGGCATGCTCAGCTTCCAGCGCCTCGACGTCTATCAGCGCGCCATCGAGTTCCTGGCCCTCGCCACCGAGATCGTCGAGGGGCTTTCAAGGGGTCAGGCGGAGCGAGGCGATCAGTTGATTCGCGCGGCCGAATCCGTGGTGCGCAACATCGCGGAAGGCGCTGGTCGATACACGCAGGCTGACGGTTCGAAGCACTACAAGATCGCTCGTGGTGAGGCGATGGAGTGCGCGGCCTCGCTCGATGTGCTCAGGCTGCGCAAGCTGCTCGCGCCAGAGCGCTACGAGAGAGGGGTAGAGCTGCTGGAAGGCGTGGTCGCCATGCTGACGAGGATGGTCTGAGGCGTCAACGGATCGGCGCCCACGTTCAGGTCCACGTCGCCGTCAAGGTCCACGAGGACGTCAAGGTCCACGAGGACGTCAAGGTCAACGAAGACGTCAAGGTCAACGTCCACGTTGAGGCGCGAGCCACGCGGTGTAGGCGAGGCCGGCGGGGGTGGTCACAGGACCACGACCACCGCCCCGGCGAACGCCATCGCGATCGCCACCACCTTGCGCGTGGTGATGCGCTCGCCGAGGAGCAGCGCCGCGAAGAGGAGCACGAAGATGCCGTTGGTCTGGTTGAGGACGCCGGCCGTCGACGCGCTCGCGTACTTGAAGCCCATCACCCAGATCACCATCCCGACGTAACCGCCGATGACCGCGGCGGGCATCGTGAGGCGCCACACGCGCTGCGGCCGGAAGCAGGCGAGGACCTCGCGGCGCGCCGAGGACGAGGCCAGGGCCTGCAGCGCGAGCAGCGCGACGCCGCCGATCACGCGCACCGTCGCGGCCCACCACGGATCGGTGCGGGTCAGGACCGGCTTCGCGAGCACGATCCCCACCGCCATGAGCGCCATCGAGAGCACGCCGAGGCCGATGCCCTCGAGCGCGCGGCGGCGGTCGGGCCGCGGCTGCGCGGCGCCCGGCGCCCAGGTGCCGATGAGGATCGCGCCCACCATGAGCACGGCGCCGGCGATGAGCGCGGTGCGCAGCGGCTCGCGCAGGTAGAGGGCCGCGGCCGCCACCACCATCGGGCTGTAGAGGCTGTTGATGATCGACGAGCCGACCGCGCCGAGGCGGTTGAGGCTGGCGAAGAAGATCGTGTCGGCGATGCCGATGCCCATCGCGCCGCTCACGAGCAGGATCACCCAGTCGCGCGTCGCGTGGCCGCCGCCGAGGAGCGGGACGCCGAGCAGCGGCAGCGTGACGAGGAAGAGGACGAGCGCGATCACGTCCTTGAAGACGTTGAGCGCGACCGGCGGCACCCGCTCGCCGCCCTTGCGGAAGAGGATCGTCGCGAACGCCCAGATCGCGGCGCAGGCGACCGAGTAGATCTCGCCGATCCCGAGGGAGAACGAGCCCATGGGCTCAGCGCCGCGGGCCCGCGGCGGCGCCGGCCGCGGCGCCGTCCCAGCCCGCGGCGGCGAGGAGCGCGTCGAGGGGCTCCCACAGCTCCGGGCCGTGCTCGATGACGCCGAAGTGCGAGGTCGCGGGCAGGGTGACGAGGCGCGCCCCGGGGATGGTCGCCGCCATCGCGGCGGCGGCCCGCGGCGGGGTCACCCAGTCGTTCGCCCCGGCGACGACCAGGGTGGGGCAGCGCACCGCCGGGAGCACGTCGCTGGCGTCGTGCTCCATCATCGCCGCCATCGAGCCGAAGTAGGCGCGCTTGTCGGCGTTGCGGGTCGAGCGCACGTGCTCCTCCCAGATGGCGCGGTGGGCCGTGCGGCCGCAGAAGCCCGTCAGCGTGCACACCGCCCAGGTGGCCTCGGGCAGCATCACGGCGCCGTCGAGGAGCGCCTGCGCGGGCTGCGGCGCGACGCGGGCGAGGTGGACGAAGGCGTGCACGAGCGCCGCGACGGGGCGCGGGAACGCGGTGCGGAACGGCTGGCCGGGTGCGCCGAAGAGGGCGCCGAGCGCGGCCACCCGCGCCGGGGCCGCCCGGATCATCTCGAGGGCGACCGGGACGCCCATCGACCAGCCGAGGACCGCGGCGGCGGGCTCGCCGAGCGCGTCGAGGATGCGCAGGCCGTCGCGCGCGTGGCGCGGCATGTCCATGGCGACGGGCCAGCGGTCGAGCCGGCTCTGGCCCATGCCGCGGTAGTCCCACGAGATGACGCGCTGACGCGGCAGCAGCTGGGCGGCGACGAAATCGAGGCCGGGCGAGCACACGCCGATGCCGTTGACCAGCAGCACGGCCGGGCCCGCGCCGGCGCTCTGGACGCAGAGGTCGACGCCGTCGTCGGTGCGGACGCGGTGGGTGTGGTACTCGATGCGGGGCAGCTCGGCGGGCAGCTTCGTCATGCGCTCCTCGTGCAGCTCTGGCGCCGAAGCATACCGCGATCAGGGCGGGGCCGGGGCGTCTACCCGAGGGGGGGCGGCCACCCCCGCGAGGGCGGTTGGAACTGCGGCGCACGGCCGCTGCGTGAGCTCGTCGGCGGGCGTCACTCACGAAGCCCCGCCGCGTCTCGGCGGCGTGCTCGTGCTGCGGCACCGCGCCGGCGGCGCGCTGCTCCGGGCACGGGCGCCCGCGTCGATGCGCATACCGGAGGTGGAGGAGCCTCGTCGCGAGCGGCGCCGCGCCGCTGGCGGCGCGTGCGCCGGAGGTCCAGCAGGCGCTCGAGGCGGCGCTCGCCCGCGGCGATCCCGGCGCCGGCCTGCGGCTCGCGGAGGCGCGCCACGAGATCGCGGGCTACGACGAGGCCCTCCTCGCCCACGATCTCGCCGCCCGCGACGCGCTCGCGGCCTGTGAGAGGATCAGTGCGCTCGTCACGGTGACGGCGAGCGGCTGTATGCCCGAGGCCGAACGGGCGCTCCTCGCGGGGGCGAGGTGGTAGGTCGGCCGTCGCTCACACTATCGCCATATTCAAGTTGCCGGCATTCCATCGGCGGCGGGAGCGGCCGCCCCGACGCGGGCCGCGCGGCGAAGCGCGCGAGCAGAACCGCCCAGCCGCCCAGTGGGTCGAGCCGGTGCCTGGGCGGGCCGGTCGATTGACGCGCGGCGCCATGGCTGCGCGACGGTGGTGGAAGCCCGCGCAGGCTGTCGAAATCCGCACACCCGCGCGCAGCCAAGGCGTGTCGTTGCGCGGGCTTGCACGCTGGCACCGCGCTTGCTCCACCGTCCGGCATGCCGCGCGCCGCTCTCGTCGTCATCGTCACGCTGCTCGGCCTCGGCGCAGCCCGGGAGGCGGCCGCGCAGCCGCTCCCCGAGCCGGAGCTCGCCGCCCGCCACCACGACGTGCGGGTGAACTTCGGCGCCTTCTCGGCCGTCGGGTTCGCCGGGTTCACCTACGCCTACTCGCCCGCGCCGCGGATCCAGCTCGAGCTGGGGGTCGGCTACGGCCTCACCGGCGTGCAGGTCTCGGCCATGCCGAAGCTGAGCTTCGGCACCGACGCGCACCGCTTCGTCGTCGGCCTCGGCGTCGCGGGGGCGAGCGACCGTGGCGCGTACGAGTCCACCTGGCTCAACGTCGAGGCCGGCTACGAGCTGCGCAGCCGGGCCGGCTTCTCGTTCCTCGTCGCCGGCGGGCTCACCGCCGGCCTCGGCGGCCGCGTGCGGCCAATCTGCCTGATCGAGTGCCGCGACGAGCCCGCGGCGGCCACGGCCGGCGACCCGGCGCGCGGCTGGGTCTTCCCCCAGGTCCGCGTCGCCGTCGGCCAGTGGTTTTAGCGACCCCTCGTCGACGATCGCGTACGATCACGGCATGGCGCTCCCCCCGGGCGGCTTCGTGCCGCCGACCTACGACCTGCGTGCGCTCGGGCGTGATCTCGGCCTCTATGCCCGGCTCGACCAGCTCGCCGACGAGTACCTCGGCCTGGCCGAGCGCCTCGTCGGTCCCGCCTTCACCGGGGTGGCCGCGTTCGCCGCGCGCGCCCAGGGCGGCCTGCGCGCGGACCCCGACGACTGCCTGCGCGAGGAGACCGACTGCGGCGCGCGCTGCCGCCGGTGCCGGCCCGACTGCCTGATCGGCGACCTCACGGAGGCGGCCGAGCGCCACGGCGCGGAGGCGTACTTCTCGGTGCGCGAGCGCGCCGGGCAGTTCAAGGCGTTGCTGCGCGGCGGCCCGGATCTCGCGGTCCTCGGCGTCGCCTGCATCTGGATGCTGGCACACGGCATGCGCAGCGCCGAGGAGGCCCGCATCCCGAGCCAGGGCGTGCTGCTCAACTACGCCGCCTGCGAGCACTGGACCGACCGCCCGGCGTCGACGGACGCCGTGGTGGCGCGCGTCGACGAGATCCTGCGGGCCAAGGCGGCCGCGCGCGGGGCGTGATGCGGGCCAAGGCGGCCGCGCGCGGGGCGTGACACGGGCCCGCGGCGACGCTACCAGGATCCCATGGCCACCGCGCCCCGCCCCGACGCCCGCGTCCTGCCCGACGCCGCTACCGCCGCTCGCGCCGGCGCCGCCGAGGTCGCCGCGCTGCTGCGGCAGGCCGCGGCCGCCCCCGCCGTGACGCTCGCCCTGGCGGGCGGCCACACGCCGCGCCGCCTCTACGAGGAGCTGGCCGCGACCCCGGGCTTGCCCTGGGACCGCGTCCACCTCTTCTGGGGCGACGAGCGGTGCGTGCGGCCCGACGACGCCGAGAGCAACTACGCCATGGCCGACGCGGCGCTCATCCGGCGCGTGCCCATCCCGCCGGCGCACGTGCACCGCATGCCCGCGGAGCTGGCGCCGCCCGCCCGCGCCGCCGCGGCGTACGAGGAGACGCTGCGGGGCTTCTTCCGCCGCGCGCCCTGGCCGGCCCTCGATCTCGTGCTGCTCGGCGTCGGGCCGGACGGCCACACCGCCTCGCTCTTCCCGGGCCACCCCGCGCTCGACGAGCGGGAGCTCTGGGTCACCGCCGTCGAGACCCAGGCGAAGCGCCCGCCCTGGCGCCTGACCCTGACGCTGCCGGCGCTCTGCGCCGCGCGCGCCGTGCTCGTCCTCGCGACCGGCGACGACAAGGCCGCCGTGGTGGCGCCGATCCTGCGCGGCGACCCCGCGGCCGCGCGCCTGCCCGCGGCGCGCGTGCACGGCCGCGAGCGGACGGTGTGGGTCGTCGATCGGGCCGCCGCGGGGTAGCGGGCAGCGCCGGCGCCGACGCCGGCAGTGACGCGGGCGGCGCCGCCGGTCGCGGCGCCGGGCGCGCCGCCGCCCGGGCCAGGAACGCCCGCACGCCCTGACGCAGCCTCTGGGCCTGCGCGCGGGTGAGCAGCTCCTGCATCGGCCGCGGCTTGCGGCGGCGGCGCCACGCCGCGTCCGACGGCCCGGGTGTCATCAGGTTGCCGCCGCGCTTGTCGTGCGGCAGGCCGAAGTAGTGGCCGAGCTCGTGGGCCAGCACCGGCGGCCGGGCGCGGGCCGTGAGGAGGATCCAGCGGCGGCCGCGCAGCGCCGGGTCGGGGCCGCCGTAGGCCCAGTCGACGCCCATGAGATCGTAGTCCGCCTTGGCGAGGTCCGGCACGCGGCGCACCACCACCACCGTCGCGCGGCCGTCGCGCGGGACGTGGCGCGCGACGGCGTCGCGCTGCGCGCGCCCGACGAGATCGCAGCGCGGGAGGTCGATCTCCTCGATCGCGGGCCGCAGCACGACGTGGTGCGGGTCGAGCACGCGCGCCGCGCCGCGCAGGTGCGCGTCGAGCCACGCGCGCGGGCGCACCGCGGTCGGCTGGCTCGACGGGGCGTCGGCGCAGCGCGCGACGAGGACGCGCAGCGGCACCTCGAGCACGTCCTGATCGCGCGCCGCGGGGCGCGCCGCGACCGGCGCGGCGCCCGCGAGGAGCGCGAGGCCGAGGCCGAGGGCGAGCCGAGCGGCGGGCCTCACCGCTGCTCCGTGAGCTCCTGGTAGACGACCTCGACGAGGCTCGGCCAGCGATGGCCGGTGGCGGCGAGCAGGAGAGTGCGGCGCGGCATGGGACCTCCGGACGTCCGTACGATTCTCACGGGGGGCCCAATCGTGAGCCGCCGCCGCGCGGAGCGCAAGCGCGCGGGCGGATCAGTCGAGCTTCGCCAGCGCCGCGCGCGCCTCGGCGCCGGTCATGGGGTGGTTGTAGAGCGGCGAGCCGGGCTGCTGGCGGCGGCCGCCGTCGCGCAGGGCGCCGGTGTCGACCGGCGCGAAGCCGATCTGCTCGATGAGCCCGGCGACCTGGCGCTTGGCGTCGGCGTCGGAGCCGGCGAGGAAGATGGCGTGGCGCTGCTCCACGGGGAGGTCGGTGCGGCCGCGCCGCGCGAGGTGCTCGAAGTAGATCGTGTTGAACGCCTTGACGAGCCGCGCGGCCGGCAGCCGCCGCCCCACCGCCTCGCTCGAGGTGGAGCCGTGCAGGTCGTAGACGCTGCCGTCGGCGGCGTAGGGGTTCATCGCGTCGATGACGATCTTGCCCGCGACCCGGCTCGGCTCGGGCAGGCCCTCGGGGGTGCGCCAGGGGATCGCGAGCAGCACGAGGTCGCCGAACCCGGCGGCGTCGTCGACCGTGAGCGCCCGCGCCCGGGGCCCGAGCTCCGCGACCAGGCCCGCGAGCGACTGCGGCCCCCGCGAGTTGCTGACCGCGACCTCGTGCCCGGCCGCGACGAAGAGCCGCGCCGCGGTGGCCCCGATGTGCCCCGCGCCGATGATGCCGATCTTCATGTCTGCCTCCTCGGGAGGCGTAATGCGCGCCGCGCCGGCGCGCCACGCGTCAGGCCGGCCTCGTTGTCGTCAGGGGGCGAAGAGCGAGAGCTGCTCGGGCCGGCCCGGGGCGGCCGCGCCGGCCGTGGCGCCGAGCGTCACGGTCTCGGAGCAGCCGCGGCGCGGCGCCAGCCACAGGGGCGGCGCGGCGGCGCCCAGGCCGGCCTGCGCGAGCGCCGCCGCGACGGCGGCGCGCACCAGCTCGGGGCGGTTCCGCTCGGCGCTGACGTGGCCGAGCATGATCCCGGCAGGCGGCCGCCGGCTCTCGCGCAGGAGGCTCACGAGGAGCGCCGCCGTCTGCTCGTTCGACAGGTGGTAGCGGCTGTTCGGCACCGGCCGCTCCCGCGCCAGGCGGGGGTCGTGGTTCGCCTCGACGAAGACGAAGTCGGCGTCGACGAAGTGCGGGAGCAGCCCGTCCCACGAGGCGAGGTCGGTCGCGATCACCAGCCGCGGTCGGCCGCCGGGGCCCGCGACCGTGAAGCCGTGCGTCACGAAGCCCGGGGTGTGGCTGAGCCGCACCGGCGTGAACGCGAGATCGCCGATCACGACCGGCGCCGTGTCGTACGCGCACAGGGTCACCGGCACGCCGTTGCGCTCGAGCGCGCCCACGCAGGACTCGTGGCAGTAGACCGGGACCTGCAGATCGCGCAGCGCCCGCAGCGCCGCCTTGGAGAGGTGGTCGCCGTGCAGGTGCGTGAGGACGACCGCCTCGATCTCCTCCGGCGCGCCGGGCGGGACGGGCGCGAGGCCGCGCCGGCAGGCGCGCGTGCTCTCCCAGCCGCAGTCGATCAGCACCCGCGTCGTCTCGGTCCACAGCATGAGGCAGTTGCCGCTGCTGCCGGACCTGAGGCTCTTGAAATGGACCGCCACCGCTGGAGTGTACACGAGAGCAGCTGGTGGAGCCGGTCAGCAGTGGCCCGCGACGCACGCCACGACGGTGCCGCCGCACGAGCTGATGAGGCACTGCTGGCACTCGGGCGCGCTCGGGTTGAGGCAGGACATCAGGCAGCTCGTGAGGGCGCAGTTGATGACCTCGTGCGCCTGCTGCTGGCCCGCGGCGCAGCCCGCGTTGAGGCAGTCGTTCGGGCACAGCAGCGTCTGGCAGCCGAGGAAGCACTGGAGCACCTGGGCGCAGGTGTCGCCGCCGCAGTCGCAGTCGGCGTGGCAGTTCGCGCAGGTCTCGCCGAGGAGGTTCTCGCAGATGCCGTCGCCACAGAGCAGCGGGCAGCGGCCGCAGTCCTCCTGGCAGGTCGCGCAGTCCTCGTCGGCCTCGCAGAAGCCGTCGCCGCAGCAGACGCCGCAGTCCTCGGGGCAGCCGTGGCAGTCCTCCTCGGGCTGGCAGGTGCCGTCGCCGCACAGGTCGGGGCACTGGCCGCAGTCGGTCGGGCAGTTGACGCAGTCCTCCTCGGGCTGGCAGGTACCGTCGCCGCAGTGCTGCGGGCCGCACGTGCCGTTGTAGCAGGCCATCGCCTCGGAGCCGCACGACATGGCGATGCACGTGAGGCAGCCGGTGCTGGTGATCGTCTGGCAGGCGCTCGCGCAGCTCGCCGCCACGCACCCGAGCAGCGCGGCGGACTGGGCCTGCGCCTCGCGGCAGCCGCCGACGACGCAGTCGCCGAGGCAGGCGGGCGCCCACTGGCAGCCCGCGGCGCAGGTGAGGGCGTCCTGGCACGTGCCGCTGCCGCAGGTGCAGTCCGAGGGGCAGTTGACGCAGGTCTCGCCGGCCAGGGGCGCGCAGCTGTGATCGCCGCACCCCGGCGGGCAGACGCCGCAGTCGGCCGGGCAGATGGCGCAGCTCTCGTCGTGATCGCAGAACCCATCGCCGCAGAAGGAGGGGCAGTGGCCGCAGTCGGCCGGGCAGCTCGCGCACGTCTCGCCGGGCGCGCAGACGTCGTCGCCGCAGGCCTCGGGGCAGGGGCCGCAGTCGGCGGGGCAGCTCCCGCACGACTCGCCCGGCGCGCAGGCGCCGTCGCCGCACGCGCCGGGGCAGGCGCCGCAGTCCTCGGGGCAGAGGCCGCAGGTCTCGTGGTCGCCGCACACGCCGTCGCCGCAGCCGGGCGGGCAGGGGCCGCAGTCGCCGGGGCAGCTGAGGCACGACTCGCCGGCCGTGCACACGCCGTCGCCGCAGGTCCCGGGGCACCCGCCGCAGTCGGCGGGGCAGCTCGCGCAGGTCTCGCCCGCGGCGCAGCGGCCGTCGCCGCAGCCCGCGGCGGGGGTGGACTCCCACGGGAAGCTGGTACGGCCGCAGCCGCACGCGGCGCCGAGGACGGCCAGCAGGACTGCCACGACCACGCGCCGGTGCATCCGGCACCTCCGCTCTCCCGGCGCGCGCCGGGACCGAGTAGCTGGACCCCAGTTCACCCGGCCGGCACGCCCGCGTCAAGCGGGGGTTGCCGTCCGCGGGGCGGCTCGACTATCGTTGGGCCGATGGCGTTCGTGTCCCTCGATGCGCCGCGCGCCGGCGCGTTCCAGCTCGTGGCGACGCTCGGCCCGGCGTCGCTCGACTGCGCGCCCGCGCTCGCCGCCGCCGGCGCCACCTCGTTTCGCCTCAACGCCTCGCACCTCAGCCCGGCCGCCGCGGCCGCGGCGGTCGCGCAGGTGCGCCAGGCGCTGCCCGACGCGCCGCTCGTCGTCGATCTGCAGGGCGCGAAGATGCGTCTCGGCGTGCTCCCCGAGCGCCCCGTGCGCGCCGGGGACACGGTGCGCTTCGCCGCCGTGCCCGGGCCGGGCGCGGTGCCGCTGCCCCACCCGGAGCTCTTCGCGGCCGTCCGCCCCGGCGAGACCCTGAGCTGCGACGACGACCGGCTGCGCTTCCGCGTGCGCGCCGTCGCCGGCGAGGAGCTCGAGGCCGTGGCGCTCACCGACGGCCCGCTGCGCCCGCGCAAGGGCGTCAACGTGGTCGAGCACCCCGTCGAGCTCGAGGACCTGAGCCCGTCCGACCGCGGCTTCCTCGACGCGCTCGAGGGCGTGCCGGGGCTCGCCTTCGCGTACTCGTTCATGCAGGACGGCGCCGAGGCGGCGTGGCTGCGGCGGCGGGCGCCGGGCGCGCCGGTCGTCGGCAAGATCGAGCGGGCGGAGGCGGTCACCCACCTCGCCGCGATCGACGCGCGCGTCGACGTGGTCTGGATCTGTCGCGGCGACCTGGGCGCGCAGCTCGGCATGGCGGCGCTCGGGCGCCTGGTCGGGGGCCTCGATCCCCGCGCGCTGCGCCGGCCCGCGCTGATGGCCGGTCAGGTCCTCGAGCACCTGACCACGCACCCCGAGCCGACCCGCTCGGAGGTGTGCCACCTCCACGACCTCGTGGCGCGCGGGTACGCCGGCCTCGTGCTCTCGGACGAGACCGCGATCGGGCGCGACCCCGCGGCCGCGGTGGCGCGGGCCGCCGAGCTCTGGCAGGCCTTCCGCGCCCGGGCCGGCGCGTAGCTCGCCAAGGCGGCGGCATCTCATGGGGAGTGCGTGACAACGCCGTGAAGATCGTGATCGAGCGCGGCCGCACCGTGCCCTTCGCGGCGCTCCCGCCGCGCTCCGTCGCGCTCGACGGTTACGTCCAGGGGCCCTTCTTCGACGCGGCGCGCGAGCGGTACAGCTTCGACCACCACGCCGGCTGCATGCGTCACGCCACCCTCTCCACCTGCGAGATGGTGCTCGACGCGCTGCGCGTCGGCTTCGACCCCGACGGCATGACGGCCTACGTCAACGACCTCGACCCCGACAGCGTGCTCGCGCTGTGGCTGCTGCTGCGGCCGACCGCGGCCGCCGACGACGCGGTGGCCGACGCGATCCGTCCGGCCGGCCGGCTCGACGCGCTCGGCCCGGCCATCGGCGGCCCCGGGCTCGTGCCGGCGCTCACCTGGGCGCTGATGCCGCTGCTCGGGGCCATGCGGGACACGGCCGCCACGCGCCGGCTGGACGCGGACGGCCTGCGCGCGCTCCTCGACGTGTGCGTCGCCCGCCTCGACCGCTGGCGCGCGGCCGGCGCGCCCACGTCCGCTGCCGACATGGCGCCGCCGGCGCCGCCGGCGGCCGATCTCGAGGTGCTCCACCGCGGCGACGCGTGGCAGCTCGTGCGCTCGGGCGGCGGCATCTCCGCCTTCGCGGCCGTCTACCGCAGCGGCGCGCGCGGGGTCATCGTCGCCCACGAGCTGCCCGACGGCACGACCGAGTACTCGGTCGGCAAGGCGAGCGAGTTCGTGCACGGCTTCGATGTCCCCGCGATCCTCGCCGCGCTGCGCGCCGAGGAGGCGCGGGTGAACCCGGCGCAGGACCCCGCCCACTCGTGGGGCGGCGGCACGACGATCGGCGGCTCCCCGCGCAACGCCGACGGCTCGGCGTCGCGGCTGCCGTGGGCGCGCGTGGCGGCGATCGTCGAGCGGGCGCGGGGCGGCGGCGCGGGGTAGGGCGCACGGGCTCAGACGCCAGCTTCGGGCGGCGCGCCATCGCGTGTCTCGCGCCAGTTGACACGCGCCGCGCCCGGCGGTCGAATGAGGCATGGGCGTGCGATTCGCCGGGCTGTGCGCGGTCGTGGTGTGCGGGCTCGCGGCGTGCGGGGGCGGGGCGGGGCCGCGCGACGCCCTCCCGGCGTCGGATGCCGCCGCCGCGGACGACGCGCCCGCGGCGGACGACGCGCCCGCCGCCGACGGCCCGGCGCAGTCCGAGGCGGCGCCCGCCGCCGACGGCCCGGCGCCGTCCGACGCGCCGCCCGCCGCCGACGCGCCCACCCCCGCGGACGCGGCGCCCGCCGCCGACGCTCACGCCGGCGACGCGGCGCTGTGTACCGCCGGCGTGCTCCCCGGCACCTGCCTCGACGTCAGCGAGTGCTACGGCACCCGCCACCCGACCGCCGGTCTGTGCCCGGGGCCGGCCGCGATCCAGTGCTGCACGCCGCGGTACGCCGTCGACTGCGACCCGAACGCGGTGCCGGAGCCGAACGCCGGGCTCGTCGAGGAGGCCGGCGGGGGGAGCTGCCTGCCTGGCATGATCCCCGTCGGCGCGTTCTGCATCGACCGCTTCGAGGCCGCGCTCGTCGAGGTCCACCCCGACCTCAGCACGACGCCGTGGTCCCCCTACTTCAACCCGGGGGCGACGCGGGTCCGCGCCGTGTCCCTGCGCGGCGCGGTGCCGCAGGGCTACATCAACGAGACCGCGGCCGCCGCCGCCTGCGCCGAGGCGGGCAAGCGCATGTGCACCGACGCCGAGTGGCTGCGCGCGTGCCAGGGTCCGAGCGGCACCACCTTTCCGTACGGCTCGACGCGCCAGCCCGGCGTCTGCAACGACGCGCGCTCGGTGCACCCGGCCGTCGAGCTCTACGGCACGAGCGCGTCGTGGATCTACAGCCACATCGACAGCCCGTGCCTGAACCAGCTCGTGGGCGGGCTCGCGCGCACCGGCGCACACGCGGGCTGCGTGACCGCGGAGGGCGCCTTCGACATGATGGGCAACGTCCACGAGTGGACCGCCGATCCGGCGGGGACGTTCCGCGGCGGGTTCTACGTGGACACGGTGATCAACGGCCCGGGGTGCCTGTACGCGACGACCGCGCACGACACCTCGCACTGGGACTACTCGACGGGCTTCCGCTGCTGCGCGGACCCGTGACGCCGGCGCCCTACTTCACCTGGCCGGAGCTCACGATCGTGACCGTCGTGGTCGGCGCGCCGCCCTCGGTGCCGACGGCCTCCATGGCCTTGACCACGTCCATGCCCTTGACGACCTTGCCGAAGACGACGTGCCTGCCGTCGAGGAAGTGGGTGGCGCCGAAGGTGATGAAGAACTGGCTGCCGTTGGTGTTCGGCCCCGCGTTCGCCATCGACAGCGTCCCGGCGCCGTCGTGCTTCAGCTTGAAGTTCTCGTCCTCGAACTTCTTGCCGTAGATCGACTTGCCGCCGGTGCCGTCGCCGTTCGTGAAGTCGCCGCCCTGGGCCATGAAGCCCGGGATGATGCGGTGGAACTTGGAGCCCTTGAAGCCGAACCCCTTCTCGCCGGTGCAGAGCGCGCGGAAGTTCTCGGCCGTCTTCGGCACCACGTCCTTGCGCAGCTCCATGACGATGCGCTGCGGCTTCGCCTGGCCGATGGCGACGTCGAAGTAGACCTTCGGGTTCGCGCCCTGACCGCGGGCCTGGTGCGCCCCGTAGCCGAGCAGACAGACGCCAAGTACCGCCGCCGTGAGGATCGTCGCGCGTCTCATTCGGGCTCCCTCCGTTGGAGTTGCACGAGAGACGATGCGGGCCCCCAGGGGCCCTGTCAAGGCACCGCCGCCGCGGTTCAGCGCAGGAGGAACCAGCGCGCCCCGTCCGGCCGCACCTCCATGTGGAAGTGGTTGCGGTGGGCGCGGTCGTGGTTCGGCGTGAGCAGCACGTGGAAGAGGCGCTGCTCGTCGGAGTCGCACACGATCGCGCGCAGGAGCTGCGCCTCGTCGGTGGCGCCCGGGTCGGCGTCGGCGCCGCAGACGGCCGCGCGGCGGCGCCCCTTGAAGTCGTCGTAGACGCTGACGTTCCGCCCGTCCCTGGTCACGAGCCGGTTCACGTCGATGGCGAGGCCGCCGCGGTGGCCGGTGCGCCCGCCCGAGCGGGCCCGGCTGCCGCGGTTGCGGGAGCGGTGGATCGAGTAGTAGCCGACCTCGACCACCTCGTGCTCGCGCATGATGTCGGAGAGCGCGATCAGCGCGACGGCGAGCCGGCAGTCCATGATGCTGAAGGGGCTGGCCTCGGGCTTGCGGCCCTGGCCGCGGTAGGTGACCCCGCCGACGGGGCCGGTGAGCCGGATCGGCGTGACCACCCCAGAGCGGGGGTTCTCGCGGCGGTACGGCACGCCCGCCTGGTCGAGCATCGCCAGGCACCTGGCCGGGCTGAGCAGGCCGATCTGCCGGCGGTCGAGGGCGGGCCGCGCCGGCGCGGAGGCCGGCTGCGAGGCGGGCGGCGCGGCCTGCGTGGCCGGCGCCGACGCGGGCGCCACCATGCGCGCGGCCGCCGTCACCGCCGCCAGCCCGCTCGCCGCGACGGGCGGCGCACTCGCGCCCGGCGCCGCGAGCGCCCGCCACCCGAGGACGAGCCCGGCGCACAGCGCTGCCGCTCCTGCCAGTCGCACTGACCGCTGCACCGGTCGCACCGTAGCAATGACCGGGCGGTCAGTCCAGGGCGAACTGCGACGCGAACTGCGACGCGAACTGCGACGCGTGCTTGACCCCCGAGAAGATTCGGGGTTTCCTTGCCCCATGCGCACCCTTCGTCTGCTCGTCTCGTTCCGGCTGCATCGCCTCGCCGTGCTCGCCGCGGCGCTGGTGGCCGGCGGCGCGCTCATGGCCTGCCAGCAGAAGCCGGCCGGCAAGCCCGCTCCCGCCCCGGCCCCGACCGCGCCGTCGGGCGCTCTGCCGACGGCCCCCACGGGCGTGCCGCAGCCGGCCACGTCGCAGCCGGCGGCGCCGGCGTCGATGGGCGCGGCGCCAGCCTCCCAGAAGCTGCCCGGCCCCGGCGATACCCTGCGCGTGCTCGTGAGCGGCCCCGTCAGCATGGTGGTCAGCGATATCGACGCCGCCCGCGCCAGCGGCAAGCCGCCGACGTTCCACGCGGTCCCGAAGGCCGAGGCGCCCGGGCTCCTCGAGCGGGTGGGGCTCGACCAGAAGCTGGGCGAGGCGCGAGAGGACGCCTGCGCGCCGGGGCTGGCGCTGCACCTGCGCAGCGAGCGCGGCGGATCGCTGGGCTTGATCGCGCTCTGCAAGGGCGTCGCGCCCGGCCCGGGCAGCGCCGGGGTGTACTCGCCGCGCGGCCGGAAGGGGCCGCGCTACCCGATCACGATCATGCACGGCGCGGAGATCGCGGCGAACATCAAGCGCCTCCTCGCGACTCCCGCCGTCGCCCCCGTCACCCCTCCCGCCAAGTAGCTGCCGAGTTGCCCCCGCCCCTCCGCGACACCACTTCATGGGTGGAGGCGGCGGCGTGAACAAGAGTCGGCTCGAGGCGTTCAGCGATGGCGTCCTCGCCATCGTCATCACCATCATGGTGCTGGAGCTCAAGGTGCCGCACGGCGCGACCTGGCCGGCGCTGAGGCCGATGATCCCCGTGTTCCTGAGCTATGTCCTGAGCTTCGCGTACGTCGGTATCTACTGGAACAACCACCACCACATGCTCCACGCGACCCGGCACATCAACGGTCGCATCCTGTGGGCCAACCTCCACCTGCTGTTCTGGCTGTCCCTGATCCCGGTGGTCACGGCGTGGGTCGGCGAGAACCCGCGCGCGGTGCCGCCGACCGCGCTGTACGGGGCGGTCCTCTTCATGGCCGGCGTGGCCTTCTTCATCCTCGAGCGCGCGATCGTCGCGTACAACGGCCGCGACTCGGCCCTGGCGCGGGCGGTCGGGCACGACCACAAGGCCATCGCCTCGCAGATCCTCTACGCCGCCGCGATCGCGCTCGCGTTCGTCGCCCGCCCGCTCTCCCAACTGATCTACCTCGCGGTGGCGCTGCTCTGGCTCGTGCCGGACCGGCGCATCGAGCGGGCGGTGTCCGCGGAGCGCTCGGCGGCGCCGTCGGGCGCCGGGGAGCGCCGCTAGCGCCGGCCGAAGCGCGCGGCGATGACCGCGACGACCGCCGCGTAGAGCGCCTGAAACAGCGCCGTGACCCCGACGAGCAGCGCGAGCACCGGCACCACTCCCAGCGCGGACGCGAGGCTCGTGCCGGACCACGCGCAGGCGGTGGCGGCGGCGGCGAGGACGACCGCGACGAAGAGCCCGCCCAGCAAGCCCCCGGCGAGGTCGCGCCGGCTCGGCGAGAGGTGCGCCGCGACGGCGATGCAGAGATAGACCTGCAGCGGCAGCCACGGCGTCCGCGCCTGCCACACCTGCGCGGGCAGGCCGCGCCCGAGGTCGCCGAGGCCGCGGGCGAGGGCGGCGGCCCCGCCGGCGTCGAGCGTGAGCGGCGCGGCCGGCGTGAGGCCGCTGCGTCCGAGCAGCGCGAGCAGGTGCTCGGGGGGCACCATCCAGGCGAGCACGAGCGCGAGGACGGCGGCGCCGCCGCACAGCGGCGCGATGCCGATGAAGAAGCTGCCCGCGAGCTGCCAGGGGTTGCGGCGCCGATAGGCGTGCCGCACGTAGCCGAGCGTGCCCGAGGTGGGGTCGGGGTCGAAGAGGCTCCAGCCGACGATGCGGTGGCGGAAGACGAGCGCCGCGACGAGGTGGCTCAGCTCGTGCACCGGCACGCCGAGCCAGCCCGTCACGAGCACGACGCGCCACCCGAGGCGGTGCGAGACGAAGCGCCCGACGGCCTGCTCGATGAGGTGCAGGAGCGCGAGCGCGACGAGGAGCGCCGCCGCGACGCCCCCGAGGGCCGTGAAGTTGAGGACGACGAGCCGGGCCACCGCGGACTATCGTGCCTCTTCACGCCGCGGCGGCAAAGTTTCTTCCCGCGCCGGCGCGCCGGTTGGCGGCCCGCGCGGCGGCGCGGTATCTGGTCGCTTGACAGGCCGCCGCGGGACGCCACGCATAGGCGATGGGGGCGGGAGGTGAGTCATGAGGTGCGTGTGGGCGAGCCGCGTGCTCGCGGTCGCGGCGGTTCTGTGCGCGGGGGCGTGCCACGGCCCACCCGCCAGCGCCCGGGGCCGCGGCGGCGGCGATTCGGCCGGGGCGCAGGTCGCGCCCTACCGTGCCGACGTCGCCGCCCTCGCGAACGCCAACCCGGACTTCCGCCGCGTGATCGCCACCGGTGACAGGACGCAGCTCGTGCTCATGAGCCTGCCGCCCGGCGGGGACGTCGGCGAGGAGACCCACCGGCGCGTCGAGCAGATCTTCTTCTGCGTGAGCGGCCGGGGCCAGGTGACGCTGAACGGCGCCGTGTCCCCCTTCGGCGTCGGCGACGTCGTGATCGCGCCGCCCGGGACGCGCCACGACGTGACGAACACCGGCAGCGCGCCGCTCAAGCTCTACACCATCTACTCGCCGCCCAACCACCTCGACGGGCGCGTGCAGGCGACGAAGGCCGCGGCCGAGGCGGACCGCGCCGACCAGGACTTCGGCCGCCGGGTGGAGATGGGTCGGTCACCAGCGCGGCGGCCCTGACGGGGCGGCCTACCGCGGCACGTAGCCCTGCCGCAGCCACCCGCCGCGCCCGGTCGCCCACGGCACGCAGTTCGTCCGCGATCCCGGCAGGTCCCAGATCTGCACGCCCCCGAGCCCGCCCCCGAGCGTGTCCTTGAGCGAGACGAGGAGCTCGAGCTGCCCGTCGCCGTCGACGTCCGCGAGGCTCGGCGCGGCCATCGCGCCGCGGCCGTGGATCTCGACCTGATGGAGCAGCGCCCCGGTGCTCGAGAGGATGATCAGGTGGGCCGTCGTGTCCGGCGGCCCGCCCATCGGGCCCGACGAGAAGGTCGTCAACACGATCTCGGGCGCCCCGTCGCCGTTGAGGTCGGCGATGAGCGCCTCCGAGGCGCCGGTGTACGGGGTCCCGGTCGTCGCGAAGGTGTACTCCCACAGCACGCTCCCGTCGGCGCGGTAGGCGTGCAGGATCCCGTCGTACGCCGGGACGACGATCTCGAGGCCCGGCTGGCCGTCGAGATCGGCGACCGAGGGGCTCGGCGTGGTCATCACCATGTTGGCGCCGACGTCGCCGTAGAGGAGGGGCGGGCCCGTGTCCCTGGGCGGGTCCCAGCCGGCCGGCCGCCGGAGGTCGGGCTTCAGCACCCACACCGTCACGCCGCGGTTCGTCGTCGAGGTGGTGTGCTCGTGATCGCCGGCGAGCACGATCTCCATCACGCCGTCGCCGTCGAGGTCGGCGATGACGGGCGGCGAGTAGGTGAACTCCGAGCGATCCCCGGTGCCCCACCCCTGCCGCGAGAGGGCCAGGTCGTGGTACATCTCGACGCTGGTCACCACGCGGTCGGTGAAGCTCGGGTCCGTGGGGAAGGGGCTGCCGTCGCCGTGGAAGGTGCCGAAGCCGATGGCGTCGTAGGTCGAGATCACGTCGAGGACGCCGTCGCCGTCGAGATCGCCGGCCCCGATGTTCTGGTTGTAGCCGCCGTAATCCCAGCAGGGCTCGGCCGGCGCGGGCGGATTGCAGCTCGCGCTCACCTGCGGCCAGCCCCGCTGCACCGTGCCGTCGAGGCGGTAGACGGCCGTGGCCGGTCCGTCGCTGGTCTTGTTCACCAGGATCTCCATGAGCCCGTCACCATCGACGTCGGCCGCGGCGATGGCGCGGACCTCGGTCGCGCCGAAGGCCTGCGGCCACCCGGGCCGGAGCTCGCCGCGGTGGTCGTACAGGTGCACGGTGGCGCCGCTGTCGGTCGTCCCGCTCGCGACCGCGATCTCGATGTGGCCGTCCCCGTCCAGGTCGCCCACCACGGGCGAGGGCCACATGCGGGTCGTGCCGTGCGCGGGGCTCGCCGACGCGCTGCTGCCGACGGCGGTGCGCCACAGGGCCGTGCCGTCGCTCTTCCAGGCGTAGAGCACCGAGTGACGGGCGGCGATGATGTCCTTCACGCCGTCGCCGTCGAGGTCCGCGACCGCCGGCGCGGCCAGCCAGTTCTCGTCCCAGCTCCCCGGCAAGGTCAGCCGCAGCGACGGCGCCTGCACCGGCCCCGTGGCGCCGCCCGCCGCCGGCGTGCAGGCCACCGGCGGCGGCACGACCGGGCCCGCGTCGCGGCCGGCGGCGCTGTCCGGCGCGCCGCCGCCGTCAGGCGTGGCGCCGCCGTCGGGCGTGGCGCCGCCGTCGGGCGCGCGGCCGCCCTCCGCGCGCGGGCCGTCGTACGCCCCGCCCCCGATCGAGCCGCTGCACGCCGCGAGCAGCGCGGCGAGCGCCACACCACAGGAGCCCCGAAGCGCCATGGACGCCCTCATCGGCTGCCGGCCAGCGGCTTCTGCTCGAACTGGTACTGGTTGTTGCGGTCGCGCGTCTTGATCGACCGGTGCTTGAGCTTGCCATCCTGGCTGGCGAAGTAGACCCAGCGGGCCGTCGCCGACGCTGGCAGGCTGCGCTTCTCGACCTCGAACACGACGTAGAGCCAGGGCGACCTGTCGTAGCCGCGCTCGGTGTGCACGCGGACGGACTCGAAGACGAGCGGCGGCGGATCCTTGAGCCCGTCCGGCGGGACCGTGACCTTCTTCCCCTTCACGTTCCAGGCGAGGCTGCGCAGCGCGGGCTTCGCCCCGGTGGTCATCACCACCGTGACCTCCACGTCGCCGAAGTCGCTACCCCCGTCGACCGTGAGCACGATCTTCTTCCACGGCCGGATCTCCTCCTCGGACGCGCGGGCCGACGACGCGGCCGCGACGACGACCAGGAGCACCGCGGCGTGCGCCAGGCGGGACATGAGCGCCTCCTCTCGTGGGACCTGGCCAGCAGACCGCATTCCGCGCGCGGGAGCAAGACCGGCGCTCCCCGGCCCCGCGCCCGACACACTTGTTCACAATCGCGCAAGAGCGCCGCCAGCACGATCGGCCATGCTGGATCCAGGAACCACGGGCAGTCAGGAGGCGGTCATGGTGCGCGCGATCATCGGGTTGACTCTCCTCGCAGCAGCGATCTCGACAGCGAGCGTGGCCGGGGCGCAGCCGGTCGCCGAGGACGACGACCGCCCGGCGGCCGGCGACGGCGCGGCGGAGGCTCCGCCCGCCGCCCCGCCGCCGCAGGAGTGGCTCTACAACGGGCCGCACGCGATCAACGCCGACTACGGCTCGGGCTGGTGCGCCATCGAGGGGCGCCACGCGCACCCGTACCCGCCCTTCGACGATCATCTCTTCCAGGAGGACGACGGCGGGTACGACTTCCTCGGCGACCCGGCGGACTTCGGGTACACGGGCGACGTCTACTGGTACGACGACGCGCACCCCATCGCCGCGGGCTGGGGGGTCGGCTGGTGCTACGCGCCGGGGCCGCACCGCCACATCTACGCGCCGCTCGGGGACGCCTTCGCGAACTGCGGCCCGTACCACTGCTACTACGGCGGCTTCGACGCGGCGTACCATCGCGGCCGCCCGTTCTGGGCCGGGTACTGGCAGCACCGCTACCCGGAGCACTATCGCCTCGGGCGGTACTACCGGACCCACGTCTCCGCCTCGCCGGGACGCTGGGCGGCGCCCGACCCGGGCGCGCGTCCCGTGCGCGCGGGCGGCGTGGCGCGGCCGCTCCGGCCGCTGCCGCGGCTGACGAGCCCGCCGCCCACGCCCGGCCGGACCGGCGTGCGCGCAGGCCACGTCGGGCCGCGCCTGGCGGCCGGGCCGGCGCGCGCGGCGCTCACGCCGCCGGCGCGCGCGGGGCTCGCGCCGTTGCCCCGGGCGGCGCGGCCCGTCCCGCGCGCCGCCCCCGCGATGGGGCCGGCGCCGGTCCCGCGCTTCGTGCCGGCCCCGCGCCCCGCGCCGGCGCCGCGCTTCACGCCGGCCCCGCGCTTCACGCCGGCCCCCCGTCCGGCGCCGTCCGTCGCGCCGCCCCCGTCGCCGCGCCACGACGAGGTCCGGCCGCGGCCCGGCGCGCCGGCGGCGTGGCACCCGGCGCCCCCGCCCCGGCCGAGCGCCGCGCGCCCCCACCGCTGACGCCAGCGCCGGCGCGCAGGGCGCCGCCGGGCATCCAACCGCGCAGGCCGTGGTCGCGGATGTCCAGCGTCGTGAGATCGCCCTGCGATGAGGCCGAGCTCGCCCGGTGGGAGTGCGATCCGCGCGTCGCGGCGGCGGCGAAGCCGTGGGTGCTCGCGGTCGCCATCCTCGGGTCGAGCCTGGCGTTCGTCGACGGCACGGCGGTCAACGTCGCCTTGCCGCGGCTGCAGACGATCTTCGGCGTGAGCCTCGCGACGGCGCAGTGGATCGCCCTGGCCTATGCGCTCGGGCTCGCGGCGCTGCTGCTCGTCGGCGGGGCGCTCGGTGATCGGTTCGGCCGGCGGCGGGTGTTCGGGATCGGCGTCGTCGGGTTCGCGCTCGCGTCCGCGGGCTGCGGGCTCGCGCGGAGCGTGACCGGGCTCATCGCGTGGCGCGCGGCGCAGGGGGTGGGCGCCGCGCTCCTCGTGCCGGGGAGCCTCGCGCTCCTGAGCGCCTCGTTCCCGGAGTCCGAGCGCGGGCGCGCGATCGGCACCTGGGCGGGGGTCAGCGGGATCTCGGCGGCGATCGGGCCGGTGCTCGGCGGCTGGATCGTCCAGCGCTGGTCGTGGCGCTGGATCTTCTTCATCAACCTGCCGCTCGCCGCGGCCGCGGTGCTGATCCTCCGCCGGCGGGTGCCGGAGTGCCGCGCGGCGGTCGCCCGGCCGCGCCTCGACCTCGCCGGGGCGCTCCTCACCCTCGTGGGCCTCGGCGGCCTCACCTTCGGCCTGCTCGAGGCGCCGCTCTGGGGCTGGGGTTATCCCGTGGTCGTGGTCGCCCTGGCGGCGGGGGGACTCGCGCTCGCTGGCTTCGTCGTCGTGGAGGCGCGCAGCCCCGCGCCGCTGGTGCCGCTCGCGCTCTTCCGCTCGCGCGACTTCGCCGGCGCCAATCTGGTCACGCTCCTGCTCTACGCCGCCCTCAACGGCGCCCTCTTCTTCGTCCCCTTCGACCTCATCCAGGTGCAGGGGTATGCGCCCGCGGCGGCCGGCGCGGCCCTGCTGCCCTTCGTCGTCATCATGTTCGGGCTCTCGCGCTGGGCCGGGGGCCTCGTCACCCGCCACGGCGCCCGCCTGCCGCTCGTCGTCGGTCCGCTCGTGAGCGCCCTCGGGTTCCTCGCGCTCGCGCGGCCGGCGATCGGCGGCACCTACTGGATGACCTTCTTCCCCGCGCTCGTCCTGCTCGGCCTGGGGATGGTCGTCACCGTGGCGCCGCTCACCACGACGGTGATGGGCGCGGTCCCCCGGGACCACGCGGGCGTCGCCGCCGGCATCAACAACGCCGTCTCCCGCGTGGCCGCCTTGATCGCCGTCGCCGTCCTCGGGCTCGTGATGCAGGCGGGGTTCGCGCGCCACCTGGCGCCCCGGCTGGCGGCGCGCGGCGCGCCCGCGGCGGTCGCGCGCGCGGTGCTGCGCCAGCGTGCCAGGCTCGCCGCCGCCGAG
Organism: Polyangia bacterium; assembly: GCA_036504295.1. Classification (GTDB taxonomy): domain Bacteria; phylum Myxococcota_A; class Polyangia; order JACRCY01; family JACRCY01; genus DASXVK01. The sequence goes on from DASXVK010000715.1 coordinate 42,672, forward strand.
CTCCCGCCCTTGCCCGACGCCCGGCTCCGAGCCGCGTCGCGCGCCGCGATCGACGAGTCGTTCGTGGATGGCTTCCGCGCCGTGATGCTCGTGGCCGCCGCCCTCGCCGCGCTGAGCGCGGCCAGCGCGGCGCTGCTCGTCAGCGGCCGGCTGCCCGCGCCGCAGGAGCGGCGGGACCGGGCCGCGGGGCGGCCGGCGGAGGCCGGGGCATGAGGTCGGTGGGCGGGCGCGCGCCCGGGCAGGACGCGACAGATCGTGGGCGCACCGCCCCGCGGGGTAGGGGGGCTTCAGAGCCCAAATGCGTGGTGCCGGCAGCGACAACTGCCGCGGCCGCCGACGGGCGTGGCGCGACCCGCGCGGGACGTCGTGGGCGCTTTTGGGCGGCGCGGTTCTCGACGATCCGGCGCGGCTCAGCATGACTATAGCCACAATCATGATCGACGACGGGTGCCAAGACCCTCGCTCCGGTCGGCCACCCCAGCCCGCGGTGCCCGGCCGGGCGTGCTGCGCACGGGTCGTTGGCTGCGCTCGCGGCGCGGTCAGCCGCTCAGCACGAACCCCCGGGCTGCGGTCATCCCCCGTCCGGTAATTGCGCTGCCCCGCCGCGGCGGAGCGAGACCTGTCCACGCATGGTGTTGACCCGAGTGACGCGGCCCCCACTGTTCAGGACGAACGTGTAGAGCCGGGCGGGCGCGCGGTCAGTAGCCCAGGCCGAAGTGGGTGGTCGTCGCCACCGGTGTCCCCGACGGCCACGACGACCAGTCCACCTCGATGAAGCCGTGGCGGCTCTGGCGGAGCGGCGGGAGGAAGGCGACGACCGTGCGGGTCTTGGTGTCGATCACGTCGCCCGAGTCGCCGACGTAGACGTACGCGCCGTCGCGCGAGTGCAGGAGCCAGCCGACCTTGTCGCAGTCATAGGCGCAGGGCGATTCGGTGCCGCCGTAGAGCCCGTGCGGCAGCGCGATGGTGGCGAGCAGGTGGGGATCGTCGGTGCCGTCGTAGACGCGCACGGAATCGGTCACCAGGTCCAGCACGTACACCTCCGCGCCGTCGGGCGCGAGGCTGATGCCGTGGCTGGCCGTCGTCTGCGAGAAGCCTCCCGGCAGCGCGCCGAAGGAGACCGACTTGAGCAGGGCGCCGGTCTGCACGTCACCGACCGAGAAGCCGCGGTACTTCGACCAGGTGAGCCACACGCGGGTCTCGGCGGCGTTCACCGTGAAGGGGCGCACGCCCGCGGTGCTCGACGGGCTCGGCCCGACCGACCCCGCCCCGATCCCCACGATCGTCAGGCGGTTGGCCTGCCGGCCGCCGTAGTAGCGATGGCCGTTCCGGTAGATCGTGTTGTGGGGGTAGGCGCCGCCCGCCTCGCTCCCCAGGGCCGCGCCGGTCGCGGCGTCCAGCACGTGCCAGCGGGTGCTGTTGGTGAGCTCGCCCTCGGGCATGTAGATCTTCCCGTCGCCGTAGGAGAGCTGGTCCACGCCGTAGCCCAGGCTCACGTTGTAGAGCACGCGGGCCTGGCCGAGGCTCCAGGCGAGGAGCCCGCCGGTGCCGTTGCCGGCGCCGTCGCCACCGTGGGCGAGGTAGAGCGCCCCGGTGGCGGGATCCACGTCGATGCCGCGCACGCCGCTCTGGATCGGCAGCCCGGTCCAGTGGGCGAGCTGCTCCCACGTCCCCTGCCGATACGCGTACAGCGATCCGTCATCGTTGGCGACGTAGAAGACGCGCTCGACGGTGCCGGCGCCGCCCGCGTCCGGGAGCGCCGCGTCCGCGCCGCCGTGGCCGCCGCCCGCGTCGGGGGCCGCCGCGTCCACCCCGGCCGGCCCACCGCTCGCGTCGGCCGGCCCCGCGCCGGCGTCGGCCGTGCTCGCGTCGCCCGGCGGCAGGACGACCGGAGCGTCCGGCGCCGCGGGCCCGCCGGTGACCGTGGACCCGTCGACCGCGCAGCCCATCATGCCCCCCACGACCCCCGCCAGCACCACCAGCAGACGCACCTGCATGTCGCCGCTACCTCCTCGTTGGCCGACCCGGAGCGTCACGACGGAGCTCACGGCGGCGGAGAAGCATGGCACGAGTCAGCGACGGAGCAATGACTCTCGCCCGAGGCGGCGGCGGCGCCGATCTTCCGCGTCAGCGCGGGAACGCGAAGACGGCGGACTGCACGATCCGGCTCAGGTCGATGAGCTGCGCGAGCGTCAGGTGCAGCCCGGTCGGCTGCGGGCTTCGGCGACGGTGCTCCCGGGCGTGTTCTTCTGACCAGAAGAAGACGGTCTTGCGTCAGAACCCGTCGATGATGCTCGGGTCGGGCCAGCGCGAGAAGTCCACGATCGGGAAGAACGCGAGGGGGCTCGCGCCCGGCTCGATGGCGCGCACGCGCTCGGCGTCGACCTCGAACCGGAGCGGCCGCCCGCAGCACGCGCACTCGCTCGTGACGGTGACGGCCACCGGCTTCTTCCAGAGCTGCCCTTGCACGAAGGGCGACGCGACCGCGTCGACCGCTCAGGCGCCGTTGAGCCGCTCGCCGGTGCTGAAGGCCAGCGCGTGCGGCGTCGCCGCCACGGTGACGGGGTAGGCCCACTCCACGGCGCCCGCGGCGTCACGATAGAGGAAGGTGAGCTTGCGCTCGAGCTCGCCCACGATCGCGCCCGCGCGCGCCTTGGTGAGGCCGGTGGCCGCCGCGATCCGCGCGAGATCGAGTGGTCGCCCCGCGCGCGGCAGCTCGCTGACGACGAAGTCCCGTACGGCGTGGTGCTCGCGGGTCATGAAGCCGAGCCGCCGCCGCACCCCGCGGGCGGTCCGGGCCACCGCCCGGCGCCAGAGGAGCCCGGGGAGGGGGATGAGGTGCCGCTTCACGCCGAGCAGGGCCGCGTCGAACCGCATCGCGCGGGATGGTAGCACCGCGGGGCGGCGGGCGCGCGCTCGATCAGGGCCGGGCGCGGCCCGCGTCGAGCTCCGGCCGGGTGATGAGCCCGTCCGAGGTGCCGGCGAGCGTGCAGGCGTGGCGCGCGGCGATCTGACCGCGGTGGATCGACTCCTCGAGCGAGCAGCCGTCCAGCACGTAGCTCGTGAGGAAGCCCACGGCCAGGCTGTCGCCGGCGCCGTTCGTGTCGACGACCGGGCCGCCCGCCGCCGGCGGGAAGCCGCGCACGCCGTCGGCCGTCCCGAGGGCGCACCCCGCGGCGCCCATCCCGGCGACGATGACGAGGTCGCGCCGCTCGCGCCGCAGCGCCGCCATGATCCCGCCGACGTCGCCGTGATTGACCGCCGAGAAGAAGAGGATGTCCGCCTGCGCGACGAAGTCCCGCCGGTACGGGTCGTCCGGCGCCACCACGTCCTGCAGGTCGCAGGCGACGACCAGGCCGAGCTCGCGGGCGAGCGGCAGCAGCTCGCGCGCCCAGTTCGCCAGGTGCACGTGCGCGAGGCGCGCGCCCGCGAGCGTCGCCCGGCACACGCCGTGGTCGGGGCGCAGCTGCAGGTGGCTCTTGCCGTCGTAGAAGTTGCGCCGGCGCCCGTCCGGCGTGACGAGGTTCACGCTGCGCGCGGTCCCCGCGGGATCGACGAAGAGCGCCGTCGTGTCGATGCCGTCGCGGGCGAAGGTCGCGCGCACGAGGGCGCCGTGATGGTCGTCGCCGACGTGGCCGATGAACGCGGTCCGCACGCCGAGGCGCGCATAGCCCCGGCTCGAGTAGCCGCCGGCCTGCCCCACGCAGTCGAGGTTGCGGGTGAAGCTCGACTCGAGCGTGAGATCGATCCGGTCGCCGGCGAGATAGACGTTCGTGTCGACGCCGACGTTGCCGATCACCACGACCTCGTGCGGGGCAGGCATGCGGGCGCGATTGTGGCAGACCGCGCGCGGCGGGCAAGGCCGGCGCGGCACGGCAGGCGCGGTTGACAGCGCCGGCCCGAGGCGGCCACAGTCGAACGGGGAGGACTACGACTCATGGCGACCGACCTCACGGCCCTGGTGGCGAACCTGCGCTCGACCTGCAGCTTCGCGCGCTGCTCGCTCGTCTCGGTCGGCGCGGGCGGCGGCCAGCTCGTCGACGTGTACGCCGACGCCGCGCGGCTCGCCGCCGTCGACCCCGACGCCGCGGCGCTCGCCCGCCTGCGCGCGGCGCTCGCCGAGCGCGAGCTCCTCGACCGCTGCTCCTTCCACGCGGTCGACTTCATGGCCTTCGCCGCGCGCGCCGACGTGGTGCTCTTCGAGTTCAGCCTCCACGAGCTCGACGATCCGGCGGCCGCGCTGCGCCACGCCGCCGGGCTGGCGCCGCGCGTCGTCGTCTTCGACCACTCCCCCGGGTCGACCTGGGCCTACCACACCGCCGAGGAGGAGCGCGTCCGCGCGAGCACCGCCGCGATCATCGCCGCGGGCCCGACGGCCGTGCGCACCTTCGAGGCCGAGCAGCGCTTCGCCGACCACGCCGCCCTGCTCGCGAAGATCGCCGGGCAGGGCCCGGTCGCCGTCGCCCGCGCCGCGGCCTTCCAGGGCGAGCGTGACCTCGTCATCCCGATGGAGTACCTGGCCGCGACGCTCCCGGGCGCGGCGCGCTGAGGGCCGCCCGCTACCTCCGCGCGGCGAGCACCTCGCGCCACCGCTCGCCGGCGAGCAGGCTCTCGGCGACGTTCGCCTCCGCCCGCGTCGCGCGGGCTCACTGGACAAGTGTTCAAGAATGCGGTACGAGGGTGGCTCACGCTTGCCGGAGGAGCTCCATGGGATTCGGTCGCAACCCGCACGTGGACAAGGCCGAGGCCGCCGAGGCCAAGGCGCAGGACGCCGCGGACACGGCCACCGAGGCGCGGGCCTGGCTCGAGGCCGCGCACCTGTGGGACCGCGCCGCGGCCCGGGAGAAGGAGGGCAAGCGGCGCACCGAGCACGAGGCCAAGGCCGCGGCGGCGCGGGAGCGCGCGACGGCGGCCACGGCGAAGCCGGCGCCGACGCCGGAGGCGCTGGCGGTGAAGCTGAAGGTGCTGCGCGGGGGCGCGGGCGCCTGAGGCGAGCCGGAGGCGAGCCTCGTTGTTGCCTGAGGCGAGCCGGAGGTGAGCCTCGTTGTTGACTGAGGGGGCGGTGGGCGTCCGATGACGGCCCAGATCACGATCTGCGGCGCGCGGCTGCACAACCTGAAGCACGTCAGCCTCACGATCCCGAAGGACCAGCTCGTGGTCCTGACGGGCTTGTCCGGATCGGGCAAGTCCACCCTCGCGTTCGACATCCTGCACAAGGAGAGCCAGCGGCAGTACCTGGAGTCGGTCGGGCTGGTCACCTGGGGACTGGCGAAGGCGCCGGTGGAGGCCATCACCGGGCTGTGCCCCTCCATCAGCATCGACCAGCGCCGGAGCAACCACAGCCCGCGTTCCACCGTCGGCACGGCCACCGAGGTGTACACGTATCTGCGCGTGCTCTTCGCCCGGCTGGGGCACCGGCCGTGCCCGGCGTGCGGCCAGGACATCGCGCCGTCGACCGATCCGTCGCACGCGGACTGGGACGGCGAGTCCACCGCCGACGACGAGGCCCCGGAAGAGGCCTTCCCCTGTCCGCGCTGCGGCGCGCCGGTGCCGGAGCTCGGCATGGCGCACTTCTCCTTCAACAAGCCGGCGGGAGCCTGTCCGACCTGCACCGGGCTCGGCAGCGTGCACGAGGCCGACGTCAGGCGCCTGGTCGACGAGGAGAAGAGCATCCCCGCGGGGGCCATCACCGGTCGGGACGCCAATTACGTCAAATACTACACTGCGACCCTGCAGAAGGCCGCGGCGCATTACCGCCTCGAGCTCGATCTCACGCGCGCGGTCAAGGATTACACCGCGGCGCAGCGCGACCTGCTGCTGTATGGCGTGGAGAGCCCGCGCTTTCGCCGCCACTTTCCGGACGTCGACCCTCCGACCACCGTCCGCGCGGGGCGCTTCGAAGGCCTCGCGACCAACCTCCTGCGCCGCTACGCGGAGCGCATCGACGACGCCGAGTATCGCGACAAGCTCGACGAGTACCTGGTCACCGAGGCCTGTCCCGCGTGCGCCGGCACGCGCCTGCGCGCCGCGAGCCGGGCCGTCACCGTGAGCGGGCAGGGCATCGTCCCCGTGTCGCGCCTGCCGCTCGACGATCTCGGCGCCTGGCTGGGTGGCCTGCCCGGAATCTTCAGCGCGGACGAGATGCTGATGGCGGGGCCCATCCTGGCCGATCTGCGCGAGCGCATCGCCCGGCTCGTCGAGGTCGGCGCCGGCTACCTGACCCTGGACCGCGCCTCGCCGAGCCTCTCCGCCGGCGAGGCGCAGCGCCTGCACCTGGCGTCACTGCTCGGCTCGGGGCTGACCGGTGTGCTCTACGTCTTCGACGAGCCCACGATCGGGCTGCACCAGCGCGACACGCGCCGCCTGATCACCTTCTTGCGCCGCCTGCGCGATCTCGGCAACACCGTCCTCGTCGTCGAGCACGACCTGGAGGTGATCGCCGCCGCGGACCACGTCGTCGACTTCGGCCCGGGGGCGGGCAAGCACGGCGGGCAGGTGGTCGCCGCCGGACCGCCGGCCGCGATCGCCGGGCAGGCCGGGTCGATCACCGGGGACTACCTGGCGCGGCGCGCCTCGCTCCCGGTCCCGCCGCGCCGCCGCGCCGCTGCCGGCGACGCCCTCACGATCCACGGCGCGCGCCAGCACAACCTCAAGGACGTCACGGTCCGCCTGCCTCTCGGCGTGCTGGTCGCCGTGACGGGGGTGTCCGGGTCGGGGAAATCCTCGCTCGTGTTCGACGTGCTCGACCGCGCGCTGCGCCAGCGCCTCTACGGCGCCGGCGACGCCCCCGGCGCCCACGACGCCATCGACGGCTGCGAGCACGTCGCCAAGGTCATCACCATCGACCAGGACCACCTCGGGCGCATCCCGCGCTCGAACGCCGCGACCTACTCGGAGACGTTCACCGCGATCCGCGAGGCGTTCGCCGCCACGCCCGACGCTCGCAGCCGCGGCGTGCCCGCCCGGCACTTCTCGTTCAACGTCCCGGGTGGGCGGTGCGAGCGCTGTGAAGGCGCCGGCGTGCTGACGGTCAAGATGCACTTCCTGCCCGACGTCGAGGTGCGCTGCCCCGCCTGTCGTGGCCGCCGCTTCACCCGCGAGACGCTCGCGGTGCAGTACCGCGGCCACGACGTCGCGCAGGTGCTCGAGATGACCGTCGAGGAGGCCCTCGCGCTCTTCGCGGACGTGCCCGCCGCCGTCTCGCGCCTGCAGGTGCTCGCTGACGTCGGCCTCGGCTATCTCCAGCTCGGCCAGCCCGCGACCACGCTCTCCGGCGGCGAGGCCCAGCGCGTGAAGCTGGCGAAGGAGCTGGGCCGCCGCGCCCGCGGCCGCACGCTCTACCTCCTCGACGAGCCCACCACCGGCCTGCACCTGGCCGACACCGCCCGGCTGCTGGGCGTCCTGCAGCGCCTCGTCGACGCGGGCAATACGGTCGTCGTCGTCGAGCACAACCTCGAGCTGGTGAAGGCCGCCGACTGGGTGATCGACCTCGGACCGGAGGGCGGCGCCGCCGGCGGCGCGCTCGTGGCCGAGGGCGCGCCGGAGGACGTCGCGCGGGTGGCGGGGTCGTATACGGGGCGGTACCTGAGGGAGCTGCTTCAGCGCTGACGGTAATGAGCCGGGACATCGTTACCCCCCTCCGGATCGGACTTGAGCGGGAGGTGGTTGCCGAGGAGCTGAGGCAGCGGGCCGAGGCGGTCGAGCAACAGTGGCGGGAAGAGCGCGACGTCGCGCTTGAGGCTGGGGAG
>DASXVK010000716.1:0-2394 GCA_036504295.1 Polyangia bacterium
GGCAACGTGCTGGCCCCTTTGGTGCGGCTCGACGCCATCCCGCCGGTAGTGCACAACGGCAGCGTCACCTTCGACGCCTCGGCCTCCACCGACTTGAACTGCCCCACCTCCGCCCTCGAGGTGAGCTTCGACTTCACCGGCGCCGCCAGCGGCCCCCCGCCCTGGACGCCCTGGTGCTTCACCAAGACCGCCTCCCACGGTTTTCCGAAGGGCGTCTACGAGGCCCGGGTGGCCGTGCGCAACCCCGAGGGGCTGGTGGGCTATGCCCAGCGGCGGGTGCTGGACGTGGCCAACTCGGACCTCTGCCTGGTGGACACCGCCAGCGACGTCGACGACGGGGGCAAGTGTCCCGGCAACTCCGGTACCGACGGGAAGCTGTCGCTGCGCGAGGCGATCGCCTCCTCCAACGACAAGGGCGGGAAGGCGATCGGCTTCTCCGGACCGATGACCCTCGACCCCGCGTCCCCGTTCGTCATCACCGCGGATGTGGAGATCCTAGCGCCGGAGGGGGTCGTCCTCCGCGGGGCGCAGTTCGAGGTCGCCGCGGGTACGGCCGTCCTCTCCGGCCTCGAGCTCACCGGCGCCGCGGCGCTCGTGGTGGTGCGGGAGGGCGCGCAGCTGGAGCTGGTCGACTGCCACCTGCACGACGGGCCGCTGGTGCGCGCGGAGGGTGCGGCCACGCTGCGCCGCGTGCGGATGGAGCGCTGCGGCGCGACCTGCGTGGAGGTGGGCAAGGACTCCGCCCGCGCCGAGCTCCTCTTCTCCCGCTTCTTCGACTCGCCCCTGGGCGTCCGCCTCGCCGCCTGCGCTGGGCCCGCGCCGCTCGTCGTGCAGAGCTCCGTCTTCGCCGGCCTGCAGCAGGCCATCGTGGCGGAGGTCGACTGCAGCGGGCCGATCCAGGTGCGACACGCGACCTTCGACGACAACGGCACCGGCATCCAGTTCCGAGGCGGCGCGGGCCACGTGCTGCGCAACAGCGTCTTCACCCGGCACGCGGTGCTCGCCGCCGAGTGCGGGGGCGTCACCTTCCAGGAGCGCGAGGGGCACCTGCTGTTCGGCAACGCCAACGACGGTTGCCTCGCCGGAGATCCCGCGACGCTCGCGGCCGACCCGCTCTTCCTCGACCCCGCCGCGCGGGACTACCGCACCCTGAGCGCGAGCCCGGCGCGTGACTCGGCCGCGGCCCTGCCGTCCGTGGACGTCAACGGACCAGCGCCGGGACTCTTCGACGGGCCGGCCCCCGACCGCGGCGCCGAGGAGGCGTGGTAGCCCGATGCCGCTTCGTCCTCCGCTTCGCGCCCTCGCGCTCCTCGCCGTGGCGCTCGCCCTGCCGGTCGTCGCCGGCTGCCGCCCCTGGGGGCGCAGCGATGGCGAGGCGGACACCGGCAGGATGCTGGGCATCGTCGCCACCTGCGCGGCCGTGGTGGGGGACGTGCAGGTGCGGCGCGTCGGGGAGGCCTTCTGGGAGCCTGCGCTGCTGGGCACGACCTTGCGCGAGGGGGACTGGCTGCGGACCGGCCCCCGGAGCCGCAGCCGGGTCGCCGTGGTCGGCGGGGCCAGCCTGCGCGTGGAGGCGAACAGCGTCGTGGAGATCGGCTTGCTGCGCACCGGCACGGAATCACGGCCGGTGGTCGCGCTCGAGGCCGGCACCGTGCAGAGCCAGCACTCGGGGGCGGGCACTGCCTCGCCGCCGCTGGCCTTCCGCACTCCGGACGGCCGCCTCGTCGACGTGGTCGCGCGCCCGGAGGGCGACGAGCCGGCGGTAGTAGACGTCTCCGTCGCTTCGGGGGCCCTGCACGTCACTGCGCGGCGGGGCTCGGCGCTCATCTCGGTCGACGGCTCGCCGACTCAGGACACGGCGCGCGGCCTGTCGGCCGAGATCGGCGCCCAGGGCCTGCGCATCGAACCGCTCCCCCCGTTCCCGGAGAGCCTCAGCCCCCGCGTCGACGCGCGCCTACAGTGCATGGCGGGGCGCTCCGTGCCGCTGCGCTGGGAGCCCGTCGCTGGCGCGCGGGCCTACCGGGTCCAGGTCGCCGAGGACCTGTCCTTCGACGAGCTGATGGTCGACGAGATCGTCGAGGGGGCCAGCCACGCGGTCGCCCTGCCCGCGCGCGACGCCACCTACGCCTGGCGGGTGGCCGCCATGGACGCCGCGGCGCGCCTGGGCGACTTCGGCTTCGCGCGTCGCATCTTCTGCGAGCGCTCCGAGCCCCGGGACTACCTGGTGAGCCCCGAGGACGGCACTGTCTTCGGCGCGGTGAAGGGCAAAGCTCTCGTCCGCCTGGAGTGGCAGCCGGCGAGCCCTGAGGCGGCCTACCGCGTGGTCGTGGCCTCCGGCGCCGACCTGACCCGCCACGCGCTGAGAGTCGTGAGGACTTCGTCGACCCAGGCGGA
>DASXVK010000717.1:0-3114 GCA_036504295.1 Polyangia bacterium
ACCGTGCGGCCGCGCGCGGCCGCGCAATCCGCCAAAAACGGGCGGTTCCCCCCTTGCGCCCGCCTCAGGAAGACTTACAGAATGGCACGCCCCGGTCAGGTAGGGTCTTGCGGATATCCCGGGGGGATTTATATTCCGCGCGCTAGCACTCGCAGTCCCCGAGTGCTGACAAGTGCAATCGCCCCGCCGCCAAGAGCGGGCAGGTACCTGAGGAGGCTTCCATGAAGATTCGTCCGTTGCAGGACCGGATCCTGGTCAAGCGGGTCCAGGAAGAAGAGAAGACCAAGGGCGGGATCATCATCCCGGACTCCGCGAAGGAGAAGCCGGTCGAGGGCGAGGTCATCGCCGTCGGCAGTGGCAAGGTCACCGAGAAGGGCGAGGTCCGCCCGCTCGAGGTCAAGAAGGGCGACCGGATCCTGTTCGGCAAGTACAGCGGCAACGAGATCAAGATCGACGGCGTCGAGCACCTGATCCTGCGCGAGGACGAGATCCTCGGCGTGCTCGAGAAGTAGCCCCGCTGCGGGTCAATTAAGGAGACCGACACATGTCCGCCAAAGAGATACTCTTCGACGAGAAGGCTCGCGCGCAGATCCTCATCGGGGTCAACACCCTCGCCAACGCGGTCAAGGTCACGCTCGGCCCCCGCGGCCGCAACGTGGTCATCGAGAAGTCCTGGGGCGCCCCCACGGTCACCAAGGACGGCGTCACCGTCGCCAAGGAGATCGAGCTCGAGAACAAGTTCGAGAACATGGGCGCGCAGATGGTGAAGGAGGTCGCCTCCAAGACCTCCGACGTCGCCGGCGACGGCACCACCACCGCGACCGTGCTCGCGCAGGCCATCTTCAAGGAGGGCTCGAAGATGGTCGCCGCCGGGCACAACCCGATGGAGATCAAGCGCGGCATCGACAAGGCCGTCGAGGTCGTGCTCGAGCAGCTCAAGAAGATGTCGAAGCCGACCAAGGGCCAGAAGGAGATCGCCCAGGTCGGCACCATCTCTGCGAACGGCGACCAGACGATCGGGAAGATCATCGCCGAGGCGATGGAGAAGGTCGGCAAGGAGGGCGTGATCACCGTCGAGGAGGCCAAGTCGATGGAGACCACCCTCGACGTCGTCGAGGGCATGCAGTTCGACCGCGGCTATCTCTCGCCGTACATGGTCACCGACGCCGAGCGCATGGAGGCCGTGCTCGAGGACGCCTTCGTCCTCATCCACGAGAAGAAGATCTCGAACATGAAGGACCTGCTGCCGGTCCTCGAGCAGATCGCCCGCGCCGGCAAGCCGCTCCTCATCATCGCCGAGGACGTCGACGGCGAGGCCCTGGCGACGCTGGTCGTCAACAAGCTCCGCGGCACGCTGCAGTGCTGCGCGGTCAAGGCGCCGGGCTTCGGCGACCGCCGCAAGGAGATGCTCAAGGACATCGCCGTCCTCACCGGCGGGCAGGCGATCACCGAGGACCTCGGCCTCAAGCTCGAGAACCTCACCCTGAAGGACCTCGGCCGCGCCAAGCGCATCACGGTCGACAAGGACAACACCACGATCGTCGACGGCGCCGGCAAGAAGGCGGAGATCGAGGGCCGCGTCAAGCAGATCCGCGCCCAGGCCGAGGACACCACCTCGGACTACGACCGCGAGAAGCTGCAGGAGCGGCTGGCGAAGCTCGTCGGCGGCGTCGCCGTCATCAAGGTCGGCGCGGCCACCGAGACCGAGATGAAGGAGAAGAAGGCCCGCGTCGAGGACGCCCTGCACGCGACCCGCGCGGCCGTCGAGGAGGGCATCGTCCCGGGCGGCGGCGTGGCGCTCATCCGCTGCATCCCGGCGCTCGAGAAGCTCGAGGGGCCGCTCGAGCAGAAGTTCGGCATCGACATCGTCCGCCGCGCCATCGAGGATCCCGCCCGCTGGATCGCCGAGAACGGCGGCATCGAGGGCTCGATCGTCGTCAACAAGATCAAGGACGGCAAGGGCTCCTACGGCTACAACGCCCAGACGCAGGTGTACGAGGACCTCATCGAGGCCGGCGTCATCGACCCGACCAAGGTCGTGCGCACCGCGCTCCAGAACGCCGCGTCGGTGGCGTCGCTGATGATCACCACCGAGGCGCTCGTCGCCGAGAAGCCGAAGCGGGAAGACGAGGGCGCCGGCCACGCCGGCCACGGCCACGGCGGCATGCCCGGCATGTAGTCGAGACCCCTCCGGTCGTGAAGCGAGGCCCGCGGGCGCCACCCGCGGGCCTTTCTTTGTCTGCTTAGTGTTTCCTCAAGGTCGCGGTAGCATGGGGGAGGGGACGCTCGCGTCCGATGGCTGCCCTGGTCGCCATAGTGGTTCTGGGGGACGAGGACCTGTTCTGCGGGTTCCTCGAGCACTTCCCGTCCAAGCAGTACGCGCTGCTGTGCGCCGGCGACGTGGAAGAGGTGCAGACCTTCATCGAGGCCGGCGAGCCCTTCCTGCTGGTCGTCAACCTCGACGAGGTCGCGCCGTCGCTCGCGGACACCCTGCGCCAGGCCCGCCGCGGCGGCGCCGTGGTGGTCGGGCTGACGCGCGGGGGGAAGGACCCGCTGCACGCCGCCCTCGCCGACTGGATCGTGCCGCGGGGCGAGGACGTCGCCGCGCTCGCGGCCGTGCTCCGCGACATCCTGGCCGAGCGGCGACGCTCGCCGCGCGTCGCCCTCGAGCTGCCGGTGCGCCTCAAGGGCGCGGGTGAGGCGGTCGCGACCACGGTGAGCCCCACGGCGCTCTTCGTCCTGACGGAGCGCACGCTGCGCGCCGGCGCCACCGTGCCGCTCACGATCGAGGTCGACGAGGGCGAGGAGCTGTCCTGCGACGCGACCGTGGTGCGCGTCGGCCGCGGCGAGTCGGGCCGGCGCGGAGTGGTGCTGGGGATCCCGGAGAGCGCGGCGGCGGTCCGCCGCCTGCTCCAGAGCCTGGTCGAGCGCGCGGCCGAGGTCGAGCGCGGCCTGCGGGGGCGGCGGGCCGGGGACGCGCCAGCCGGCGGTGATGCCGCACCGCCGGCGCCGCCCGCGCCCGACGGGGCGGCGGCCCTGGAGCTCAGCCGCCCCGAGACCACTCAGGTCGACCTCGGCGCGGAGGTGCGCGGGGCCGCGGAGGCCGCCATCGCC